>CACLRL010000006.1 GCA_902609285.1 uncultured Candidatus Actinomarina sp. | reverse complement strand
GTTGTGGAGCTTATCAGACAAGAGAATAGTGGAAAAGTTGTAGGTTGTTTTGGTAAACTAACAACTCTCATCGATGGAAAATCTGTAACAATTACTTCAATTGGAGATGTGGAGCATGATCAGGGAAGCGATGGTATGAATGCTAAACATGCAGAATCTGATGCGTTCAAAAGATGTGCTATGAAAGTTGGATTAGGTTTACATCTTTGGGCTGGTGAAGAATATTATCTAGATAAAAAACTTAGCGAGGCTGAGGGTAAAAAGAATATAAAATTACAGTCAGCTTAATTAACCATATTTCCATTTTTAGATTGAATATACATCGTTAAAGGACCGTCATTTACAAGAGAAACTTCCATTAATGCACCGAAAGAACCTTCTTTAACGTTTAAATAATTGGAAAATTCAATTTTTACATCTTCAATCATCCGTTTTGCTATTTCAGGATCTTCAGAATTTACAAAAGAAGGCCTATTACCTTTAGAAATATCTCCATTTAATGTAAATTGACTCACTAGTAATATTTCACCAGAAACATCGATAATTGACTTGTTCATTTTTCCCTCTTCATCTGCAAAAATTCTAAGTTTTAGAATTTTCTTTGTTAATGTTTCAATATCTTCAAAGGTATCTCCTTTTTCAATAGCCCATAAAAGCAATAATCCATGATCGATTTTAGATATGACATTTTTATTAACATTTACAGAAGCAGATTTAACTCTTTGTAAAACAACTTTCATAATATTCTATGATAATTATATGGGATTAGATAAAAAAACGATTGCAATGGCAAAAGAGCCAAATTATGCAACTTTAACGACACTTTTTAAAAGCGGTGCTCCTCAGACACATGTTATGTGGGTTGATACAGATGGTGAAAATATATTAATAAATACAGAAATTCACCGGAGAAAATATCTAAATGTAAAAGATGATCCAAGAGTGAATGTTATGATCTGGAAACATGATAATGAGTTTAAATTTGTTGAAATTAGAGGTGTCGTAGTTGGTGAAATTACAGGTGATGACGCTTTAAAAAATATTAACGATCTGTCACATAAGTATTGGGATAAACCTTACCCATTTGAAATTCAATCTGAAAGGATAGTTTTAAAAATAAAAGCTGAAAGAGAATTCTTTTTTAATCTTAAAGATCAAGATTTTGAAGGTTTATCATAATAATAAAAACCTTCTCCTGTTTTTACCCCTAATTTTCCATCTTTAACTTTTTCTTCTAGAAACTTTTTAGGCTTATCTTTTGGATTTTTTGTCTCATTGTAAATTTTAAGTTTTGAATAATAACTAATATCTAAGCCTGAGTAATCAGTTAATTCAAACGGACCTAAGGGATGATTTAAACCCTTTTTAATGGCCAAGTCTATATCTTTGAAGTCGGCAATTCCTTCATCATATAGTTCATAAGCCTCATCAACTAAAGCTCCTAGCATTCTGTTTACGATAAAACCTGGCGTTTCTTTATTTAAAGTAATAACTGTTCTTCCCATCAAATTGCCAAGTTCTTTTGTCCTGTCAACTACTTCTTTTTTTGTAGATTCTGGGAATGAAATTTCAATAAGATCCATTCTTAACGGAGGGTAAAAGAAATGCATATTTAGAAATCTTTCTGGATATTTACAATGTTGCGCAATTTCTGATGCAGCTATGAATGAACTATTTGTCGCGAGAACAACATTTTCATCAAGAATGTTAGAAATAATTTCAAAGATATCTTTTTTTACGTCAAATCTTTCAACAACAGCTTCAATTACGAATGTTTTATCCTTTACAACAGTTTCAAGTGAATCATAGACTTTAAGATTTTTATTAAAATTATCTAAGCTTTCCTTTTGAATTAAGTCTTTTGAAACTAAGTTTTCTATATTTTGTTTTGTAAATATTAATTTGTTATCGAGATATTCTTTATTGTTATCAAAAATACTAGTTTCATGACCAGAGATTGCCGATAAGGCAGCAATCTGGCTTCCCATTTGTCCCCCACCAATAACAGCAACTTTTTCCATAACTACCTATGTTTATTAATTTCTCTTTTCGCAATTGATCTCAAATGAACTTCATCAGGTCCATCTGCAATTCTTAATACGCGAGCACCAGCAGACATTCTTGCCAACGGAGTGTCTTGGGATAGCCCCATTGCACCATGAGTCTGTATGGCTTTATCAATTACATAGGAAGCTGCTTCAACAACAGATACTTTTATAGATGAAATTTCAATTTTTGCTTCTTCTTTACCAACAGTATCAATAAGCCAAGCAGTTTTTAATGTTAGTAGCCTTGCTTCTTCAATTTTTATTCTTGAACGAGCAATCCAATCTTGAATAACGCCCTGTTCAGCCAATTTTTGACCAAATGTTTCTCTTTCAAGTGAGCGATCAATCATAAGAGATAACGCTCTCTCTGCCATTCCTATAGCCCTCATGCAATGGTGTATTCTTCCAGGTCCAAGTCTTGCTTGAGCTATTTTAAATCCCATTCCTTCTCCCCCAATGATGTTGGATTTTGGAACAACAACATTTTCAAATAAAAGCTCTGGGTGTCCTGTGTATCCATCGTCATATCCAAATACTTGCATTGGTCTGATTATTGAAAGTCCTTCGCTATCCATTGGTACTAATACCTGACTTTGCCTTTGATATGGAGGGCTATCAGGGTTAGTAACACCCATAAAAATACATATTTTTGCATTTGGATTTATAGCATTTGAAGTCCACCACTTTCGACCATTGATGACATAATTATCTCCGTCACTGACAATTGAACTTCCTATATTGGTAGCATCAGAGGAAGCCACATTTGGTTCGGTCATTGCAAAGCATGATCTTATTTCTCCTTCAAGAAGTGGTTCAAGCCATTGTTTTTTTTGTTCTGATGTTCCAAACTCAGCTAAAATTTCCATATTTCCTGTATCAGGTGCAGAACAATTAAATACCTCTGGAGCCCACCAATTATGACCGGTTATCTCAGCCAATGGTGCATAATCAACATTTGATAACCCATATCCATATTCGTTATCAGGGAGAAATAAATTCCATAAATTTTCCTTTTTAGCTTTTGATTTGAGTTCACTTAGGATTTCTGGAATATGCAATGGATCACCAGAGTCAATAATTGCGTTCTCGTAATGGTCTTCATTCGGATAAATATGATCTACGAAAAAAGTTTTTAGCTTATCCTGTAATTCAAGTGATTCTTTAGAAAAATTAAAATCCATCATTCTTATTGTATCAATTTAAACAACTGAACCAAAAAACTTTCATTAATATGTTCTTAAATGGACTTTTTTAGTGAAAAACTTAAAAAATATATCTCTTCAGTTATAAACATTTCAGAAGATTTTAACTTTGAACAGTTTAACGTAGGAAGATCAAATATTACATTCAAAATTTTTGATGATGCAAACTCATTTGTATTGAGAAGACCTCCATTTGGACTTAAGTTAGAATCTGCACACAATATGGGCAGGGAATACAAAATATTAAAAGTTCTAAGTGAAAATGGCTTAAGGGTCCCAAAACCTATGTATTTATACAATAAGAAAGAATTATCCGTAGATGATTTTTATATTATGGAATTTATTGAGGGTGAGACCATAGCAAATAACCAAATAGCTGATGAATTTAATGAAATTCAAAAAAATACAATTACGAAATCATTTATTAAAGCTCTTTCTGAAATACACAATTTTGACGTGATAAGTTCAGAATTAAATGATTTAGGAAAACATGAGGAATATGTTGAGCGTCAAATAAATAGATGGAATAAACAATTTCAATCTCAAAAAGTTAGAGAAATAAAAGAATTAGAAATTGCTACAAAATTATTACTAGATAATATTCCCTCTCAACAAACTGTTGGAATAGTTCATGGAGATTACAGATTAGATAATGTACGAGTAAAGGATAATCAAGTAGCTGCCGTTCTGGATTGGGAACTTTGTACTCTAGGAGATCCACTTGCAGATATGGGTACAGTAATAGCATCTTGGAATACAAAACAGGAGAAAGACTCACCTTTTATTTATTCTCCTACCCTATCTGAAGGATTTCCAACACGTAAGGATGTAATAGCTTTGTATTTAAATAATTCAGATCTAGATTTAAGTGATATTGAATTTTACGCAAGATTATCTTTTTGGAAACATGCAATGATAATGGAAGGAGTTTATATCAGGTATTCAATGGGATCGTATGGAAAAACAAATGAAAATGAAATAGAATCATTTAAGAACAGTACAATAAAGTTTGCAAACAAAGCTGCAAATGAAAATTTATTAGAGGAGATAATATGACGATTGTACCTGCAGAAGAAATGGAAAAATATATCGGTAAGGAAGTTGGTGTTTCAGACTGGTTTGAAATAAATCAAGAAAGAATTAATCAGTTTGCTGAAGGTACTAACGATCATCAGTTTATTCATGTTGATGAAGAAATGGCTAAAAGTACTCCATGGGGATCTACAATAGCTCATGGATTCTTGACGTTGAGTATGGTGACTTTCTTATCAGTCGACAAAACTGTTATGCCAGAAAATATACAAATGGCAATAAATTATGGTCTTGATAAGGTTCGTTTCATGGAAGCTGTCCCTGTAAATAGTAAAATAAGAGGAAGATTTGTTTTGTCAGATGTTCAATACAAAAAAGCTGGTAGATGGTTAGTAAAACATACTGCTACAATTGAAATAGAAGGTAAGGATAAACCAGCAGCAATTGCTGAGCCTTTAACTTTATTTATAGTTACAGAATAAAAGAAAGAATAATAAAAATGAGAGAAGCAGTAATTGTATCAGCAGCAAGAACACCTATAGGAAAAGCTTATCGTGGAGCTTATAACAAAACAGACGCTCCAACATTAGGTTCTTATTCAATTAAAGAAGCAGTCGAAAGAGCAAAAGTTGATCCTAATGAGATTGAAGATGTCATTATGGGATGTGCTCAACAACAAGGGTCGCAAGCATTAAACATTGGAAGACTGAGTGGAATTGCAGCAGGATTACCAATTACAGTCCCGGGAATGACTATAGATAGACAATGTTCTTCCGGCCTGATGGCCATCGCTACCGGTGCGAAACAAATAATGACAGACAATATGAATGTTGTTGTTGCTGGTGGTGTCGAATCTATATCATTAGTTCAAACTGCTGAATTGAGATTTGCTCCAGACCCAAATGTTGTAAAACTTGCCGATAACGCTTACATGCCCATGATTGAAACTGCTGATTTTGTTGCTGAAAAATATAATATTTCGAGAGAATATCAAGATGAATATTCCCTACAAAGTCAACAAAGAACTGCAGCAGCTCAAGAAAGTAACAAGTTTGATGATGAGATTATTTCAACAACTACAACTAAGAGTGTCAAAAATAAAGAAACTGGTGAAGTTTCTGACCAAGAGGTTGAATTAACAAAAGATGAGGGAAATAGACCAGAGACAAATTTAGACGGTTTATCTTCACTTCCTCCGGTTTACGGAGAAGGAAAGTTTATCACAGCCGGCAATGCCTCTCAATTATCAGATGGCTCAGCTTCAGTTGTCCTAATGGAAGCTAGCGAAGCAGAAAAAAGAAGCCTAGAACCACTTGGATATTACAGAGGTATGACTGTATCAGCATTAGCACCTGAGGAAATGGGAATAGGTCCTGTGTATGCGGTTCCAGATTTATTGAATAAATTCAATTTGAAAATTGAAGATATAGACCTTTGGGAGCTAAATGAAGCGTTTGCTGTTCAAACTTTATACTGTAGAGACGAACTTGGTATCGATAACAGTATTTACAATGTCAATGGCGGCTCAATCTCAATAGGCCATCCATATGGAATGACTGGTGCAAGAATGACAATGCACGCATTAATGGAAGGTAAGAGAAGAAACGCAAAATTCGTTGTTGTAACTATGTGTGTTGGCGGTGGCATGGGTGCAGCAGGGTTATTTGAAGTTATTTAAATTATAAATTTCTAACTAGATTTTAAATCACAAACTTACAATTTATAATGATGTATGAACAAAATTCGTACAAAACAAGATTATATTAACTCTCTGAAAAATAGAAATCTAACTATCTATCTCATGGGTGAACTAGTAAAAGATCCTCTCACTCATCCAATTATCAAACCAAGTATTGAAGCTATGGCTGAAACTTATGCATTAGCAGATAGAGACCCTGATTTGGCTACAACTATTTCACCTTATACAAATGAGCCAATTAATCGATTTTTACATATTGCGAACAGCAGTGAAGATTTATTTATGCAAAATGAAATGCAAAGGAAACTTGGTCAGTTAACTGGTACGTGTTTCCAAAGATGTGTGGGAATGGATGCATTCAATGCCCTTCATTCAGTGACCTATGAGATTGATGAAAAATATAAAACAAATTACCATGACAAATTTATCAATTTTTTAACAAAAATGCATGAGGGTAATTTTGTGATTGGTGGAGCTATGACTGATGTTAAAGGTGATAGATCAAAACCTCCTCACCAACAAGCGGATCAAGATTTATATTTGAGAGTTGTTAATAGAGATGATAATGGTGTTTATGTCTCAGGAGCTAAAGCTCATCAAACAGGATGTATAAATTCTCATTGGATGGTTGTTATGCCAACTTTAAGGCTTACTGAAAATGATAAAGATTATGCAATTGTAGGAGCGTTGCCTATTGAGACAGAAGGTATTACGTACATCTATGGACGACAATCCTGTGACACCAGAAGTATGGAGCCAGGTGAATATGATGTTGGAAATAAATATTTTGCTGGTCAAGAAGCAATGGTTATTTTTGATAATGTGTTCATTCCAAACGAATTTATATTTATGAATGGTGAATATGATTTTGCTGCAATGCTTGTCGAAAGATTTACATGTTATCATCGAAGATCGTATGTATGTAAATCAGGTGTTGGGGATGTAATGATAGGGGCGGCAGCAAGTATTGCCGAATATAACGGTGTTGAAGATAAATCACATATTAAAGAAAAATTAATTGAAATGAATAAATTAAATGAAACTATTTATGCGACGGGAATTGCTTCATCTTTGCAAGGAAAAAAAACAAAGAGTGGAAATTATATAAATGACGATTTATTAGCAAATGTCTGCAAACAGCATGTTACAAAAGAAACTTATGAGATAGGAAGGTTGGCACAAGATTTAGCTGGTGGACTAGTTGCATCCATGCCTTCAGGTATTGACATAAATGAAAGTGAGATGTCACCAAACTTATTGAAATACTTGAAAGGCAAAGAAGATATAAATACCGAAGATCGTGTAAGCATGTTACGACTTATTGAAAATATGACATTAGGAAGAAATGCTGTTGCTTATTTAACTGAATCAATGCATGGTGCTGGATCACCACAAGCTCAAAGAATACAAATTTCTAGAAAAGTAGATATTGAAGAAAAGAAAAACTTTGCAAAGAAGCTCTCTGGAATAATCGAAAGAGAAGATTGATGAAAGCTGTTGTTTGTACAAAAATAGGTGATCCTAATCTACTTGAGATAAAAGATATTGAAACACCAAAGCCAAGTAAAAATGAAGTACTAGTAAAAGTACAAGCAGCAGGTGTGAATTTTCCAGATGCTTTAATGGTTCAAGGTAAATATCAAATAGTAATGGACCCACCTTTTACTCCTGGTAATGAAGTTTGTGGATATGTTGAAGAAACTGGAGATGATGTTGATCTTAAGATTGGGAGCAAAGTAATAGCTTTGCCGCCAATAGGAGGTTTTTCTGAATATGTTTCTGTAGATAAGAATCTTGTTATACCTGTATCAAAAAAAGTCGATTCAATGGCTGGGGCAAGCTTGCCTATAAATTATGGAACTTGTTATTACGCACTCAAAAGAAGAGCAAATATTCAAAAGAATGAGTCTCTTCTTGTTCTTGGTGCGTCAGGGGGTATAGGGACGGCGACGATACAATTAGCGAAAATAATGGGAGTCAAAACTATATGTGCAGTTGGCAGTGATGAAAAAGCAGAATATGTTAAGTCATTGGGGGCAGATGAAATTATTAGATATGATCAAGTTGAACTGAAGGAAACAGTAAAAGAACTTACTGATGGAAAAGGAGTAGATGTTGTTATGGATCCTGTTGGAGGAGATGTAACAGAACAAGCATTGAGAGCAACAGCATGGAATGGAAGATTGCTTGTAATAGGTTTTACAGATGGCAACATACCAAAAATTCCATTAAATTTAACTCTTGTTAAGGGAGTCTCAATAGTTGGAGTTTGGTGGGGAAGATGGACTACAACCTCTCCTGAAGAGACAGCTGAAGACTTTAAAGAATTAATTGAATTTATTGAAAAGGATAAACTAGTGATACAACCAAAAAATATTCATCCAATAGAAGAGACTTCTTTAGCACTTGAAAACTTTCTATCTAGAAAAAATATTGGGAAAACAGTAATCAGTTTTTAATTATTTTTTAGACGATTCGAAATACGGATTATTTCCTGAAGCGTGATCAGTTGCATCAATAATATTTCCTATTTCAGGTACAGCATCTCGTAAAGCTGTTTCTATTCCTTGAGTAAGTGTTACTTGAGCCATTCCACATCCTTGACAGCCCCCACCAAGTCTAAGATAAACATCTTGACCTTCAATACCAACTAAAGATGCCTTTCCTCCGTGAGATGCTATTGCTGGATTAATTTGGCTTTCAAGAACTGTTTGTACCTTCTCTGCAAGTTCACCAGTAAGTTCAGGTAAATCTTCAGGGTTACCTACCATTGAAGGACTTGGAGTATTTGGGTTGTCCATTGTGAGTCCTGGTGCATTTGGATCATCAGATATTTCTAATACTGCACCATTAAAGTTATCAACATCTTTACTGGCTATAATTACAGATAAATCACCAAAATCAACTCGTTTATCATCTGGTCTAGCTTGTTCAAGATCTAAAAAACTAAGATCATATGTATATTGATTTCCTTGTACACCGTCAATCTGTAAAAATAGAGCATAATCTTTATCTCCAGGTTCTTGTTCTTTTAACTCAAGAATCTTACTAACAGCACTGTCTCCAATATTGAATTTAAACTCATCAGTCATATACTTAATATTAGTAAGTTCAAGATATGTGTAAATAAATATGAATAAACTATTGTTAGTAATCCCAGAAAATAGCTATAAATCCAATGATTTTGTACAAACTGCAGAAAGATTAGGTATCGATTTTTTGGTAATTACAGACAGCGATCAAGTATCAAGTCAATTTGGTGATACTGTAATTATTCAAAATTTTACTGAAAAAATAAGCAATGAAACATTAATAAAACTTAATAAAATAACTCACGTACTTCCAGTTGACCATAGTGCATTAAAATTTGCTGGTTATCTAGTTGATTTATTAGATGCTAAAGGAAATAAATTATTTGCCATAGAGCATTCAATGAATAAGTTTAATTCAAGAAATACTTTTAATTTAATATCGAATATAAAAGCAGAAAATATGGTTATAAAAAGTCTTGAAGATATTGCAATGTTTGTGGAAAAACATGGTACATCAGTTTTAAAACCAAATTTTGGATCAGCAAGCAAAAGTGTTTTAAAAATAGATAATTTTAATAAAAACAAAGACTACATAATTAATTTAATGAACGATTGTGAAGATCGGGAAATGGTTATCGAGCAACATATAGATGGTAAAGAATATGCATTAGAAGGTAACTTAATAAATTCTAATTTAAATAAAATAACAATTTTCGATAAGCCAATTGAATACAAAGAACCTTACTTTGAAGAGTCAATCTATATAACCCCAAGTGAACTATCTGAAAAATTACAAAATGAAATAGTTGAATTAGTTGATGATGCTTGTAAAAAAATTGGTCTTGAGAATGGGCCTGTACATGTTGAATTTAAAATACTTGATGAAAATATTTTCATTATTGAAATTAATCCAAGAATGATAGGTGGCCTTTGTTCAAAATGTCTAAGTTTTGGCTTGTTTAAAGTATCTCTTGAAGAAATTACATTACATGCCTTTTTATATGATGAATTAAAACCTGTTGAACTCCTTAGTAATTATGTTGGCGTACTCATGCTTCCAACTCCTCAAACAGGTAAATTTGTTTCTATTAATCAAGATGAATTGGAAAACATTGATAATGTATCGGCAGTTGAAATAACTGTTTTCGAGAACTCAGATTTGTTAGAACCACCTTTTGGTGATAAATACTTAGGTTTTGTGTTTTCTCAAGCAAATGAAAAAGCTTTAGTTTTAAATGCATTAAAAAATGCAATGAACACTTCAATGCCGATTATTAAATAATTTATGATAACCTTCAAGTGAAAATGAAAAATGCACTTATAGTAAACGGTGGTCTTAATTCTACAAAAAGAGATCAGCTAGGAAATTATGATCTTATAGTTGCTGTAGATTCAGGAACAGAACAAGCTTACAAATTATTTTTAAAACCAGATTTAATTATTGGTGATCTTGATTCAATAGATGAGAAAACAATTAAAAGAGCAGAAAAGGATGAAGTTCAAATTTTAAAATATGACACTAACAAAAATGAAACAGATTTTGAGCTTGCTATAAAACACGTAATGGATAAAGAAATTAAGGATATAACAATTATTGGTGGAGAATATGGGGAAATTGACCATTTGTTTTCTGTTTTAACTGTAATTATTAGCTTTCAAGAAGACCAGCAAATTTGTTGGATACATAAGGATCAGACAGTACTTATTCCTAATACAAAAAAAATTGCAATCGGAAATAATGTTGAGTTTAGTATCCTTCCATTTACAAATTTGAAAAATTTAAATATCTCTGGAGCGCAATGGAACCTTGATAATGAAAATATTGAATTTGGTAAATCTCTTACTCTAAGAAATATATCAATCGATAATGATATAGAAGTTACGGTTGAAGATGGAAAGTTCTGCTTAATTTATAACAATTAAGATCTTGGCAAATCTTTCCAAGCTTTATCTTTATCTAATTTTGGTTCGCTTGGAAGACCTAAAACTCTTTCTGCAATAATGTTTCTCATGATTTCTGATGTGCCGCCTTCAATAGAGTTTGCTCGGGATCTTAAAAATAAACTTTGTGTATCTGTAAAACCGTAAGAATCATTATCAAAATTTAATTCAGGTTGAGATAGCTCATATCCTCTTGGGAATAATAATCCATCATTTCCTAACATTTCCATACCAAAAGCGTAGGATGCCTTATTTATTTCAGCTTCATGAAGTTTGCTTGTCGAACCCTCTGGACCAGGTGTTCCTTTTTCTCTAAGTTCAGATGCTCTCAAATTGGTTAACCTTACAGCTTCTTGTTGTATCCATAATTCCATAAGTTTATCTTTCGTAACGGGATCATCTAGTTCGCGATCTTTCCATAATTGAACTAAATGTCCTGGTGCACCACTTCCTCTTGGTCTTACATTTCCTCCAATAGCAACTCTTTCATTCATTAAAATTGCTAGAGAGACTCGCCATCCATCACCTACTTCTCCAAGAACATTCTCTTTAGGAATTTTTACATCCGTAAAATAAACTTCGTTAAATTCTGCTTCACCAGTTATTTGTCTTAAAGGTCTTACTTCGACACCTTCAGATTCCATATCAACGATAAAAAATGTTAGTCCTCTATGCTTTGGAACATCTGGATCAGTTCTTGTAACTAATAATCCCCATTTTGAAAGATGTCCTAATGTTGTCCAAACTTTTTGTCCATTTACTATATACCCGTCACCATCGTCCACTGCTTTTGTTGACAAACTAGCTAAATCGGAACCTGATCCTGGCTCAGAGAACAATTGACACCAAATTTCTTCTGCTGTAAACATCGGTTTTAAATACTTATCGATTTGTTCTTGAGTTCCATATTCAGTAATAGTTGGCGCTCCCATGCCAATTCCAAGAAGATTAGCAATGCGATTATTTGTTGAGATACCTTCTTTTCGAAGAGTTTCATTAACTAATAATTGATATTTTGGATTAACGTTTAATCCTCCTGCACCTTCAGGAAAATGAACCCAAGCAAGTCCTAAATCAAATTGCTTTGCCCAAAATTCTTTAATGTCTTGATCATCTTTTCGAAAATCAACTAATTCTTGTAATCTGTTTAAAACTAATTCCTCAGAATCTAATGGTTTAGTCTCAGTTTTTACCATATAAAATTATACACCATAAAACTTGAGGTACTAATTTCCCTGAATAGCTTTTTGTATAAGCATGAGCTCATCTTCATTGCTTAAAGGATAAGAACCATCTGTAATTGTTCTAATTTCCTCAATATTGCTTGCAATGTCTTCTGCGGTAGCTTCTGTATTTACATATCCTTCATGTGTAATAATGCCGATTCTTGCAAATCTGCCAGCTGCAACACCAAAAATTTCATGTGTTGGTTCGCAAGCTTCAGATGCTAGATATGTAACCATTGGAGTAACAAGTTCTGCGCTAAAAAGTTTTCCCACATCTTCTGGAAGAAGAGCTTCTGTCATTCTTGTATATGCAGTAGGTGCTATAACGTTAACTTTAATATTATATTTTGCACCTTCAATAGCTAAGACATTTGTTAATCCAACAATTCCCATCTTTGCTGCTCCATAATTTGTTTGGCCAAAATTACCAAAAATGCCCGATGGTGATGCAACATTTACAATTCTTCCATAATTATTCTCTTTCATAATCTTAAATGCAGGTTGTGTTACGAAATATGTTCCTTTCAAATGAACTTCTATAATTAATGAAAATTCTTCTTCAGTCATATTTGCAAAACTCTTATCTCTTAGAATTCCTGCATTGTTAATAACAGCATCTACAGTACCGAAACTATCAACTGCGGTCTGGACAATTGACTCTCCACCATCTTTAGTTGCTACCGAATCATAGTTTGCCACTGCTTCTCCACCATTTTCGATAATTTCATTTACAACATCATCAGCAGGAGAATTACCAGATCCAGAACCATCAACAGCACCACCCAAGTCATTAACAACAACTTTTGCACCTCTTTTTCCAAGTTCTAAGGCATAAGCTTTTCCAAGTCCATTTCCAGCTCCAGTAACAATTACAACTCTATTTTCGAAACTAACATCAGCCATTATTTTGCCTCCTCATACATTGCTTCAATTTCGTTTTCATATCTCTCCGCAACAACATGTCTTTTTAATTTGAGAGATGGTGTTAACTCGCCACTACTATCAGTCCATTCACTTGACAGTAGGGTAAATTTTTTAATTTGTTGAACATTTGCAACTTTACTATTTGACTGATCAACATGCTCTTGTATAGCTGATAAGACTTTTTCGTTTTTTGACATAGTTTCAATGTTGTAATCAACTCCATTTTCATTAGCCCATTTTTCAGCACCACCATCGCCATCAAGAACAATTAAAGCACTTAAAAATTTCTTTCCATCTCCTACCATGCAAATTTGGCCTATTAACTCATGTGTCTTAATTAGATTTTCTAATTCAACAGGTGCAATGTTTTTGCCACCAGAAGTAATAATAATTTCCTTTTTTCTTCCAATTATTTTTGCAAAACCGTTTTCGTCAATCTCGGCTAAATCTCCTGTATGAAGCCATCCATCATTATCAAATGCAGCTTTTGTTTCTTCTTCTGCTTTATAATATCCTTTTGCAACGTGTTTACCTTTGATGCACAACTCACCATCATCTAGAACTTTTATTTCTGTACCCATAATAGGCATACCAACTTTACCAATTGGATTCATTACATCTGGAATAGGTAAATCATTGGCTCTCATAAGATTTTGGAAGTAATTATTTGCAAAATTTGGAACACAAAATGTTGCAGGTCCTGTATCTTCTGTCATTCCATATACTTCTGCGACATCAATATGAATTGCATGAAACCATTTTTGAACCTCTGGATTCATAGGTGCTGCGGCAGTAATGAATACTTCAGAATTATCAAGACCCAACCCAACTTTAAATGATCGTTCAAAAACAAGCTTGTTAAATATTGCATCTTTAATTCTTATTCCTAAAGGTGGTGTCTCACCTCTTTGCTCATATTCAACTCTTTCTAATCCATTATCAATGGCTCTTAAAGCCAAATCTTTTTTATCTGATTCGTTTATTTTATTAATTAAACCTGATTGAAATCTTTCCCAAACCCGAGGAACTGCGAAAAAGAGAGTTGGTTTAATAGTTGGTAGGGCTGTAGCCATGTCCTCAAGAACTGGGACTGGAAATAATTGACCTTTTCTAAAAATTGATTGATAATGATCTGTTAATCTTGCTGCAATATGGGCCATAGGTAAATAAGAAACAATTCTAGGATTAGTTCCTAAACTTACCGATTGCTCTATCAAGCTCTGAATGGTAAATAATATATTCTCATGGGTAAGCATAACGCCCTTAGGATTTCCAGTTGTCCCTGATGTAAAAATTAAACATGCAAGTGAATCTGGTTTTACAGATTCCATTCTTGCTTCTAATTCTGATTTACTTTCTGCATTAATTTTTTTACCCTTTTCAATAAGATCTTGATAACTTAACACGTAATCTAAATCTTTATATTGATCAAAATCTTCAATCATTATGATGTACTTCATATCTGGACAATTATCTTTTGCTTTATTGACTTCAGTAAATAGCTCTGCATCACCAACAAAAGCTACTTTTGCTTCAAGTAGATTGGAGATGTATTCGATTTGTCCTGATTTAAGTTGTTTATAGATTGTAGAGGGAACTGCACCTGCATGCATGATTCCAAGATCTGAAATAAAATGCTCTTTTACATTATTTGCAACAATAAAAGCATTGTCTTCAGCTTGTAGACCAATATCAATAAGTCCTGAAGCAAGATTGTGAACTGTTTCTTGATATTCTGACCAAGAAATAGAATCCCATCCTGTATATTCATTATTGATTGGGGTATTTAAAGCAGGGTAATCAGGTGACTCTTCTGCATTATTGTTTAAATAATCAATAATTGTTTTACCTTCAACAATACTCATAACTGATTTTTCTTGGTTTTTTAGGAATTCTTGTATTTTGCTCATTTAATCTCCACTCTCTTAGAACAATTTTAATGTCCAAAGTCAAAATTCTCTAATCTATTGTTTAAAATTGTTGAGTAATATTTGCCCAATTTCCATCAAAATCATAAGACTCTAAAGTACACATAATATTTAATACATGAAATGGTAAAAATAGGTCATCCTCAGATACATTATTTTCTTTTATAGAATTTACCATTTCAACAACACCTAAGCCTCTGTAGTAATTATTTTCACTGTCTTTTGACGAATATATGTTTTCCCATTGATAAGTTTCTTTATTAAAAATAGAAATTTCACCATCGTAGTTGTTTGGATCTGCAAATTTTAAAGATGAGTTTTCCCCATATATTTCCAATTTTCCATCATATGGTTTCCATATATCAAAACTAACCTGGAAGTCGACAACAACTCCAGATTTGAATTTTAATAATGAAACATAATGGGTATCAATCTCTACTTCGATTTCCTCATATTTTACTTCTGGATTGTCTACAAGACGCTTATTGAAATTCTTTTTTGAGTAAGAGATAACTTGAGTTACAGGGCCAAGTAGTTTTACCAAAGCAGTTAAATAATATGGACCCATGTCGAATAAAGGCCCTCCCCCTTTCTTATAATAAAATTCAGGATTAGGATGCCACCCCTCTACACCATGAGTAACAAAACTAGCTGACCCACCAATAATTTGTCCAATCTGATTAGAATTTACCAACTCAGTCCCTTTTTTGAATGCTGGTCCCAGATATGTGTCAGGGGCAGAAAATAAATAAACATTATTTTCTTTCATTGTTGCATATAATTTTTCCCCTTCGTTTATTGATAAAGAGACGGGTTTTTCAGAAAAGACATGTTTTCCATTTTTAAGAGATTTCATTGAAATCTCAAAATGAGAGGATGGAGGTGTTAGATTTACAATAAGATCAATATCATTATCAACAAATATTTCCTCGACAGATAACTTATCAATTTTGTGTTTTTTAGAGAATACTTCTGACTTGTTAGAATCTACATCTGCACAAGCAACAACTTTTAAAATTTCTTTATCCTTGTTCAAACCAATCATATATTGATCTGAAATTGCACCGCATCCAATTATTCCTATGTTCATATTATTTTGTAGCCCAGTTGATTCCCTGAGTAATTAATTTAACAACATTTAAATTTTCAAAATCTTTGAGGTAATGCCCTATTGAACAATGAAATACTTTTCCTTTTCCCCATTTTTTTGTGTATGCAATTGGCATTTCTACACCATCAATCCAGTCGTGGTATTTCTTATTAAATTTTGTTGAGGCAATTACATTTATTGATGGATCAATATGTAAAAAATATTGTTCTGAGTGAACACTAAAATTATCAATTCCATCGACACTTTGATGATCTTTATCAATAATGGCGACCTCATAATCAACAAAATTGCCTGGATGGCAAACGAATTGGCTCCCAACAAGAAACTGATAGTTTGTGTTATCTCTAAAAGCATCTGTCATTCCGCCATGCCAGCCAGCTAATCCTATTCCAGAGCTTATAGCTTCTTGCAAGTTTCCAATTTTTGAGTCTTTAATTTCCCAATTGTCATCATCTATATTTCCCATTGTCCATACTGGTAAAATGACATCATATTTTTTTAAATATTTTAAATCACTCATAACATCTAAACTTTCAACTAAATCACTTTCAATATCAAATTTTTTTATTTCTTGGATAATAAATTTTGAGGTTTCTATTGGCTCATGACCGCCCCATCCTCCAGCGATAAATAATGCTTTCTTACTCATCCTTTTATTGATCCTGCAGTAAGACCACCCGTTATTTGTTTTTGAAAAAACAAAAATAGAACAGCTATAGGTGTTGCAGCTATTACAGATGCAGCAGCAATACTTCCCCATTCATTACTAAAGTCGTCCATAAATACCACATTTATGCCCAAGGCTACCGTATACAAATTGGGATCTTTTAAAAATACTGCAGCAAGAATATAGTCTGAATAAATTCCAATAAAGGTAATGACAAATAATACAACAATTATTGGCCTTGCAAGAGGAGCAACAATTCTAAAAAATATTTGTGAATCATTTGCACCATCAACTTTAGCTGCCTCATCTAAAGAAGTTGGAATAGTATCCATAAACCCTTTTATTAACCAGGAATTAAAGCCAATCGATCCTCCTAAATAAACACAAATTAGACCAAAGTGCGTTCCTAGACCCATGAAAGGAGCTACATCGCTAATTTGAAAAAATAACAGATAAATAGCAACAAATGCAAGGAAAGCAGGAAACATTTGAATTAAAACTAATGTAATCAAACCTACTCTTCTTCCTCTAAACTTTAATCTTGCGAACGCATACCCTGCCAATGTCCCTAATAGAACATTAAATAACCCAGCAATGCTTGCAATTTTGTAAGTGTTGAATAGCCATCTAAAATAAGGGACTAATGAGTCCTCGTATAGTGATCTATAATGCTTAAAAGTTAAAGCGTCTGGAATAAGTTTTGAATTTTGAAGATTAGCAAAATCTGCAAATGAATTGGTAATTACATATAAAATCGGATACATCGAAAATACAACAAAAAATATTCCAACAAGATGCCTCCACCCGTATTCTCTAATCCATTTAGTTAACTTAGATGTTTCCATAAATCCGCTCTAATCTTTTTGAATATCTAAATGATATAGCTGAAATTATTAATACAAGAAAAAATATAATTGTTGTCACAGCAGCTGCTAACCCAAACTGAACACCTCTTCCGCCAGAAACAGCGAGATTATATGTAAAAGATATAAGAATGTCCGTATAGCCTACAGAGACATCAGCACCAACGAGTGGCGGACCTCCTCCTGTAAGTAAAAAAATCAAAGTGAAATTATTAAAATTATAAGCAAACGCTCCTATTAATAATGGAGATATAGAAACCAGTAATAATGGAAAAGTAATTCTCCAGAATGACTGTCTTGGTGTTGCTCCGTCAACTTTTGAGGCTTCAATAAGTTCTGTTGGAATTGATTGAAGTGCACCAGTAACTATTAAAAACATATATGGAAAACCTAACCATGTATTAACTAATAAAACTGCTGCTTTAGAACTTGCCTCTGTCCTAAACCACCTTATGGGTTCAATATTCAATAATTGATAGATAGGATCAAGCCAATCATTGACTAATCCAAAATCTGGATTTAGTAAACCTCTGAAAACTAAGATTGAAATAAATCCTGGGATTGCATATGGAATTATATAAATTGATCTATAAACTTTTTGAAATCTTACTTTTTCATTATTGAGTGTTACAGCTAAAAATAATCCCACAAAAAAAGCAAGGACAACTGAGAAAAACGCAAATTGAAATGTCCATGTTGCTACTGTATTCAAAGGTCCTCTAAATCTTTCATCGTCAATGATTCTTTGATAATTCTCTGAACCAACTGTAATTCTCCAACCGGGATCAACAGATTCACCTCCGCATATAAAGTTACCTCTGTCACCGAGTGTGCATGCTACATTTTGAGTGTTGTCATAAAGAATATCTGTGTCGTCATCATATGAATATTTTTGTTGGGATGAAAATATTCTTCCACTCGAAGCCCCGAAAACTGATATATTGTATAGATTTATTCTGGTATTTTTATCTACTAATAAAGATAAATCTTGTAATTGTGATGAGTTTGCGATTTGTTCTTTTCCAGACAATAAATAAAGTGATTCAGGTATAACAATGTTGTTATTTGAATCTTTGAATGAAGGTTCATGATTTGCATAATTGACATTATTAAACTCATCCGAAGTAATAGCTTTTCCAAAAAGTAAATTGTTTTTGTCTAGGTCTGCAAGAAAATAATAATCTAAATCTGAATCCTGCATGACGTATAAATCAAACTCTACTCCTCTTTGTTCTTCAGTAGAAAATGTTAAATCTTCTAAACGTTCAATAACTTGGGTCTTAGTCAAAATATGACCTGTCTGCCAGTTTGTAAAAGATACATAAAAGTTAAATCCTGCTGGAAAAACAACAAATGCTAAAAGAAATATGAAACCTGGAGTAATCCATTTCAATGGTTTCAATCTGTTAGTAAGATACGTAATATTTATTAAAAAAGTTATAATTCCAACAATCAGAAGTAAAAACCAAGATTCGTAGCTTATCGCAAGAGGCACGATATAAAACATTAAAGCATTGAAAATACCCAATAAAACATACCTGATAATCATTGAAACTTTCATATACATAAATATATCACAAAAAAATCGGGGCCCATTGCGAGCCCCGATCAAAATAATTTTTTATCTAATTATCCACCTGCAATGGCATCTCTAACTTGCTGAGCAGCTAATTTCATAGCGTCAGAAGCAGAATCAACAGTTACTCCTGTATCTTCATTTGTACCATAGTTTTGGTCTCTAATTATTAACATTGCATCTCCAACCGGACCCCAAACACTTCCCATTTCTGGAATGTTAGGCATTGGAATACCGTTAGCTGCACTAGCTGCAAACTGTGCTGCAATTGGATCTTCACTTTCAACAATTGCGAACAATGATTTTGTTGCAGGAAGTCTTGGATCTTCAGCATACATAGCAGCTTGAACATCAACAGTAGCAAAAAAGTCAAGTATAAAGCTTTGAGCCAATACCTTTTTTTCACTAAATGCTGAAATGAACATACCTCTAACTCCAACGAATGGAGTTGCAGCACTACCATCGAATGCAGGAATTAAACCTACACCATAGTTTACTGCAGCAGCATCTCCCCTAGCCCAAGGGCCAGTCATCCAAAACAAAGATCTACCTTCTTGAAATGCTGTCATAGATGCACCATAGTCAGTTGCAGCTATTGTTCCATTTTTAACTAATGAATCAAGATATTCTGCAGAAGCTAATGCTGCAGCATTATCGAGACCAACATCTGAAGAGTCAAATCCTCCATCAAATTTAAATATATATCCACCGTCTGATTGGACAAATGGAATGTTGTGGTAAGCGTCTCCGCCTCCTCCACCACCTGGAGCTCCAACACAGAGTTCAGTACCTGCAGCGTCACATGCCGCCTTTACTTCTTCCCATGTCGATGGAACACCATCAACTAAATCTGAGTTGTAATACATCGCTATAGCTTCAGTTGCATATGGAAAACCATAAACTTCTCCACCATAACTAAATCCAGCAATTCCAACATCAAAAATATCTGATTGAATTGATCCGAGGTCTATTGGCGCAACAACACCATTAGTTGCTACTTCACCAACAATATCATGAGGGCTTATAAATAGATCAGGTCCTTCTCCCGCAGGTCCTGCAGTTAGAACATCATCTTTAATTGAGCCGAAATCATAAATTACAACTTCTACATCAACACCTGCTGCTTGCTCATAAGCTCCGACTAATGGATCTAAGGCAACAGCTACTTTTTCTTCAGCCCAAACTACTAACTTTTCCGGAGGTGGAGAAGTTGTAGCAGGAGCTGCAAGTGTTTCCGCTGGTGCCTCTTCTACTACTGGTTCTTCAACTGTATCTTCAGATGAACCACCACATGCAACAAGCACCATGGAAAGAATTAATAAAATTGCGCCAAATCGCAATCTTGCATTATTCATACACTCCCTTTCTTAATATACGTATATTCAAAAATTGAATAATGTAAAAATTATAATTTTTAATTAGAAAAATTTCTAATTAAGAAAAGAATTTAATTTTCTTTAATTATTAAGCCAAAATTATCTGCTATGTCTGATATTTTTAAAGTTCCTGAACTTATTTCCAATTCACATTCTCCATAAACTGCTTCAACATTTTGAGCAAATGTTTCTATTGAAATCTCAACATTTTGCTTATCTCGATTTACGATACAAAGAAATGATTCATGCTCAAACTTTCTTCTAAATATTACATAATTATTATCAAAATTAACCATCTGAAAATTTCCATATTTTAAGACAGGTTCATTAGCTTTTATATTCATAAGTTCGCTTGTAAAATTCATTAAATCTTTGTTCCATTTATCTTCAGAATCCCACGGAAAAGGTTCTCTATTGAAAGGATCTCCTCCTCCTCCAAGACCTATTTCATCACCGTAATAAATCCCTGCTATTCCTGGAAAAGTTGCTTGCAAAAATACTGCTCCAAATATTCCATCGGTGTTTGACTCACATTGATTTAAAAAACGTCTTACATCATGCGAGCTTAATAAGTTTTGACAGGCTGATAAAGCCTCGAATGAATACATTGAATATAAATTAGATAAAGAATTTGCAAATTCCTTGTTATCAATCCGTTTTGTAGCAAAATAATCTATCATGGTTTCTCTAAATGAATAGTTCATTGTCCCGTCAAACCTGTCTCCCTGAAGCCATTGAGAAGTATCTCCAAATATTTCTGAGATAAGTACTACATCTTTTTTTGTCTTTATTGCAATATCTCTGAAGTCTTTCCAAAAAGAAAAATCTAATTCTTTGGCTACATCCATTCTCCAACCGTCAATATCAAAATTTTTGATCCAATATTCAGTTACATCTAAAGCCCATTTTCGTGCCCCGTCATTTTTCAAATTCATTTTTGGCATATCTGGAACCCCCCACCATGCCTTAAATGTTGGTTCTACAATAGGACCTTCATCCTCTTTGATCTCTACTGGAACTTTAGTTTCTTTAAATGTCTTTTCTAGATATGCTTTATATTCTTCTTGATTACCATCCCAACCAACTTTGTAGGTGTTTGAGTACAAGTGAGGTCTGTGTATAAACCGAACAGGATAATCAAACACAGTAAACCAATCCTTGTATTCAGATTTTTCACCTTTTTCAACTAAATCTTGAAAGGCATAGTGTCTTGGATGAACATGGTTAAGCGAACAATCTAAAACAACTTTCATATTTTTTTTATGGGCATCTTCAATTAGTTCCTTAAATATCTCCTCCGTGAAAGCCCAATCTTGTGGGTTCAGTTTCCCAAGGCAAAGCATTTTCAGGTGTCAGATCATCATTTCCGTTTCTAAATCTTTCAGGAAAAATTTGATACATGACTGATCCAAAGACCCAATCTGGAATATCATGCCTTATAAATTCTTTTGAATTATAAATCCATTTTTCTGATGGAGAAATAAAGTTTGCTACTCCGCTGGTACCGTAGTAAATATTTAAATCATCCATTGATTGTGCAGCAAAGCTAAATTTCGATATATCTTTTTTAAAATTAAGGTTTACATTCCAAAATTTAAACCTATCTGTTTCAGCATACAGTTCAAGTTCAATGGGCCTTAAATCATGGTCTTCAACCAATATCCAAACTTTTTTAATATTTGGTTCGCTGTGAATTCTTAGGTTTACATCACCTTTTTTTGTAGGTGAAAAAAACTTTTTATCGTTGATATCAAATCTAAAATCATAATGCCCTAAATGGACATCACCTTCAAAAAACTCTAATTTCTGTGCTTCGTCTTTATCTGTAAATTCTACTGAGTGACTTTCTACCATATAACCTAATCTGAATAAAAATATTTTACTATATAATTCTATTGAAAGGTTTGATTTGGATATTAAAAAGTCAGCAGGTCTAATTATGCACCCAACTGCCTTGCCTAGTAAGTATGGGATTGGAGATTTTGGTGAAACTTCGAGAAATTTTATTGATTTTTTAAACGAGTCATCAACAAATATATGGCAGGTTCTACCTTTAGGGCTAACAAGTCTAGATGAATTTTCACCATACTCAAGCCCATCATCAATTCTTGGTAACAGATATTTAGTTGATATAGAAAAACTAACTAAATATGAAAAAATTGATATTGTCACACCACAATTTTCAAATGATTTCGTTCAATATAAAGATGTATATAAATTTAAGGATGATATTTTTAAAAATGTATCTAAAAATATAAATCTCCAAGATAAAATTTTTACATCATTTCTTGATGATGATTTGATAAAAAAACATATAACATTTTTAATTTTGAAGGATTTAAATCAAAAATCATGGAATGAATGGGACAATATTTATCAAGATTATAGTGAAGACTTATTTGATAAATTAATAATAGAGAATACAGAGTTAGTTAACTTTCATGTTTTAACTCAATATGAATTTTTTAATCAATGGAAATCACTCAAAAAGTATGCAAATGATAAAAATGTACAAATTCTTGGAGATATACCCATATATGTAAACCATGATTCAGCTGACGTATGGCTAGATAAAGAAATGTTTGAGCTTGATGAAACTGGAAATATGGAATTGGTCTCTGGTGCAGTTCCAGATAGTTTTAATATGGAAGGTCAAATTTGGGGAAACGCATTATATAGATGGGATTTACATAAGGATGACGACTTTAAGTATTGGAAAGAAAAATTAAATAAGTCACTAAATTTATATGACTATTTAAGGATTGATCATTTTATCGGATTTTTTAAATACTGGTCAATACCTAAAGGAGAATCAGCATTAAATGGTTACTGGAGAGAAGGCCCAAGATTCGATTTCTTTAAGGAAATTAGTAAGGATGTTGATTTAACAAAACTATTAGCTGAAGATTTAGGTGTTATTTTGAAAGAAACTAAACAAGTATTAGAAGAATACAACATTCCAGGAATGAAAGTTCTTCAACAAAGAATTCCAGATTCAGATGAAAATCTTTCTTACGCAGGAGACAGTGAAGTAGTAGATAAAGAAAGTTTATTTGATGAGGCATCTGATGATTATTTTGAAGAAACTCATCCTAATAATTGGGATTTTAGTCTTGCTGCCTATACAGGAACTCATGACAGTCCTACAACTAAAGAGTGGTTTGATAAAGTAAATAAATCTAAATACGAAAATTTTTTAGACTACTCAGAGACTCTAGACAACAAATTTGATAATGACGTTTGGAATTTTATATCTTTAGTTTGGGAGTCGAATTGTCAATTAGCCGTTACAACCGTTCAAGATTTATTAGAGCTTGACTCTAAAGCAAGATTTAATATTCCTGGTACATCTGAAAATAATTGGATTTGGAGATTAGATAATTTTGAATCTCTCAAAGGTGTAACAGGTTCTTTAAATGCTCTAAATCACTCAACAAATAGAAATTAATTGCTATCTCGTATATAGTCTATGACTAATTGAGCTTGTTCTTCAGTGATTCGTACTGCAGGCATTGATCCCTTGCCTTTTAAAATAGTTTGAAGCCAATATGAGTCTGGTTTATCCAACACATTACTCATTTTTAAACTCGGTCCAACTCTTCCCGAAAAGTCGTCTAGATGGCATGCCGAACATCTAGCCGTATATATTTCTTTTCCTGTTGTCAGCTCAACTGATTCTTGAGATCCACATGCAATAAATAAAAAGAGAAACAAAAAAAGAACTTTTTTCATTTTTATTCTTCTTCTAAACCAGTTTTAAACTCTCTAGTTGATTTTCCTAATGATCTTGCCAAACCTGGTAATCTTTTGGCTCCGAAAAGCAATAATAAAATTGATAAGATGATAAGTAATTCAGGTAATCCTAATCTCATACTTTGATTTTAACTTACTTTATTCTTTATTATCCTCGAAAGATTTCTTTTGTAAAAAATTAATGAGTACATATCCAACAATTGTAAAAATAATAAAGAACAATATTTGATCCACATTTTCTAGGTTTGGAAGCTCTGGTCTTGTCACGACTGCTTCCAACTCTCCTTCACTATTTATTCGAGATTCTAAAACATTTCGAAATGGCCAAATCTTTACTAATGAACCAATCAAAAAACCTGAAAGAAGTGACAAAATTTCATTTTTGAAATTTTTAAATAAATATGATAAAACTCTACTAAAAATAATTAGCCCTACGATACATCCAGAAGCAAAAATGAAAAGTATCTGTAAATCAAAGTTTTTTATTGCATTAATTATAAATTCATATTTTGAAAGCAAAAGAAGAATAAATGATCCACTTATGCCAGGAAGTATCGTAGCTGTAATTGCTATTGATCCTGACAAAAATATAAATAATGAAGTGTTGGGTGTAGAAGCTGGTGAAAGAAATGAGATTAATCCTGCGATTAAGACTCCCATTACTAAAAAGAAAATATTTTTGTTATTTATGTTTTCAACTTGTTTAATGATCATTACCCCAGAAGATAAAACTAAACCAAAAAATAATCCCCAAATTTTGTATTCATGATTCTCTAATAGGTAACTAATTATGCTTGCTAATGAAAAAACTGCTGCAGTAATTCCTAAATAAATTGTCAATAGAAAGTTACCATTTAGCTTTAACCAGAATTCTTTTGCACCATCTTTAAACAATATTTTAAATAATGAAAAATCGATTCCTCTTACGGATTCAATAAGTTCTTCATAAATGCCAGTAATTAAGGCGATCGTACCTCCAGATACACCAGGAACTATGTCGGCTGCACCCATTCCAACGCCTTTTAAAAAAAGAATTACTCTTTTTTTCAATTTAAGCCTCTGATGTTTTAGGAGAAAATAAGTTATAAAATATTGGTGATATTGTTGCTGTAAGAACCGCAAGAAGGATGATTTGTTGCTCTAAAGATTTGGATATTAGTTCAAGTTCAACACCAATTTCAGCCATGGCGATAATTAAACTAAATCTTGCAGCAAGAAGAAATCCTCCAGCGAAAAGTTGTCTGAGTTTTATCTTTGTAAATATTAAAAGAAATGATGGAATAACCTTAACAACCAAAGCTATTCCCAAAAGACTAATTACTTCGACATAGAACTCAGTATTTTTGAAAACCTCGATGTCATAATTCAACCCAATATTGATGAAAAATATTGGAATCAGAAATCCATATGAGAAGCCCTTAAGGCTATTTTCTAAACTTCCTCTATTTGGAAATATAAATGCAAATAATGTTCCAGCCAAAAATGCCCCTAGAATATATTCAATATCAAATAACACTGCAACACCAACTAAAGTTAACATCAATGCAATAGAGCTTCTGATTCCCATTTCCTCTGGATCACTTCCATCAAACATTCTTGAAAAAAGTTGAGGATTCCACCATGCTATTCTTCGAATAATTCTAAGGATTAATATAACGATTAAAAAGTACAAGATTACATTTAGATTAGATAAAGAGAAACCTTCTGAATGTTGTAAAGATGCAAAAACTGTTACTCCAATCAAAGTAAATATGTCAGCTATGAGTGCCGACATAAATAATGTCTGGCCATAATTTGTTTTAATTGTGTCGTCACTTCTGAGTACAGTTATGACAATATCTACACTTGTTGTACATAGTACGAGTGCAAGGAATAGTGGATAATCTAAGGTAATTATCAAATAAAATGATGTTGCTACAGTCAATACATATATTGAAAGTGGAACTGATAAAGTTTTTAAGCCTTTCTCTCTGAATGTATCCAATTCAATTTCAAAACCAGAAAGGAACATAAGCAACATGAATCCAAAAATTGCAAGACCAGAGATAAATTCAGAAATCTTGACAATACCAAGTACGGGGCCAACTAAAATTCCATAGGCAATTTCTAAAACAATGCTTGGTATATTTATTTTCTCAGCAAGTAAAGGTAAAAGAAATGCACCTAAAGATATTATTACTAAAGATAAAGCGTCAAAATTTTCCATTAACTAGGTATATATAAAACTGAAGATTTTGAGTTCTGTAAAACAAATTCAGCAATTTTCTTGCCTTGCCAATTTGATTGGCTTGTTTGACTTATAATTGAAAGATCTATCTTATCAGTAAAAGATGTGAAAACTTTTGCCTCGTTACCCTCAGCATTAATGATTTCACATTGAACTTCGTTAGATAAAGCCAAATCTTGTATTCTCTCAGAATATAATCCAGATTTATTTGATGTTTCGGATTGTAAAAATTTTGGTTGCTTAATATTTAATCCCACAATTTCTGCAGAAAGAGAAGAGGCCAAATCAAATGCAACATTAACTGGGCTGTTATCACTAAAATCACTACTTACTAGGATTCCAATTTTTTTATATGGAAAAGTCGACCTTGAAAAAAGAAATGGAATCTTGTTTTTATTTGAAAAATTAATATATGTTTTAATTTTGGATTTTGTAACTTCTTTTTCATCAAAAGGAATTAAAACTGTTCCTATCGAAAAAGTCTCTTTGTTTGCCTCTATCTCCTTTAAGAGTGATTTTTGTACATCATAAAGTTCAAAATCTTGATCTTTCATTATCGCTTTATAGGTTTCAGCTTGTTCCTCTTTTTTATCAGCAAATATATCTCCAGAAGTTAAAATTTCAAGTTTATCAGCTTTTGTATTTCTTATAAAATATTCTGCTTCAGATAAATTTTTTAATTCATCATCATTGTTTAAATAAACTGCAACGTTTTTGCCAAACTCTAAAGGAAATCTTGATTCTGAACCAGAAAACAAGTTAATTACATTTGCGAAAGCTCCAGATTGAAGAACAATTGTCACTAAATCCCCCGTTTCCAGTTCGGTGTCACCATGTGGTATCACAACGTTTCCTTTTCTTAATAGCGCACCAACAATAAAAAAGTCTGATCCAATGTCTTTTAGTTTTTTGCCTCTAGCGGGGCTATCCGAATTAATTTCTAACTCAATTGCTTCTGCCCTACCGCCTGCAAAAGCTTGTGAAACTACTCTTCTTGGCTCTAGGATATGTTCTAACCTTCTGCCTATTAATATGTCTGGATCAACAACCTCTACATCTAAGTCTTTATATTGTTGTAAATTATTTTGATCATTTACGATCGAAGATAATCTAAAGATTGCATTTTGTTTTGCAATTTTTAAAGCTTCAATATTAACTTCATCATCATTGGTAAGAGTTACAATTGCACTAGCATTTTCTATGCCTGCTTTTTTTAAGACTAAGGTTGATGTGCCATCACCTTGATACTTTTCTATTTGTCTGTTTGGATTAAAATTTCTTAATTTTTCTTGATCCATATCTATTACTGATACACTCCAACCAGTACTTATTCTGTTTATTAATTGACGTGCTTCTCCGTGTGCACCGATGATAATTACTTTCACGTGTTTATTATCCTATATATACGATTTTCATAAAGGACTACTTTTAAAAACTTATATAAAATAACTTAAATTTATTGAGTTTTTTAATTTTTACCTTATTTTTAAGTTTAATTATTGAAAAGAAAATGTAAAACATCCCCATCTTTAACAATATAATCTTTTCCTTCAGACCTTAACCTACCAGCTTCTTTTGCACCTTTTTCTCCATTGTTTGAAATGAAATCATCAAATCCAATAGTTTCAGCACGTATAAATCCTTTTTCAAAATCACCGTGTATTTTTCCAGCTGCTTTTGGTGCTTTATCGCCAATATTAATTGTCCATGCTCTTACTTCCTCGGGACCAGCTGTAAAGTATGTTTGTAATCCTAAGAGTCTGTAGCCTGCATTAATTAATCGATCTAGCCCTGAGTCGCTTTGGCCCATCTCTAATAAATATTCACTTTTCTCTACAGGGTCAAATTTAGAAATTTGTTGTTCTACGTCAGCACAAATAGCCACTACTTTAGAATTGTCCTTTTTTGCATATTCGATAATTTCATCAAGAAAAACATTATCCTTGAATCCGCTTTCACTTATGTTTGCTACATATAAAACTGGTTTTAAAGTTAACAGTTGAAAACCTTTCAGTATTTTTAATTCCTCCTCATTAAAGGACAGTTGCCTAATGCTCTCTCCTTTCTCAAGGACAGGCAATATTTTTTCTAATAAGTTCTTTAAAAGTATTCCTTCTTTTTCTCCAGATTTTGAGTTCTTGATTGATTTTTGATAAAGTTTTTCTACTGTACTTAAATCAGCCAAAACAAGTTCAGTATTTATAACTTCAATATCATCAACTGGTGAAACTTTTCCAGAAACATGCACTATATCATCATTTTCAAAAGCACGTACAACATGAATTATTGCTTCAGTCTCACGAATATTTGCTAAAAACTGATTTCCTAAACCCTCTCCTTTGGAAGCTCCTTCAACCAAACCTGCTATATCTACAAATTCCATAACAGCTGGTATTACTTTCTTAGGATTTACAATTTCAGATAATTTATCTAAACGGTTGTCGGATATTGGAACAATTCCAACATTTGGTTCAATTGTGCAAAATGGATAATTTTCTGACTCTATATCTGCCTGAGTTAAAGCATTAAATAATGTTGATTTTCCAACATTAGGTAAACCAACAATACCGCACTTAAATCCCATATTTTTTTTCCATTTGATGAAGGATAATTAACTTTTTTATTTATTTTTACCTGTAAAGCCCCATCAATTAAATATTTTGATTAAAGTCATATTTGAGGGGAAAATATGGCTGAAAAAAATAACAAAAAAACTATTTTCGGATGGTCAATGTATGATTGGGCAAAGTCAGCATATGAAACTACAACTCTTGGTGCAGTTATGCCAGTATATTTTGTAAGTGTTGTTGTACCAGAAGAGGGATTTTTATTTAGAGGTAATTTATATACAGGTGCTGAAGTATGGGGATTTGCAATTGGTTCTGTTTTATTTATCTTCTTTCTAATTATGCCAACAATTGGTGCAGTAGCTGACCTAGCTGGATCCAGAATGAGATTATTCAAGTCTTTTGCTTATGGAGGGGCAATATTTGCATCAACATTTTATTTTGCTCAATCAGGAGACGTTGTTTTGACTCTTTTGATATATTTCCTAGCTCAACTTGGTGCGACTGGATCTAATGTTTTTTACGACAGTGTTTTAAAAGATATAACTACGGAAGATACTATTGACCAAGTTTCTGCAAAAGGATATGCACTTGGGTATTTAGGAGGAGGCTTACAGCTTCTTCTTTCTTTGGTTATCATTCAACTCGGACCTTCATTGATTGGGATTGATGCAGCATTAGCGTCAAGAATTGCAATAGCGTTTGCAGGTTTATGGTGGCTATTATTTTCAATATTTAGCTTTTCCAGAATGAAAATAGACGAGAGTAAACCAGAAGAAAGAGTAAGTACAAACTATCTATCTACTGGATGGAAGACTAATTTAAATACTCTTAAAAAAGTTAGAAAATTTCCATTCTTACTATATTTTTTATTGGCATATATTTTCTACTGGGATGGGGCACAAACTGTCATAAATATGGCAGGTCCATTTTTTAGTGAAGTGCTTTTGCTGGATCAGACATCCATAATCGTTGTTTATCTTGTAGTTCAATTTATCGCTTTTATTGGAGCAAGACTCGCTGGATATCTTGCTGGAAGAATTGGTCAGAAAAACACCTTGGTATTTACAATTGCGCTTTTCTTTATGGCTGGAAATGGCGCTTACTTTGTACCAGCTGAACAACTTTTACCCGTCATCCTTTTAGGTGTAGTAGTTGGTATGGGAATGGGCGGACTGCAGTCAGTTAGCCGAAGTGTGTATGCAACAATGTTACCAAAAGGAGCAGAGGGAGAATTTATGGGTTTCTTTTCTGTAATTTCCAGATTTTCTGCAATATGGGGACCCTTGATCTATAGCTACGTCAGTTCAACTACAGGCAATCCAAGGCTTTCATTACCAGGTATTTCAATATTTTTTGTTATAGGATATTTACTTTTAAGAAATGTTGATATAAATGCTCAGATCACAGAAGAAGAATGGGCAGCTAGCTAATCAATTTAGCTAAATTTGCATACAAACCAGAAACAGTTATTGGCCCTACTCCTCCCGGATAGGGAGCTCTTCCACTTAGGTAATTATCTAAATCAGAGATATCTATATCACCATATGATTTACCGTCGACAACAGAAATTCCAACATCAATAACATACGAGTTTTCTTTAAAATATGACCTATCATACAATTTTGATTTTCCAACTCCAGAAATAAAAATATCTGCATTTGAGATAAACTCTTTCTGATTAGAAGTTCTGCTGTGAATTACTGTGACATTCGCATTATATTGTTTAGAACTTAAAATTTTTGAAAGGGGTGAAGTTACTAACCTTGATCTACCTGCAATGACTATATTTTTATCTTCAGTATCAATTTGATAATGTGACAATAATTCAAGAATTGCGAATGAAGTTGCGGGAATAACATTAAAGTTGTCTGAATAAAGCTTTCCTAAATTAAATGACGTTAGTCCATCTACATCAATATCACTTGGAATTAAATCAATAATCTTCTCAATTTCTAAGTGTTGAGGCAGTGGAAGCTGGATAATCATTCCTTGTGAAGAAGAAGAATTTTTAACTATAGCTTCTTGAAGTTCACTTTCTGATGTGGCTTCATTTAATTTAATCCAATTGAATTCAACCCCTAATTCCTGCGCTTTTTTTTCTTTTACAGATACATACATTAAGGAGGCAGGATTGTCTCCAACAGTTATGGCCGTTAATCTTGGAAGCTTATCATGTTTAAATTGGTAATCCTTAAAAATATCTTTGCTCTGAATATCGAGATTTTCAGCAACAGGTTTACCATATAAAATTTTGGACATACGCCAAGTTTAATAAATCACTTAGTTAGTTTATAAATTATTTCGTTAAAATGACATTGGAGATAAATGTGGAAATTTCTAAATTAAACAAAAATATAACGCCATCAGGAACTATGGCAATATCAAATAAAGCAAGGCTATTAAAAGAACAGGGTAAACCAGTAATTGGTTTTGGAGCTGGAGAACCAGATTTTCCTACCCCGGCACATGTAATAGAAGATGTAAAAATTGCATCTGAGAATCCAACTTATCATAAATATTCTGCTGTTGGAGGATTAAAAATATTAAGAGATGAAATTTCAAGAACAACCGCTGAATATTCAAATTTTGAAGTTGATGCTGATAATGTTGTAGTAACCAATGGGGGAAAACAAGCGATACTTACAACATTTATGTCTCTACTTGATCCTGGTGACGAAGTCTTAATTCCATCCCCCTACTGGACTACATATCCTGAAGCAGTAAAAATTTCTGGAGGACAACCTGTAATTGTAGATACCAGTTTTGAAAATGATTTTAAAGTAACTGTTGATGAACTCGAAAATAAATTAACTGAAAAAACAAAGGTACTTGTCTGGGTATCACCATCAAATCCAACTGGTGTAGTTTACTCAAAAGAAGAAGCAGTAGAAATATACAACTGGGCATTTGAAAGAGATATTTGGATAATTTCTGATGAACTATATGAACATTTAGTGTACGAAGGCATGACATCACCATCACCAGCAACTATTGATAAAGATTTTGAGAAGACTGTAATAGTGAATGGAGTTGCAAAAGCATATTCTATGACTGGCTGGAGAGTTGGTTGGATACTTGGAAATGATAAGGTAATTGGCTTATCTAAAAAAATTCAGTCTCACGCGACATCTAATGTTGCGAATATTTCTCAAGTAGCTGCTTATTCTGCGTTGAAAAATGGATTAGATAGTACAAATGAAATGAAAAAAGCATTTAATAAAAGAAGAGAATACGCTCTGAAACAATTTGATAATATAAATAACATTAAAGTTCCAAAAGCAACAGGTGCCTTCTATGTTTTCCCAGATATTAGCCACTACACAAAAGGGCTTATCGAAAACGTTTCATCCTCAATTGAACTTTGTGATTGGTTACTTGAAAAATATTTTATAGCTTTTGTTCCAGGTGAGGTATTTGGAAAAAAGGGATTTTTAAGATGTTCTTATGCTCTCAGCGATAATGATCTTGAGGAAGGTCTCACAAGACTTAAAGACGCTCTAGACTCAATTTAATGGAAGAAGTTAAGAAAAAAAGTTTATACTCTTGGTTACTTTTTGATTTAGCAAATACAGTTTATGCATTTGTAATTCCTGGATTATATTTCTCCGTCTGGTTGGTGTCTGAACAGGGATGGACAGATCAAGCATTAGGTCTTGCAACTTCTGGAGCAATGGTAATTGTAGCATTGACAGGCCCTTGGGTGGGTGCAAGGAGTGATGGCGCTCAAGGCAAAAAACCTTTACTGCTGATTACAACCGTGATTTGCATAATTGCTACCTTTTTTCTTGGAACATTCAATGTCAATGTTTCAGTTATGTTGTTTATTTTGTCATTAATTGGATTCAATCTTGGATCTGTTGTTTATGATGCCCTTCTTGTTTCAGTAAGTAACGAAAGTAATAGAGGAAAGATTTCAGGTATGGGAGTTGCTTTTGGATACATTGGGTCACTTATTGGTTTTGGGGTAGCATCTCTCTTGCAGAGTTTTGGTTATAGTTATGTTGAAATCTTCAGGTCAGTGGCGATTCTATTTCTTTTATTTTCTATCCCAGCTTTTTTATTTATTGAGGAGAAGAAATTTAATATTAACAAAGTCAAAGTAAGATTTAGAGAATCTCTTTACATAGTTATAAAATCATGGAAACACTCAAGAGAATATACTGGCTTAACAAGGTTTCTTGTTGGAAGATTTTTCTATGCTGATGCAATAAATACATTAATAAGTGGCCTTTTAGCTGTGTATCTTGTTGAAGAAGCTGGTCTTACTGCTGAAGATAGTCAAAATTTACTTGCATTAGCAATAATTATCTCCATTATAGGTGGATATGTTTATGGCAAAGCAGGCGATAAATATGGACCAAGAAAATGTACATTGTTTAGTTTGGGTTGTTGGATGGTCTCATTGATTATCGCAGTGATATCAACAGAATTTAATATTGATTGGTTAATTTATGTCACAGGTGTAATCGGTGGCTTTAACATTGGTGGTATTTTTGCAGTAGATAGAGTTTTCATGACAAGATTAAGTCCGAAAGAACACCTTGGTGAGTTTTATGGACTCTATTCTACAGTTGGAAGATTTGCAACTATTGTAGGACCTATTTTGTGGGGATTTATAGTAAATACTCTTGATTATGGAAGAAATATAGCAATGTTATCACTTGTATTATTACTTTTAATTTCATTTTTTATCATCAGAGGTGTTTCTGATGAAGAAAATATATTAAATTAGATTTTTTTAAAAAAAGAAAAACCTTTTTTTCTTTTTAAATACATTAAGTTCATCACGTGTGTTTTTTAGTTTTTCTCTTAGAAATTCACTTTCAGCTTCTGCCTTTGCAGCTCTCTCTCTGGCTTCTGCCATTAACTTATCTGCCTCATGCAAATTACCTAATTGATCTAACACTTTCTTCCATGCAGAAATAGGAACCATCATATTTTCTTCATCACTTTCAATATTTGAAGATGTTTCAATAATGGCATCTGGTTCATTAACATTCGTATCAGTTTCATCTTTCTCATTTGAGAAAAAATTGTATTTTTTTGACATTCTCTCTTCGTAATTACTCATTAGATAAAATCATCTTTCATTGACTCAAGTGTAGGATATTCAAACTCAAATCCGGCTCTTAAAAGTTTTTCTGGTATTGCTCTCAATCCGCCAAGAACAAGAAATTCACCCAATTCCCATCCAAGTGCTATTTTAATAACAAAGCTGGGGACAGGTGGTGCAAAATATCCTTTGTTCATTATTTTTGCAACTATTTTTGAAAATTCTTTTTGTTGAAGAGGCTCAGGTGAAGTTATATTTACAGGACCGTCAATATCATTATTTTCTAAGCAAAAAAGGTAAGCGTTTGCAACGTCGTTAACGGAAACCCAAGACCAGTATTGTATACCTGAACCTAATGGTCCTGAAAGGTTTAATTTTGATACAAGTGTTAATATACTTGTTGCGATATTCCCTTTTCCCAAAACTAGACCTTTTCTTCCACAGACTATTCTTACATTTAATTTTTTTAATTCATCAAGAGGTTCTTCCCAACACTCTTCAGCAACCATTTGAAGAAATTCTCCCCTGTTATATGGGGTAGTTTCTGTTACCACTTCATCATTATGATCACCGTATATATTATTTCCAGAAGCTGTAATAAATATACTTGGAAATTTATCCACCGACTTAAAAGTATCTATAAATAAATCAGAAGCCCACTTTCTCGACCAATAAATTCTTGATTTTTTTTCTTTTGACCATCTGCCCCCTGCAAAAGGTAAAAAACCAGTAATTTCAGAAGGAGCTATGCTTTCACCTGCTAAATGAATAATTGCGTCTAATTCTTGGAATTTTTGAATGTCAATTTCTTTTTTTGCAGGACTCCAGAAAATTTCATCATCATTTTTTGCCTCTCTTCTTACAAATTTCTTTACTTCGTGACCTGAATCTTGAAGTTTTTTAACAACTCTTTTTCCAATAAATCCGGATGCACCAGTAACTCCAACAATCATTCCTCTTCATCCCCATAAAATAGAAAAAAATCCTCAATTTGTTTTTCAAACTCTTTAATAGCTGTACCCATATTTTTTGTAAAGTTTACAGTGACTACATTTGATTGAATAAATATATTTTCAATATCATTTGAATATTGAAATAATTTCATTGCTAATTGTGCACTTATTTCGTTTGATAACGAAGCATGTGCAATATTGTGATAAGTTTCACCATCTTGTCCTGATAATGATCTATTTAAATCAAAAATAACATTTTTTCCAAATTGAGTGGTTTTTAGTTCAATTTTTTGTCCCATTAAAATTCGCCAATCTTCATTACCCTAATAAGGTTAGTTGCTGCCTCTTTATTTGGAGGTGTACCAGCAACGATTACAACTGTATCATTTTTCTTAAAATTCATTTCATCTTTTAGCCACTTATTAGCAATAGAAAACATTTCGTCAGTAGTTTCTAGTCTATTAATTTTTACTTGCTCTACTCCCCACAGCAAATTTGTCTGATTATAAGTTTTGTCGATTGTAGTGAATGTAAATATTGGAGCGTCTGGTCTGTGATTAGATAGTAATAGTGGAGTTCTTCCTGTTTCAGTAAAAGCAACAATTGCTTTTGCATTTGAATCATTTGCTACCTGAACTGCAGCTTTAGATAGTGAATTTGTAAGTTCGTTAGAAACTGAAATATCTTTTTTGTTCAAATAGTTTTTATTTGAGGTCTCATCTACCTCTTCACAGATATTTGCCATTGCTTGGACTGAAAGAATTGGATTATCTCCAATTGATGTTTCAGCAGATAACATAACTGAATCTGTACCATCTAAAATTGCATTGGTTATATCAGAAACCTCTGCTCTTGTTGGTCGATATGAGCTGATCATTGATGTAAGCATTTCAGTTGCAGTAATCGTGATTTTTCCCTGTAGGTTACTTTCATTCAAAATTTCCTTTTGTATGATAGGTATACGCTCAAGAGGTAATTGAACACCCAAGTCTCCTCGTGCTACCATAACACCATCAGATTCTTGAATTATTGATTTCAGGTTTTTAACAGCAGATTTGAGTTCAATCTTGGCAATTACCATTGTGTTAGGATTAATTAACTTTTTGACATTAAGAATATCATCAGCATCTCTAACAAAAGAGACAGCAACAAAATCAACATCTAATTGGTTACCAAATTCAATATCGTTTTTATCTTTATCCGTAAGAGTGGCGAGTGAAAGTGAAGAATCTGGGAAAGCAACTCCTTGATTGGATCTTAGTTCTCCCCCAACTTCAATAATTGAAGTAAATTTAGTTTTTGTTTTCTTAGAAATTCTTAATACAATTTTTCCATCATCAATCAAAACTCTTTCACCTTCGTGAATGTCCTTAAATAAATTTTCATAATTTATTAATACCGTTTCTTTATCTTTAGATTTAATTTCATTTGATAATTGAATTTCTTTATTTCTTTCCAAATAAATAGGTTGCTCTAATTCACCCGTTCTTATTTTTGGTCCTTGAATATCTTGCATAATTGCAATTTTTTTATTTGAAGATCTTGCCCATTCAACAACTTTTTTATGATCTTCATGAGTTCCATGTGAAAAATTAAGTCGAAGTACATTGGCACCTGCATCAATTATCTCACCAACTAGTTTTTTAGAATTAAGACTTGGACCAATTGTTGCAATAATTTTAGTTTTTCTTGCCATTTCAATATATAACTTAATAGGATGAAATATGTAAAGTACTTTAATGACAAAAAATTTTTTAATTGCAATTCCGGTCAGGGATTTTATTAATCCAATGTCGAGATTGGATAAAATTTTATCATCATCAAAAAGAATCGAACTTTCAAAGGCTATGTTAATAAACATTGTTGAATCATTTAAAGATGATCATGTTGAGATTGTTTGTGTAACTAGTGACAGTCTTGTTAGGGAGTTTTGTAACCAAAATAATATAAAAATATTTTCTTCCACAAAAACAGGGATTAATGAAGAATTAGAAGATGCTTTAAATTCAATAGATTATGATTTTTGGACTATTTGTCATGCAGATTTACCTTACATTAATAAATTTTTTGCTAATGAATGGATAAATCAATGCAAACAGTCAGATATTATCATCTGTTCGAGTAAAGATAATGGAACACCTCTTTTAGGAGGAAGTAAAAAGGTGCATCATTTAAATTATGGAAAAAACAGTTTTGAAAAACACATCAAAATGTTTCAAGAAAAAAATTTGGATATAAAAATATCGTTCAATAAAGAATTTAGTTTTGAAATTGATGACGAAGTTGATTTTAAAGAATTTCAGAAAAATATACCTAGATGGTTTAAAGGCGTAAGTATTTAGCAGCCCCGACCGGATTTGAACCGGCGTTTCCGCCTTGAGAGGGCGGCGTCCTAGGCCTCTAGACGACGGGGCCTTGCTCGGGGAGAAGGATTTGAACCCTCAACGATGGGACCAGAACCCATTGTGTTGCCAATTACACCATCCCCGAAAGTAGCAGCCCCGACCGGATTCGAACCGGCGTTTCTTGGTTGAAAACCAAGCGTCCTAGGCCTCTGGACGACGGGGCCGTATTTGTATAAGAATATAGTAACTTATTTATTATTTGTTACAAATTTTCAATCATTTCAGCAAGTCTTGCGATCGTTCCGGGTTTTCCTAGAGCAAAGATTGACTCAAATAGAGGAGGGCTAATTTTTGTACCTGTTACTGCAATTCTGGTTGCTTGAAATCCCTCATTGGGTTTCATATTTAATTCTTTTAATTCATCTCTCATCATGTTTTCAATGTTTTCTAAATCAAATTTTTCCATCAACTTAAAATTTTCTCGAATATTTTTAAGATAATTTTGGACATTTTCACTGTTAATACCATTCCATTCTTCAGTGTTAACAGTGAATGGTTCATCTAGAAGAAATTTAATCTGGTCTGTTATGTCATTCAATGTCTCCAACCGCTCTTGTACGACTGGGAGAATTATATTAATTCTTTCTAATTCTTCTTTAAATATCTCTCTTCCCAAACTCGCAGATATATTATCGGTAGCTTTTTTTGAAAATCCATCTTTGTTAAGATTTCTGATGTATTGACCATTCATCCAAAGTAACTTTACAGTGTCAAAAATTGCTGGATTTGGAAGAACATTTTTAAGATCAAAATTTTCTATTGCTACATCTCTTTCGAAAATCTCTAAATCGTCACCAGGCGACCAGCCAAGTATTGACATATAGTTAAACATTGCATTCGCTAATATTCCTTGATCCTTAAATGATGAGACAGATGTATCACCATGTCTTTTGCTTAATTTCTTACCATCAGGTCCAAATAGCAATGGTAAATGACAGAAGTCAGGAACTTTTGCATCAAGTGCTTTCATTATCATGATGTGTTTTGGAGTAGATGAAAGTATGTCCTCTCCCCTAGCAATAATTGATATCCCATAATCTATATCATCAACTGTTGAGGCTAAATGATATGTTGGCGTTTTGTCTGATCGAAGAATAACAAAGTCCTCAATATCATTTGTGTTGAAATTCATATCACCTCGGATATAGTCTTCAAAATAGATATTTTGATCACCCTTAACTTTGAATCTTATTGCTCCGTCGTCTTCATAAGCGAAGCCTTCTTCGACTAAATCTTGAGCAATTTTTTCATATCGTTCAAATCTATCTGATTGTTTGTAGGATATTGAAGAATCTTTATCAAATCCTTCATCCCAATCAATTCCTAACCATTCAAGACCTTCAATTATATTTTGTTGAAACTCAGGGGTGCTTCTCTCAACATCGGTATCATCAATTCGCAATAAGAATTTTCCATCATGCTTTCTTGCATATAACCAATTAAATAGCGCTGTTCTTGCATTGCCAATATGAAGTTCACCAGTTGGTGACGGTGCAATTCTTAATTTCATAATTTACTCAACTAAATTAATTAAACTTCCAAGAGTTTCTATTTCAATCTTTATTTCATCACCCGGTTCAATTTTACTTACCCCCTCAGGAGTTCCTGTCAAAATAACATCACCAGGTAATAGTGTCATTATTGATGTAATGAATTCAAGAATTTCACCAATTGAAAAAATCATATCTCTAGTGTTGCCGTTCTGTTTCAATTCTCCATTTACATATGCTTTAACACTTAGCTCTGGATTGCTTGAAAATTCTGTTTGAATGTAAGGACCAAGTGGACAAAAAGTATCAAAACCTTTTGCTCTTGTAAAATGACCAGTTTTACCTTGAAGCACTCTCTCGGATAAATCATTAGCATTTGTGAATCCAAGAACATGATCTGTCCAATTTTCTTTTGAAATATTCTTACTTATTTTTGATATTACTAAAGCCAATTCTCCTTCATGGTCAACATGTTGACCAATTTTTGGATAAATTATATTTTGACCTGTTCCTATTACTGATGTTGAAGGCTTTATAAAGAAAACTGGATTATCTGCTTGATATTGATAACCTGGCAAGCCCATTTCTGCAGCATGTTTTGCATAGTTTTTTGCTACTGCAACTACTTTTGATGGCAGAACTGGTGCTAGTAATTCAATTTCCTCGAGTTCATATATTTCTTCAGTACTTTCCCAGACTACAAGAGGAGAGCCTTCATAGCGTACAACTTTGCCATCAATAAGATCACCATAAAAAATTTCGTTTTGATGTTTTGCTCTTACAATTTTCATACTTCTTTCAATATTAAGGCATAGGAAAAATAGAGTGTTTAGTAAAAATTAATTATTGAGAGTAGCGACTGACCCTTAATTTTATCTTTTGCACATTTATTAAGTAGATCTTCTGTGAGATCACCTAAGTTGTTTTCACTGATTCTTAAAATACCTAAAATGTGATGAAAATCATATACAGTTGGGGCCCTACCAAAGTGAGAAGCTCTACTAATTATTAAATTAGTCACGATAGAAGTTACGAGTTTTTGCCTTGGGTGTTGTTGCCATAATGATTTATATTTGTTTACAATTTTTAAGGCGAAACCACTATCTGGCCCTGTACTTCCAAATATTTCTTGATTTTTTGGATCAAGTTTATCGTTATATCTTTTTGATCTTCTTGGTACAGGCATTGAAGGCTCATTAATTCTTTTTGCGTTATCAAGGTTTATTTTTGGTTCTTGCGACATTAAATCAATGTTATATACGATTTAAAATTATCATCCTTTGCGTTTACAACATCTTCATAAGAATCTATTAGATCTGCTGTTATCTCTCCAACTTTCCCATTTGAGATATCATCTCCATCAATACTTACTACACCGATAACACCAGTTGCTGTTCCGGTAAAAAATACTTCGTCAGCATTTTTTAAGTCTTCAACAGTCAAATTCTTTTCTTCGATAGAAATGTTTTTACTTTTTGCAATTTCAATTACTGTTCTTCTCGTAATTCCATTTAAAGCACCTGTTGAGTTTGGAGGAGTAGATATATGATTATTTTTTATAATAAATATATTTTGTCCGCTTCCTTCAGCAACAGTTCCATCATCCCCAAGCATGATTGCATCATCATAACCATTATCGACTGCATCAATTTTTGCTAAAGTTGAGTTCATATAGCCTCCAACTCCTTTAGCTAATGGAATAAAACTTGTTGGACTAATCCTTCTCCATTTTGATATACACACATTTACGCCCTCATTAACTGCATCATCGCCTAAATAAGCGCCCCATAACCAAGCGGCAATTGAAACTCTTACAGGTACACCTGTTGGAAGAAGCCCCATTTCTCCTTCACCAAAAAAAACTAAAGGCCTAATGTATGCCGATTCAAGTTTGTTTTTGCTTACAACATCTTTAATAGCTTCAAAAATAACTTCTTTGGTATATGGGATTTTTAAATTATATGATTCAGCTGAAGCAAATAACCTATCAACATGGTCATTAAGCCTAAATATAGAGACACCTTTTTCAGTATTTCGTGCTCTTATTCCTTCAAAAACTCCGGTACCATAATGCAAGGTGTGTGTCATTACATTTATCTGGGCACTGTCCCAATCTACAAATTCACCATCAAACCATATAAAATCAGATTTTTTCACAGTAAATAAATACTACACCTTTTAAAAATTCTATCCAAGAAAAATACTATTATTCAAATTGTGATACGTTTTATTGCTTCAGGATTTGGAGTTGGACTTTTTTGGGAAACTTTTTTTAAAGGTAAAAAAGGTGGAGGAACTTTAGCTTCTTTATTATTTACATTGGTGATCTACTTCGGCGACAATTGGTATGGGATTTGGAATACATTTAACTTATTAATCTTATTTATTTTTCTTGTTCTTTTTTATTTTGTAACTGTTGATGATGATGAAGCGTCTTCAGACCCAAGTTGGATTACACTTGATGAGGTTTGTGGAATGAGTCTTGTCACACTTGGAGCTGGAGCTGAATTATTGCCCTTAATATCTGGTTTTTTAGTTTTTAGATTAAGTGACATTATGAAACAGCCTTCTTTTGTTGGCGAACTTGAAAAGCTTCCAGGAAAATTAGGTGTTTTATATGACGATTTGGGTGCTGGTTTTATTGGATTAATATCAGCTATGGTTGTGAACCAAATTATCCAAATAACTCTTTAAGTAGAACTTCTTTTACAGATCCTGGATTTACTTTGCTCTCGGAGCTTTTCATTACTTGACCTACTAAGAAGCCAACAAGTTTATCTTCAGGATTTTCTAATCTTTCAACAATATCTTGATTCTCATTAATTACCAAAGTTACAAGTGCTTTTATTTCATCATTATCAGAGGATTGGATAAGATTATTATCAGATGCAAAAGATTTAGGATCAATATCTTCAATTAGCAATTTTGCGAGAATATCTTTTGCAGATGTGAAAGAAATTTCATTATTTTCAAAGAGATTAATTAAACTAGCAAGTTTTTCAGAATTAACCCACTGAGGCAATTCACTAATTTCTGCTTTTCTCATTTGTCCCTGAAGTTCACCAGTAAGGAAATTAAAAGTCGATTTACAATCACCTGTTTCCTTTACCGTTGACAAATAAAGTTCATATAACCATCTCTGGCCTTTATCTAAATAATTTGAATCTGATAATGATAACCCTGTATCAAGAAGTGTTTTTCTTTTCTTTTCAGGAGTTTCTTTAATCTGATTTTGAGAAATTTCTATAAATTCGTCATTTATTACCATATTTGGTAGATCAGGATCTGAAAAATATCTATAATCAGCACTTCCCTCTTTTGTTCTCATTGACAGCGTCACTTGTTTGTTCTCGTCCCAATGACGTGTTTCTTGAATTATTGATTCCTTATCTTGTACCATTTTTGTTTGTCTTAATATTTCATAATCTATTGCTTTTTCAAGTGACTTAAGAGAGTTCATATTTTTTATTTCAACTTTAACTCCAAGTTCATCAGAGCCTTCTTCAGCAACAGATATATTTGCGTCGAATCGTAAATTTCCTTTCTCTAGCTTTCCTTTTGATATCCCCAAATCAATTACTAATTGTCTAAGTTCCTCAATGTATGCAACTGCCATTTTTGCCGAAGATATTATTGGTTTAGTTACAACTTCTACAAGCGGAACGCCAGATCTATTGAAGTCAAGTAAAGTACTCGTTGCAGAATCTATTCTCCCTGATCCTAAATGAATGCTTTTACCTGTGTCCTCTTCCATGTGCACTCTCTCAATTGCGACAGTATGAAGATTATCTTCAATAACTATTTCTAACGATCCTTCAACTCCTACAGGAAAGTCAAATTGGGAAATTTGATAGTTCTTAGGAAGATCAGGATAGAAATAATTTTTTCTATGAAACATTCCTTCTTTAGTTATTGAACAATTTGCTCCTAATGAAAGCATGACAATATATTCAATTGCTTTTTTATTTGGGACTGGGAGGGCTCCAGGCAAACCTAGACATGTTGGGCATAAACTAATATTTGGCTCATCGGTTTCAACAACTTTACAAGAACAAAACATTTTGGATTCTGTATCTAATTCAACATGTGTTTCCATACCTATGGTTGGCTTAAGACTCATTATCACCTTTTGTTATCTTTGGTAAATGATTAAACGAAACCATATCTTCAATTGACTCTGCAAGATCTAATAAAGAATAATCCGAACATGGTTTTCCCATAAGTTGGATAGAAAGAGGCATGTTATTATCAGATAAGCCCGTTGGAATGCTTATTGCTGGAAGGCCTGCTAAGTTTGCTGGAATAGTACATAAATCAGAGAGATACATTTCAAGAGGATTTTCTGTTTTTTCTCCAAATTTAAATGCTGGAGATGGAGTTGTCGGGGATATCAAAAAATCAAAATCATCAAAAGCTTTTTGAAAATCTGAAATTATCTTTGATCTGACTTTTAATGCTCTTCCATAGTATTCATCAAAATAACCCGCAGATAATGCATACGTTCCCAACAAAATTCGCTTCTTTACCTCTTCACCAAAGCCTACGGCACGAGTTTTGTTCATCATTTCATAACTCCCTGAAGCTGGCTCTCTTAATCCAAAACGTACTCCATCAAATCGTGACAAATTTGCTGAGCATTCAGCTGGAGCAATTAAATAATAAACACTTAAAGCCATTTCAGTTAGTGGTAAGGAAGTTTCTAAAACTTCATGTCCACTATTTTCTAAAAGCTGAGTTACTTTATTTACTTCATTTTGTGAATCTTCTGAAACTCCTTCTTGCATTAATTCTTTTATTATTCCTATTTTCAATTTTTTATTTTTGGGTTCTGTGTATTGAGGTTTTATGGATGTTGCGTCTTTAGGGTCATAACCTTGAATGTTATCAAATATAATTCTTGCATCATCTACAGTATTTGTGATTGGACCTATTTGATCTAGTGAAGAAGCAAACGCAATTAATCCAAATCTTGATACCGTTCCATACGTCGGCTTAAAACCAACTACACCGCAAAATGAAGCAGGTTGTCTAATTGATCCACCTGTATCACTTCCTAAAGAAGCTACAGCTGAACCTGCAGAAACTACGGCGGCAGATCCTCCTGAGGACCCTCCAGGTACATAATCTGGATTCCAAGGATTTTTTGTAGGACCATACGCTGAATTCTCAGTTGACGAGCCCATAGCAAATTCATCAAGATTTGTCTTTCCCGTAAATGTTGAACCTGTTTCTTTTAGCATTCCAATTACTGTCGCGTCGTAAGGAGATACATAATTTGAAAGCATTTTTGATGAACAAGTAGTTTTATACCCATAAACATTAATATTGTCTTTGATAGCGATTGGAATTCCATCAAGCTTTCCTAAACTCTCACCTTTTAAAAATCTCTCATCAGATTTTTTTGAGTTTTCAAGACCTTCATCGTGAAAAAGTTCTAAATGAGCATGCAAGATAGACTCGGTAAAGGACGCATTCTCATAAACCTGCTCAAATAATTCAGATGGTTTTAACTCTTTATCTAAAAATAAATTATTTAATTTTGATATTGAAGGTATGTTTCTATTCATTATCAGTTACTCAATTGAGGGAGGAACAACAAAATGTCCATCTTTCGTTTCAGGAGAGTTCTTCATTGCATCTTCATGACTCAAAGATGGTGTAGATTCATCCTCTCTTAGATCAAGTATTTTACTTAAAGGATGAATATCAATTTTCTCATCTTTTACATCAATATTTTTTAAAGCATCAACGTGTTCAAGGACTATCTCCAAATCCTTTTGAAGTTTGAGTTTTTCTTTTTCTTCTAGATGAATAGATGCGAGATTGGATATATCGTCTATGTTAAAATCTTTTGTCATTAGGTACTTTCAAGGAATTTTTTTAATATCTCATAAGATTCTAATATTTCATTTTTATTAACAAATTCATTAGAAGTATGAGCTAACAAAGGGTCACCGGGTCCAAAATTAATAGCTGGGATGCCTTCATCTGTAAATCTAGCAACGTCTGTCCATCCCTGTTTTGGTGTAACATCAAGCCCAGTTTTACTAATAAATTCAGATATCATTCCTAGATTTTTATTAGGAAGAGCTCCTGTTGCTATATTTTTAATTGTGACTTCACCAAATTGTTCAAGTTCATCTTTAATATAATTTTCCGCATCATCTGAAGAAAATGTAGGAACAAATCTAAAATTTACATTCATTGAGATTTTTGGCGGTGTTACGTTATTGGCAACACCTCCTTGGATTGTTGTAACAGTCACGACCTGTTTATAGATTAATCCATCGATATCAAAATCTTTTATTTCATTTTCAGATAGATAATCCGCAACTTTATTTAGTTTAAAAAAAGGATTTTCACCCATCCAAGGCCTCGCAGAATGACTTGAAACACCAACAAGATCTAAATTGGCATTTAATGATCCATTGCAACCTAATTGACATTCCAAGCTGCTTGGTTCCATCACTATCGCAAGCTCTATGGAAAAGTCTTTTTTTAGTATATCCATCAAAAAATTTAGACCATTTTGCTCAGAAGAGCCTTCTTCAGCAGTATAAAAAACACCCATAACATCCTTATTCTTATCCAGAAGGGTTTTCATCATAACTGCAACTCCCGCTTTCATATCTACAGAACCTCTGCCATAAATATTTTCCTCATCGAGGACTACTTTTTGATTCTCATCAATTGGCACAGTATCAAGATGTCCAACCAAAGCAATTTTTGGATTTGAGATAGGTGAGGAAACAATTAGTCCCCCCTCATTTCTAAATATTTCACCATCGTATCCTTCATCATTTAGATACTTTTCAATGAAATTTATTACTTCATTTTCATTTCCAGTAACAGATTCAATATCAATTAATTTTTGAGTTAATTCGTTTAGATTCAAACGTCTACTCCAAATGTCCTCAGTGCTTCATTGAGTGAAGTCTTTTCATTTGTTGATTCTTTTCTTTTTCCAATTATTAACGCACATTGAACATCATACTCGCCACTCGGGAATGTCTTTGGTCTTGTACCAGGAATGACAACAGAATTTTCTGGAACTACTCCTTTATATTCGATTGGTTCTTCACCCGATACATCGATAATAGGTGTTGAGGATGTGATAGTAACATTAGCGCCGATTACAGCACCTTTTCCAATTCTGACCCCTTCAACAATAATTGCTCTTGAACCAATGAATGCTTCGTCCTCAATTATTACTGGCATAGCTGATGGAGGTTCGAGTACACCACCAATACCCACACCACCTGATAAATGAACATTTTTTCCTATATATGCACACGACCCAACTGTTGCCCACGTATCAACCATTGTTCCTGAACTCACATAAGCACCTATATTTACAAAACCTGGCATGACTACAACACCGGGTTCACAGAATGCTCCATATCTTACAATCCCAGGAGGAACAACTCTAATTTTTAAACTTTCATAATTTTTTTTGGGTTCGAGTTTATCAAAGTAGATTACATCGCCAGACTCGATTACTTTTAAGTTCTGGAACGAAAAGTATAAAGAAATTGATTTCTTAACCCATTCATTAACTACCCACTCATTATCATTTTTTTCAACAACTCTTATTTCACCATTATCTAGTTTTTGAATTATTTCCTTTATAAGATCAACATCATCTTGAGTAATATTGTCTAAGTCTATATTTTCAACACTATTTTCAAATTTTTCGATATTCATATTGGTCTCTTTTTAGTTATTAGATAGTATTTTAATGTATGAATAAGAACACTTATAGATTTATTATTCTTTTATTAACAGGGTTGTTAATTTTTGTTATTTATTATGGAGTTACTTTTTCGATCAATAACTCAGAAGTTGTTGAATTACCTCAAGTCGTTGAAGAAATATACCCATTACCAAATGATCAAGTACCACAACAGTCAAGCATTAGAGTTGATTTACCAGTAGGTTATGAAATTACACTAATAGTAGATAATTATATAATTCCCGAGTCAGAGATACTGTTTCAAGATGCTATTGGGATGTTTACTTGGCGTCCAGGGCCAAACAAATCTTTTGAATCTTGGATAGCAGGAAAACATACTGTAACAATACAATGGTCAAAAGTAACTGGGCTTCCGGATGTGGGAGAATTCAGCTGGATTTTTTATACTTACTAATTAAATCTTTAAAATTCACTTCATCTAACAAATCTATATTTAAAGAATTAGCTTTATCATATTTTGAACCAGGATTAGAACCATATATCAAGTAATTCGTATTTTTTGAAACTGTCGTAGTTACAGTCCCTCCTAAATTTTCGATTAAATCTACAATTTCTTGTCTCGTATATGCCTCAAGCGTTCCTGTAATAACAAATGTATTACCAGCAAGAAAACTGTTTGAGGATGTGTTTTTTTTATCAAATTTAAATCCATTGTCTTTTAATGTCTCTATTAGATCAATATTGTTTTTGTTTGATTTCCATTCAAAAATAGACTCTGAAACACTTTTTGAAATACCATGTATATTCTCTATATTGTCTCTCTCGGCATCCAAAATACCATCGATTGAATTGAAGTTTTTTATTAGCGTTTGAGCAGTTCTTTTGCCAACAAATCTTATGCCCAATGCAGTAAGTAAACTTTCTGGAGACGTTTCGACTGATTTTTTTAACGCAGAAAGTAAGTTTGTTGTTTTTTTCTCTTCCCATGATGGCAAATCAATTAAATCATTAAAATCTAGTTTGTAGAGGTCTCCAATGCCTTTAATAAGTTTTTTTTCTAATAAAGTATCTACCGTTTCCTTACCAAGCCCATCGATATCAAGACCAGATTTAGAACCAAAAAAAATAATGGACTCTTTTTGAGCTATATTACAAGATAATTTTTTTTTGCATCGTGGAACTTTTTCATCTTCAAAGTATCCAATACTTGACTCTCCACAAGGACATTCTTTAGGTAATTCCCATATATCCTGATTTCCATCTCTTCTTTCTTTTATAGGAGCAACAACTTCTGGAATAACGTCACCTGCTCTTCTTACAATTACATGGTCATTTATTCGTAAATCTTTTCTTTTTATTTCATCTGGATTATGAAGTGTGGCAGATGAAACCCTTGCTCCCCCTACTATCACTGGTTCTAATACTGCTACTGGAGTAATGGCCCCTGTCCTACCAGTTTGTAATTTTATGTCTTTTAATACCGTTGTTTGTTCTTCAGAGGGAAACTTAAAGGCTACTGCCCATCTAGGAGATTTTGAAGTAAATCCTAATTCGTCTTGAGTTTGTAGAGAATCTACTTTTAAAACAGCTCCATCTATTTGATAAAGATATTTGTTTCTTAAATCTTTTATAACATCTATATTTTTCTCTATTTCTTTTTGAGAATTAGAAATTTTAATGTTGTTTGTCTCAAATCCAAGTACTCCCATAAAGTCATTATTTTTTGAATGGAATTGATTTTGAACCTCTTTATCATGATAAATTAGTTGATATGCAAGAAGTCTTAAATCCCTTGTTGAAGTAATTGAAGCATCTTTCTGACGTAAAGATCCAGCAGCCGCATTCCTTGAATTTATAAAAATATTTGTGCCTTCTTTTCTAATTCTTTGTAAATTATTTTTTTCATCCTCAGATAAATCAGCTTTGTTTTTTTCTTTAAGTAAATTTAAAGTTGCAGAATCCTCTTTTCTTTGTTTGTTTAGATTATTAAAACTATCTGTAGGCATATAAACTTCACCTCTGATTTCAACTGTTCCCTTTACATTTTCATTCAGTCTTAATGGAATATTTCTAATTGTTTTGACATTGTGGGTAACATCTTCACCAACAACTCCATCACCTCTTGTAAGTCCTCTTTTCAAAAGGCCATCTACATAAATCAGAGAAATAGCTAGGCCATCAATTTTTGGTTCAATCGTAATCGGGTATATTGCTGAATCAGTTATTTTTTCTAATCGCTCAAACCACTTTTCTAGATCTTTGCTATTTTCTATATTATCTAAGCTATACATTCTTCCTTGATGCTCAACTGATTCAAAGGCATCACTTGGAGTCTCTGTAACCCTTTGGGTTGGTGAGTCCTCCATAAGCAATTCTGGATTATCTTCTTCAATTTTTTTCAGTGAATTAAATAATTGGTCGTATTCACCATCAGACATTATTGGTTTATTCAAAACATAATAAGCATGTTCAGCCTTCGACAATTGATCTATTAGCGCTTTTACCTCTTTAAGATTCATCAAGCAGACTCCAATAATTTAGAACTTATTCTTCCTCCGCCTATAACCTTGGTTCCACTAAAAAGAACACCAAACTGACCTGGTGCTATGCTTGAAGCTGGCTCTATTAGTTCAACTAGCAATTCATTGTCAGATATTTTGTTAATTTTGCAATTCAGGTCTTCTGAGTTATATCTTGTCTGCACAGTCAAATTATCATACTCAATATCTTTAACGATCGAAACGTCTTCAATGATAAAGGATTCAACTAGGAGGTCTTTATGCTCACCAATTATTACATTTTTATTTTGTACGTTTATTTTAGTTACATATCTGGGTGTAGCTTGCCCCCCAGGGAGGCCTTTTCTTTGACCAACTGTAAATTCATGAATTCCATTGTGATTACCAACCTTATTACCATTGACATCAAAAATTTCTCCTGCAGAAGTTAAGTCTATTCTCTTTTCTACAAATGATCGGTAATCTTTCTTTCCAACAAAACATATATCTTGACTGTCTTTTTTAAATGCCGTTTTTAGACCAAGACGGGCGGCAATTTGTCTAACTTCTGGCTTAGAAATTTCACCTAATGGAAATAATATATTTTCTAGATCTTTCGACTTAAGCATATGCAATACATAAGACTGGTCCTTATCAAGATAATCCGCTTTATGTAATTCATAAAAATTTTCATTTTTAATTATTTTTGCATAGTGCCCTGTTGCTACTTTTTCACAATTAAGCTTTTTGGCTTGATTTAAAAAATGGTCAAATTTTACAGATCTATTACATTCAACACATGGATTTGGTGTAAGGCCCTGTGCATACATATCAATAAAATTATCTACAACATTTTTAGAAAAAGATTCTGTATAGTCCAATACATAATATGGAATATCTAGCTTTGAGGCAACTTTTCTTGCATCTTCGCTATCAGATGCGGTACAGCACCCTGTTTCAGGCATTTCTCCTTCAGGTCCCTCCCAAAGTTTCATTGTTACTCCAATGACTTCATGACCTTGTTCTTTTAAAAGTGCAGCTACAACAGATGAATCAACACCGCCGCTCATTGCTACTAAAATTCTCATTTCATACCTTGAACTGCTTTGATAACAATATCTGCTGCCTTAGAACCGTCACCTTTTTGATTTGACCAACCAAAGCTGAATCTTAAATGATTGTTTATAAATTTTTCATCTACATTCATCGCCTCAAGAACATGAGATGGTTTCTGAGCACCACTTGCACAAGCAGATCCTCTCGATACACCAAGCCCATTTAAATCAAGCTCTATCAAGAGTACTTCAGAGTTAGTGTCAGCAAATTGAATATTGCTTATATGAGGAAGCCTGTCAATGGAGTCTCCAACAATAACAACTTCTAATGAGTTTTTTAATTTATTTTCAAAGATATCTCTTTCTTCTTTCATCATTCCTACTTCATCATCAAATTTATTTTGTTGTTCCTCCAGTGCTGCTGCAAAAGAAGCTATGCCTGGAACATCGACTGTACCAGCCCTTCTTTCTAGCTCTTGTTTACCACCGTGTAAAAAACTTGGTAATTTATATTTACTATTAATGAACATTGCTCCAACACCTTTAGGTCCGCCAATTTTATGAGCAGATATTGCGGCACTTTCAATACCAGAATTATGAAAATTAATATTTTCAGAGATAATTCCTTGAACTACATCTGAATGAAATAGAGTTGTTGAATTTAGTGACTTTATAGATTTGGATAATTTTTTTATTGGTTGAATTACTCCAGTTTCATTATTTCCCCACATCAACGATGCAACAATTGTTTTCTCATTTATATGGCTAAGAAATTCATCTTCTTCTACTATGCCTTTTTTATTTGCTTTTGCATAATTTACATCATGACCAAGTGAAGAAACCCATTCTGCAGATGCAAGAACAGCTTCATGCTCTATATTTGAAGTAACAAGATTTTCATCAGATATAGTGGCTCCAAATAATGACTTTATTGTCCAGTTGTCAGCTTCTGTTCCCCCACTTGTGAAAATTATTTCTCCAGGAGCAACTTCAAGTAGTGAAGCGATCTTTTCTCTAGAATCTTCTAACAAATTTTTAGAGTCTCTGGATAGTTTGTGACCTCCTGAAGAATTTGCGAACCCAAAGCTTTCCGCATTTACATATTCTGTGATAGCAGACTTACGCATCGGAGTTGATGCTGCGTGGTCTAAATATAAATACTCTTTATTTTTCATACTCAATTATTTTAGTGAGGAACTATTATTGTAAAACACACAATGAGTAAAACAATAGCAGTAGAGACTAAAATAAATGCTTCAATCGATGATGTATGGAGTGAAGTTTCAATTATAGAAAATCACTCAAATTGGATGAATGATGCTGAGGAAATAAACTTTCAGAGCACTACTAAATCAGGTGTAGGAACTGAAATTAAAGTGTTAACAAAAATAGGCCCAATTAAACTTTATGATTATATGATATTTACCAAATGGGAAGAAAAAAAATCAATTGGGGTTGAACATATCGGTATAGTTACAGGTAAGGGTGAAATGCAATTTGAAGAAATATCAGAAAACATTACAAAATTCAAATGGGTTGAAACACTTAAATTTCCATATTATCTTGCTGGACCAATCGGTGAAATTTTCGGAAAGCCAATTATTGAATTTATTTGGAAAAAAAACTTGAAAAATTTAAAGGAAATTATTGAGAAATGAAGCTACAAAGATTAATTATTTTTTTATTTGTGTTTTTGTCATGTGCTTCTGATGAAGTTACATCGATTGAAAATGAAGAGAACGATAATGTACAAACAACAATTGAGTCTACTCTTGAGCCTTGGTCCTCAGCATTAGGTAAATCACCAGAGACCTTTGTTTCTACATGGAATAGCATTGTTAATTCTATTTCAAATGATGAAGATACGATATTGTTTTTTTCGATTGATCCTGATGAGGTTAAATGGTCATCCTTTGATCAAGAGGAACTTGTATATAAATGGGGTGATGCCTCTGTAGGTGATAATGTATTTATATTAAATTTAGATGTTGAAAATGAGATAGTAAGAACTGTTAAGTTTTTTGCTCCAACAACAAATGATCAAGCCACAACTCAACAAACAAAATTATTTCTATTGCTAATCATCGCAATATCAGATGATACTGCTGACAAAGATGGGAGAGAAGAAATACTTGCTGGGCTTGGCTTGTATAATGAAATTCTTGATCCTAATGATTATGGAGGAATACTAGTTTTTAATGGAATTGAGTATGAAATAGAACCTCTAGTTGCAGAAAATAGATTGGTCGGTTTAAATTTTTACAGTAGATATACCGTAAAATAAAAAATTTAAGTAGCTATTACCTGTTCAACACCAGGCACTTTATCCATTAAAATTCTTTCGATACCACTTTTTAATGTTGCAATTGATAAAGGGCATCCCTGACAAGCACCCAACATTTCAATATTGACAACACCATCTTCAACTGAAGATAATTTAATATCACCACCATCTGCTTGAACTGCTGGTCTTATATATTCGATAGTGTCATTCAAAATATCCATGTCAATATCAACCTTTTCAGGTCTTTCTTTAAATGATGGAAAATTGATACCTTGATCACTCATAATTATTAGTATATTCGATTGTTGATCCTAATAAACTCAAAGAATCAACGATATTCTCATAACCCCTATTTACATGATCTACTCCACTTATAGAAGATATTCCATCTGCTTGTAAAGCAGCAATAATTAGGCTTGCTCCTGTTCTAATGTCAGTAGCTTGCACTGGAGCTCCAGAGAGATTCCTTACTCCCTTTATCATTGCATGTTGCCATCCAGTTTGAATATTCGCACCCATTCTCTGAACTTCTGGTATCCATTGAAATCTTTGATCATAAACATTTTCGGTTAATATTGATGTACCCTCAGCTTGAAGTAAAGCAGAACCAAAAATAGGTTGAAGATCTGTAGCTACACCAGGAAATGGCAAAGTTGCAAGTTCGATAGAATTTATGCCGTCATCATATTCAACTGAAATAGAATTTTCTTTAAGATCTATAATTGCTCCCATCTCTTTTAGCTTTTTTAACTCCATCGGTAAATGTTCGGGATTTATACCTATTACTTTTCCAGAGCCCCTAGTAGAAAAAATTGCTGCGAGAAATGTGCCTGCCGCTACTCTGTCACCTATGACTTCATGGTTTGTTGGTTTTAATCTCTCAACGCCTTCAATTATTATTTCACTTGTGCCTGCACCAGAAATATTTGCACCCATTTTTGTCAACATATTTACAATATCAACAATCTCTGGTTCCCTAGCTGCATTTTCAATTACTGTCTTTCCTTCTGCTAGTACTGCAGCCAACAAGGTGTTTTCCGTAGCTCCCACGGAAGCGTATGGAAGATTTACCTCAACTCCTTTAAGCCCATCTGAAGTTCCAATTAAAACGCCATGATTTAATTCAAACCTTGCTCCCATTTTTTCTAAAGCATCCAAATGCATTTGGACGGGTCTAGGTCCTAGTTGATCTCCTCCCGGAAAAGCAATTCTTGCCTCCCCTTGCCTAGCTAATAGTGGGCCAAGGATAATTATTGAAGCCCTCATTTTTTGAACTATTTCATATGGAGCTTCTATTCCAATTTGTGATGGGGAAGAAATTGCTAAATTATTATCTAAAAATTTTGATTCAATACCAAGTACATTTAAAACTTCCTGCATGTAAGATACATCAGCAATCAAAGGAACATTACTAAGGACATAATCACCCTCGCAAAGAATTGGTAGAATCATTTCTTTTAAAACAGCATTTTTGGCACCTTTTACTGTTATTTCACCACTTAATTTATGGTTACCTTCTATTGATATTTGTTTTTCCACTATCATTGATATTACTTGAAGTTTGAAGTGTAACAATTTTTTTATGGCTCGAGATATAAATATTCATTCAGAAAATAATCATGAAAGTGCTTCAATCTATGTTGTAAATCACATTAAAGATTTAATTGAAAATTCAGATGGAGCATTTTCTCTTGGATTATCTGGCGGTGAAACACCACGATTTGCATATTCAATAATGTCAGAAACTTTTAATAACTTATCCCAAACAATTATTTGGACAGTCGATGACAGGTGGGTAGAAGCTAAAGATGATTTATCAAACCAGAATTTAATAAATTCCTACTTTGAACCAACGCAGGCAGAAGTTTTAAAGTTTGACTTCAGCGGTGATAGCCCACAATTGGATGCAGAAATTTATGAAAAAAAAATTAAAGACAAAATCAAGAATTACAATGTTGCGATTCTTGGATTAGGTCAAGATGGTCACATTGCTTCCTTGTTCCCAAATTCAGAAGCAACAATGGAGAAAGAATCCCTATATGTCGCTAATGAAGTAAACATAAAAACAAAATGGAGAGTGACTGCGACGTTTAAATTGCTTGGAAAAATAGATAAAATTTTTATTTTGGCTACTGGAAAAAACAAGAACGATATTCTTAAATCTGTGAATGCTGATAATAATTTACCAATTAACTCTCTAAAAAAGTTTTCAAATAATATAGAAATTGTCACTGATCAAATAATCTAAAATATCTATCATCTAAACTTACATTGGAGCCGCTTTTGTGTAAGTCTGAACCACTGACACTATTCAACTACCCTGTTGGGGGTGGCTCCAAACTAATAAGGAATCTATGTTAAGCTTCGAAGCTTGTGAATTTTAAAAATTTTTTATTAGCTATCGTAACATCTTCAATTTGGGGATCCTCATTTTTAATGATTAAGTATTCACTAGAAGAACTTAATCCATCAGATATAGCTATCTACAGAATTTTAATTGGAGCTTTATTCATAAATATATTTGTTAGGGCCAAAGAAAATATTGTAAAAGAAGACCATGTAAAAATATTTATAATTTCATTTTTTTGGATGGCACTTCCTTTTTATATGTTCGGCATTGCTGAACAAACCATAACATCTTCATTAGCAGGATTGATCAATGGTTCGACTCCAATTTTTGTTGCTTTTATTGCTGTTGTATTTTACAAATTGAAAGTAACAAAGATTCAGATTTTCTATATAGTCACAGGTTTTATTGGGGTGGGGCTTATTTCTTTAAGTGAAGGAATCAATGATATATCGTTTGAGATTGGTTTTCTTTACGCATTGATTGCCTCAATATCATATGGAATTGCAGTAAATATGGTTGAGCCATTGATAAAAAAATATGATTCATTAATTGTTATAAAAATTGTAATAAGATATGCACTCCTTCTCTCACTAATAATGCTTGGGACGACTGCATCCTTTAAAATACCAACTGTTGAAGTTTCATTGATCCCAATGCTCATATTGGGAATTGGTGGTACTGGGATCGCATTTTTGACATATTATAAATTGTTAGAAAGTGTTGGGAGAATATCTAGCTCATTTATTGTCTATATGATTCCAATATTTTCTATTTTCTTTGGTTATCAGTTTTTAAATGAGATAACTAATTCAATTCAGTTTGTAGGAATGGGCGTTATATTATCTTCTGCTTTTATGTATTCGAGAACCTAAGATTTTCTTATTTCTACAAATTCTGATTCAGCAACCGCAGCCAGGTCGCCATTATCTAAATAAAGTTCTCCCTTATATAGACTATTTCGACCATCAATACTTTCTCTCCATGCGACTGCAGTGACATATTTTATAGATGGTCCAACAGGTTTTAAATATTTTATTGAGAAATTCTTATTAACTGCTTTCTGACCAAGTAAAACAGTTAGAGGACCCATCGTAATATCTATCCAAGAATCTATAATTCCTCCAAGCGTCGTTGGTAGAGGATTGAAGTATCTTTCACGAACAGGAAATTTACATTTCAATGTTTCATTATCTTTATCAAAATCTAAAAACTCACCTTCAAGCTCAACCCATACATTTGGTACCGGCATTCCTTCATTTTCTAATGTATCTTCGAGGTCCTCTTCAATCATCATGTAATAATAACAAGTTATATGAATAAGCTGTCTTGTCAAACAAGACAGCTTAAACAGGGTTAATGAGTAATAATAAAATTTTACATTGAAGGTAAGACAGTTTATTTACCTTTGGGGTGCCAAACTGTTTTTGTTTCAATAAAAGGGAGAATTGAGCTTAACCCACTCATTGAAGGTAGTAAAGAAATCCTTTTGATAGATTCCGATCCTTTTTGACCAAGAACCTCTTTTGATTTTTTTGAAATATCCTCATAAATTGCTGCATGTTTAATCTCAACATGACCTCCAACGTCTTCAATAATATTTTCAAATTTACCTGATATAAGATTGATGCTGCCTGATGGAAAGTCAGAATTGTTAACTTCCTCAGATAACTTCAATGCAATGACAGCATTTTTATCTGAAAAATTGATAACAGAGCAACCAACAGTCAATGCAGGAAGAATTGATTTTACTAATTCATTTAGTGACATTGAATTTGGACTTAGCGTAAATGTAACACCAATAGCTTCCTGATGAGAAATGTTGAAATATTGACCAGCTACAGGGTTCAGATTACCAGTTAATTGCTCCCATTTATCAACAAAACCTGCATACCAAACGATTGTCTCTATTGCATGATTGATATCATTTTTTGAATCAAGTTTAGATAATCCATGATCTTGTAATAAAGAAATATAACTATCTTTATTTCCCTCAATCATTTCTGATAATCTGTAGAGAATTTGAGATCTATTATACATCGTTAATTGGTTCCAATTTTTAAATCCTTCTTTAGAAGATGTAACCGCATCCCTTAAATCTTTTTTTGAAGTTAAAGGAATCTCATATTTTTCATCTTTTAAATCAATTGAATAAACTTTTCCAGATTCAGATCTAACGAATTTACCATGAACATAATTTTTATACGTTTTTTTTACGTCTGTCATGATGACACCTTTAAGTATGAAAGAAGACCATGCCTTCCTCCTTCCCTACCAAAGCCTGATTCTTTATAACCACCAAAAGGTGATGCTGGATCAAATTTATTGAATGTATTTGCCCAAATTACTCCTGCTTCGAGCCTATCGGCAGTCCATAATATTTTTGAACCTTTTTCGGTCCAGATACCTGCAGAAAGACCATATTCAGTATTGTTAGCAATCTCAACAGCTTCTTCTGGAGTTCTAAAAGTTAAAGTAGTAAGAACAGGTCCAAATATCTCTTCAGTTGCGATTTTATAATTTGCCTGAACGCTTGTAAATAAACTTGGCTTAAACCAAAATCCATTTTTAGGAAGTTCACATTCAATTTGGTATAAATCTCCACCATCTGCAATACCTTCATTTACCAATTTTTCAATCTTATCTAATTGATCTTTTGAATTTATAGCACCTACATCAGTATTTTTATCTAATGGATTGCCAACATTTAATGTCTGCATTCTCTTTTCTAGTTTTTTAATAAATTTTTCTTCAATATCCTCTTGAACAAGTAATCTACTTCCTGCACAACAAACATGTCCTTGATTAAAAAATATACCGTTAACAACTCCCTCGACTGCTTCATCTAAAGCTGCATCACTATAAACGATATTTGCTGCTTTTCCGCCAAGCTCCAAAGTCAAACCAACGTCTCTACCAGCCAGAGATTTTTGGATATATTTACCTACGCCAGTAGAGCCAGTAAAAGCAATTTTTTTAATATCTTTATGGTTTACAAGATGTGATCCTGTAGACCCATCACCAGTTACTAAATTAAAAACCCCATCTGGAAGACCTACTTCTTCGCATAATTCAGCAAATAATAAAGCAGTAAGAGGTGTTGTCTCAGCTGGCTTTAAAACAACTGTATTACCAGTTGCTAAAGCTGGAGCTACTTTCCATGACAACATCAAAAGCGGGAAGTTCCATGGGATAATTTGTCCTACAACTCCATAAGGTTTATATTTCTCGTTACCCCAAGCAATATCCAGCTTGTCAGCCCATCCAGCATAGTAGAAGAAGTTTTGAGCAACTTGTGGAAGATCAAAGTCTCTTGATTCTTTTATCGGCTTACCTCCATCTAAGCTTTCCAATACAGCAAATTCTCTTGATCTTTCTTGAATCAATCTCGCAAGTTTGAATAAATATTTTGCTCTTTCTGAAGGAGCAGTTTTACTCCACTTTTTCAACCCTTCTTTTGCTGATACTACTGCGTAATCAACATCTTGTTGATTTCCAATTGAAATAGAAGATAAAATTTTCTCAGTTGAAGGAGAAATAGTATCGATATATTGTTTTGATTTTGGAGTGACAAATTTTCCGTCAATAAAATTTCCATATTTTTTTTCAATATTAACAATTTTTTCTGATTCGATTGATTCTGAGTATTGCCAACTATTCATAATTTAGCCCCTTGGAAAATAATAACTTGATTGATATGAATTCGTTTTTATTTTTTTTATTTGTTTCAATACATCATCTAATAGACTTGATGCTCCAAATCTAAAATATTCTGGGGTTAACCACTCAGTTCCCAATTCTTCATTGATAATTACTAGATAGCGAATCGCATCTTTAGAATCTCTTATACCTCCTGCGACTTTTATACCCTTCACTCCATAACCACTATCGGCAAATTCTCTAACTGCTCTTGCCATAACTAGACATGCTTCTCTTGAGGCTCCACTATATATTTTTCCTGTTGAGGTTTTTATGAAATCTGAGCCAGCGCTTAGTGCAATAAGACTTGCTTTTTTAATGTTTTCATAAGTTTCTAGTTCCCCAACTTCTAATATCGTTTTTAAATCAATATCTCCACAAATCTCTTTTAAAGAAACAATTTCATCATAGACTTTTCTAAAATCACCTTCGAAAAAAGCTTTTCGATTAATAACAATATCAATTTCATCAGCTCCTTCATTAATTGCGAACTGAGTATCAGCAATTTTAGATTCCAATGGTGCTTGTCCACTTGGAAAATATGACGATACAGATGCTACTTTAACATTTGAATCTCTGACTATATTTTTAGCCGTTGAAACTAAAGAGGGATAAACGCAAACAGCAGCTGCATTGGGAACATTAGTATCACTAGGATCGGGTGTCATTGCTTTTGATGACATCTGAGCAATTTTACCTTCAGTATCTTCTCCTTCTAATGTTGTAAGATCACACATGCTAACGATCTTATTAAGTCCTTCTAATTTAGAATCTCTTTTAATACTCCTGGTTGCCAATGAAGATGTTCGTTCTTTTACGCCTAATTCATCAATTCTGACATTATCAATCATGTCAATAGTTGAAGACCAATCAATAACAGTGTTTTCAAACGATGTTTTTGAGCTCATTATCTAATGGTATAACTTTATTTGGTATAAAGAAATAGTATTTTAATCTAGTGCTTCTATTGTCTCTTGCGCTCTGTTTATGTCCTGTTCAGTAACGTTGGCAATTCCACCAAATACTGCAAACATTTTTGACCAATCTTTTTCTTTTTTCAAGATATCTTTTGCTAACTCGGAGTCAGTTTGTTCAATGTGTTTGTTTAAAAATGCCCTCAACTCAAGCGTATCAATATCGTTCATGTCACGATATTCGGGAGCAGATTTTGAGATGTACTGTGTAAAGTTTTTTTGTGTTTTGAGAACAGTAACCTTACCACCAGTCATGCCAGCACCAAAGTTAAATCCGATACTGCCAAGGATAATTAAAGTACCTCCTGTCATGTATTCTGCAGCATGGGCGCTACAACCCTCGACAACTGCTATTCCTCCACTATTTCTTACGCCAAACCTTTGGCCAACTCTCCCTGAAATATAGAGCTGTCCACCAGTGGCTCCATATAGTAAAGCATTTCCAGCAGCATGATACGCACCTTTATTTTTCGTACCTTGAGGAATAATGGTTATGCTACCTCCACCCATTCCTTTTCCAACATAATCGTTTGCGCTTCCAATAAGTTTAAGATTTATGCCATCTCTAATAAATGAACCAAAACTTTGTCCCGCAGCACCCGATAAGCTTATGTACGTAGGATTGGTTTTAAGTTCCTTACCTAGATTTTGCATTGACACTTCACCTGAAATCCTTGCACCTATACTTCTATCTTCATTTGAAATCGGGTATTGAATAATAGTTGACTCTTGGGATTTGAGTCCTTTCAAGACCTCAGAAGTAAGTCGTCTAGATAACCTACCTTCATCGTGCCTAATAAAGCCTGGATTTTTTTTGTCTGAAACAGCATTTCTAAGAAGTTTATGAAGACTCTTTGGAAGATTGTTATCCATTACTTTCAAACCTAATAATTCAGCGTGGCCAATCAGGTCATTAAGAGAAGAAACATTAAAAATATCCAGGTATGATTTAATATCTTCAGCTATAAATTTAAATAATTGCATAACTTGCTCTGGTGCCCCAACAAATTTTGCTCTTAGGTTCTCATCTTGGGTAGCTATCCCTACTGGGCATGTGTTCTCATGACACTGGCGAACCATTTTACATCCCAATGCTAAGAGTGGAAGAGTTCCAAATCCATATCTATCGGCACCTAAAAGAGTGGCGATGATAATATCTTTTGGCGATCTTAATCCTCCATCAACTTCTAGAAGTACTTTATCCCTCATATTATTCTCCACTAGTGCTTGATGTGTTTCACTTAATCCAAGCTCCCATGGCGATCCAGCATGTTTAATACTTGTCCATGGACTAGCTCCTGTGCCTCCATCACTTCCTGCAATCGTAATTACGTCTGCCCCTGCTTTTGCAACACCAACAGCAATCACACCAACACCTGGTTCAGAAACAAGTTTTACATTTACAGGGTTATCTGGATTGAATGTCTTCAAATCGTAAATTAGCTGGGCAAGGTCTTCTATAGAATAAATATCATGATGAGGTGGAGGTGATATCAATGTAATACCTTCTACAGTATGTCTTAATTTTGCAATATGCGTATCTACTTTAAATCCAGGTAACTGTCCACCTTCTCCAGGTTTTGAACCTTGAGCCATTTTAATTTGGAACTCCTCAGCAGATGCCAAATAGTCTGGAGTTACACCAAACCTTCCTGAAGCAATTTGTTTAATTTTAGAATTTTTTTCTGTTCCATATCTTTCAGGATCTTCTCCGCCTTCACCTGATCCAGATTTTGCACCAATACGATTCATTGCAATCGCCAAAGCTTGATGAGCTTCTT
>CACLRL010000005.1 GCA_902609285.1 uncultured Candidatus Actinomarina sp. | reverse complement strand
AGATAACTGAAAAAATCTACAAAAAGAATGACATTTATTTTATTGGAAGAGGCTTGGATTATGCATTGGCAGCTGAAGGCGCCTTAAAATTAAAAGAGATTTCATATCTACATGCTGAGGCATTGGCAGCAGGAGAACTTAAGCATGGTACGCTAGCTTTGATAGAAGACGGAACTCCTGTAGTAGTTACTGCTAGTCAAAATCATCTGCTCGATAAGACAACCAGTAATGTACAAGAGGTCATTGCAAGGGGAGCATATGTTATTGCTATTGGAGACAGTGAGTCAGAAAAACTAGAAAATATATCAAATGATTATGTGACTCTCCCAGATAGTAACGAAATACTGACTACTGTGATATCGATTATACCTTTACAATTTATTGCTTATCATGTCGCAAATAAAAATGGCCAGTCAATTGATCAACCAAGAAACCTTGCAAAGTCAGTTACTGTAGAATAAATAACATGGATAGAGGTTACGTATACGTAAATAAGGCAAATTATTTACACAATATAGAAGTATTAAAAAAATTATCAAATAAAGAACTTTGCTTAGTTGTCAAAGCCAATGGTTATGGTCATGGCATTGAATGGACTGTCAAAACTGCTATGGAAGCTGGAATTAAATGGTTTGCGGTAGCAGCTATTAGCGAAGCAATAAAAGTACGTGCTCAATCTGATGAACTTAGAGTATTGTTACTTACCGAGCCATCGCTTGATGAATTAGGCAATATAGAACGACACAATATTGACTTAACAGTCTACAACGATTTTTTTATCGATGGTTTAGAAGAATCTGGTAAAGAATTTAGCACCCATATAAAAATAGATACTGGTATGCACAGGGTTGGTTGCGAACCAGAGGATTTTAAAAACCTTTACAACAAAATAAAAAAGTCTAAAACCATAAATCTAGCCGGTATATGTACCCATTTTCCATTAGCTGATGAAGAAATAGAACCAACACAAGAATCTATAGAATTATTTAAAGAAACAATTAAAGATATAGATTTAGATGATTTATTAATACACGTAGATAATTCTGGATCATCATTTTATAATTTTGATCCAACATTTAATTTATCAAGAGTTGGTCTGACAGTTTACGGGTGTAACATAACACCGGCAGAAGTAAATCAGGATTTTAAACCCACAATGGCTATAAAAACAAGAATATCAAATATTAACTACAGAAAAAAGGGAGAAGCAGTTTCTTATGGAAAAGCTTTGACTTTAGAAAGAGATACAACTGTAGGAGTATCTCCTGTTGGATACGGCGATGGATATCCATGGAGTACATTTCCTGATGGGAAAGTTATCGTTAACAATACATACTGTAATCTGATAGGAAGAGTTACCATGGACCAAATTCTCTATGACATTACAGATGTTGAAGCAGATATAAATGATGAAGTTATTCTTTTGGGAAATTCAGAGAACAATGAACTTGAAATTACAGTTTTCGATATTGCAGAATGGAATAATACTATTGAATGGGAAATCCTTACAAACATTAATGAACGACTTGAAAGGATTGAAATTGAATGAGATCGAGCTTAAAGAATCAGCCTTAGATGAATTTGCAAAAGATTTTGTAACGAAATTATCAATTCCTTCAGTAGTTGGATTTAACGGAAGCTTGGGGGCTGGTAAAACTACGATAATAAAAAAGATAATTTATTACCTTGGAATCGAAGAGAATGTAACTTCACCAACATTTAATATTGTAAAAAATTATCACAAAGAAGATTTAAGTATTTACCATGTTGATCTCTACAGACTTTCATCATTCCAAGAATTTATTGACCTTGATCTTCCTTTGTTTGAAGAAAAAACTTTATTTTTTGTTGAATGGTCAAATCAACTTCCTAATTCAAACCTCAATAATTGGACAGTTGTTGATATTGACATCATTGACGATTCAAGAAGAAAGGTAAGGTTTTAAATTGTATAAATTAGCAATTTCTACATCAGGTGAATATGTTTCTGCAGCAATTTTTGAAGATAAATTACTTGCTAGTTTTGTTTCGAAAACTAACAGGGGCTCAACTGGAATACTACTTAATCAAATAAATGAATTATTTGATAAAACAAGGGTAAGCAGAAAAGATCTTAGCGCACTTTATCTTGACGTAGGACCAGGATATTACACAGGACTAAGAATCGGCTTATCAGTTTCTCAAGGACTTGGTGCAGTTTTAGGCATCCCTATAATTCCAGTAAATGGTCTCGATGCTCTTGCATTTGCAGCACATACAAGTCATAGAAAGATATGCTCGTTGATTGATATTAAACGAAATGAGTTTGCTTATTGCGAATATATGCCTGTTCCAGGTGGAGTAACACGAGAGTCAGATCCTCAAGTTATTTCGGTTGAAAGCTTAGAAATTAAACTTTCTGATGATACTGATAAAAAATTATTAGTAGGTAACTGGGATCTCATAGAAAATAAAAAAATTCTCACTGATAGTAACACTAAATTAGCTGAGCCAAGATTTGTGACTGCTGAAAATATTTACAACGTTGGTGAAAAAATAAAAGATTATCCTAATTTTAATGAAATAAACCTTGAGTACATGAGAGAACCTGATGTGACATTATCAAAAGATAGCTTGAGTGGGGATGTAAAGCTTTATGATTAAAAGTTTAGAATTTTGTTCATCTGAGACAGCCCTTAAGTTATCAAAATTAGAGCAAAAATTATTTTCTATGTCATGGGATGCCAGCATTATTGAGCAAAAAATAAATGACAAAAGTTTTAAGTATTGGATTTATGAAGATGAAAATGAAATCATTGGATATTTGGGTATCCAATTTATTCACCACGATATTGAGATTCTAGGAATTGGTGTATTGGAAAAATATAGAAAAAAGGGCGTAGCAACCGAACTTATGGATCTATTAATAAGCTATTTTGAAACTTCGAAATATGAAAAAATTATCTTAGAAGTAAGAGAATCAAACACATCCGCACAAAGTTTATATAAAAAATACAATTTTAAATATTTTGGTAAAAGAAAAAAATATTATGTTACAGAAGATGCAGATATTTTTATAAAGGAAAGAGTATATGCAGAATGAACAACTCATATTAGGCTTTGAAACAAGCTGTGATGAGACGGCTATAGCTTTAATGAAAGGCGATGACTTGTTGACAAACAAGATTTCATCACAGGTCGAAATTCATGAGAAATTTGGTGGTGTAGTTCCTGAAGTAGCGTCTAGAGCACATGTTGAAATGATAAGAAATCTTTTTCATTCATCAATAAATGAATGTGGGATTGATATAGGTGAAATTGATATTGTAGCAAGCACTGATGGTCCAGGCTTATCAGGCAGTCTTGTGGTGGGCTATAATTTTGCAAAATCAGTAGCATGGGCCCTTCAGAAGCCCTTTTATGCAGTAGATCATATGGTTGGTCATCTTAGTGCACCTCTTATTGATCATCCAAACATGGACCCACCATTTTTATCATTACTTGTGTCTGGTGGTCATACACAAATTGTGTTTGTAGAAGAATGGGGAAAATATAATTTATTAGGTTCAACAATCGATGATGCAGCAGGTGAAGCATTTGATAAATTATCTAGATTTTGTGGATTTGGTTTTCCTGGTGGACCAGCAATACAGAAAATATCTAAAGGTGGTGATCCAGATAAAGTTAACCTTCCTAGACCAAAGACTTCAAATAAATTTGATTATTCTTTTTCAGGATTAAAAACAGCTGCAGTTTATTTTTTACAAGGACTAACTGACGATGACAAACTTTTGAAAAAAGATTTTGCCGCTTCATACCAAGAGGCAATTGTTGATTCTTTGATGAATATATATGAAAAAGCTGTAACTGAAACAGGTGTAACTAATTTATCAGGAGGAGGAGGAGTAATGGCAAATACGCGACTTCGTGAAAAAATTCAAACTTTTGCTGAAAAAAATGATAAAAATCTTTATTTACCCTCACCTAAATTATCAACTGATAATGCTGCAATGATTTGTGTCGCTGCAAAAAATAACCTTACAACTAATGAAATGAACATCGAAGATATAAGGCTATCATCAGTAATTTCTTAACAATTTAAGAAAATAAATACCTTTATAAACAGAACCATATTAAATTCAAAACGTAGAAAATTTTAGGAGAAAAATAATTATGAATCTTAAACCACTTGGAGATAGGGTTGTTGTAAAACCACTATCAGAAGAAGATATGAAAACTCCATCAGGCATATATATTCCTGATACAGCAAAAGAAAAACCTCAAGAAGGTGAAGTTATTGCTGTGGGACCTGGTGAAACCAATGACAATGGAGAAAAAATTAAGCCTGACGTGAAAAAAGGTGATAAAGTTGTTTATTCAAAATATGGTGGAACAGAAATTAAAGTTGACGGAGAAGAATACTTGATTCTTTCAAGTAGAGATATTCTCGCAGTAGTCGGAAAATAATAGGAGAAGATAATGGCAAAAAAGACTTTAGTATTTAACGAAAAAGCAAGAAAAGGACTTGAAGACGGTGTTAACAAATTAGCTGATGTCGTAAAGGTAACTCTTGGTCCAAAGGGCCGAAATGTAGTATTAGAAAAAAAATGGGGAGCACCAACTATCACAAATGATGGTGTAACTATTGCAAAGGAAGTAGATCTTGAAGACCCTTATGAAAATATGGGAGCCCAATTAGCCAAAGAAGTTGCATCAAAAACTAACGATGTTGCTGGTGATGGCACTACGACTGCAACAGTACTTGCTCAATCAATGGTTAACGAGGGTATGAAAACTGTTTCCGCAGGTGTTAATCCAATGGAAGTCAAAAGAGGCATGTTAGAAGCTTCAAAGGCTGTTACAGAATTTATTGCTGGTTTTTCCAAATCAATAGGCGGTAAAGACGAAATTGCACAAGTAGCATCAATTTCAGCCGCAGATTCTGAAATCGGAGAAACTATTGCAGAGGCAATGGAAAAAGTTGGAAAAGATGGTGTAATCACTGTTGAAGAAGGTCAAACATTCGGGATGGAACTTGAATTTACTGATGGAATGCAATTCGATAAAGGATTTATTTCACCTTACTTTGTCACAGATCCAGATAGACAAGAAGCTGTATTAGAAGATCCGTATATATTGATAGTGAATTCAAAAATTACTGCAGTAAATGATTTATTACCAATTCTTGAAAAGGTAATGAATTCAGGCAAACCATTGATTATTCTCTCCGAAGATGTTGAAGGAGAAGCACTAGCTACTCTTGTTGTAAACAAAATTAGAGGAACATTTACATCAGTTGCTGTAAAAGCTCCTGGTTTTGGAGAAAGAAGAAAAGCAATGCTTCAAGATATTGCAATTCTTACAGGTGGAGAAGTTATTTCAGAAGAACTTGGTTTAAAAACTGAAAACACAACTGTAGATATGCTTGGTCAAGCCGAGAAAGTTATTGTGAAAAAAGATAACACAACAATTGTCAATGGAAAAGGTAAGAAAGCTGATGTTGAAGGAAGAGTAAAACAAATTCAATCTGAAATAGACGAATCTGATTCAGACTGGGATAAAGAGAAACTTCAAGAAAGGCTTGCTAAATTATCAGGTGGAGTAGCTCAAGTTAAAGTGGGAGCTGCAACAGAAGTTGAACTTAAAGAAAAGAAAATGAGAATTGAAGACGCTTTAGCAGCCACAAGAGCGGCAGTTGAAGAAGGTATCGTTGCTGGTGGAGGAGTAACCTTAATTAGAGCACAAGATACAGTTGATAAGATTTCTGGTGGTACTGAAGGTGAAGCCATTGGAAGAAATATTGTAAAAAAAGCTCTTGAAGCACCACTCAGACAAATTGCAGAAAATGCTGGCTTTGAGGGTGGAGTTATGGTTGAGAAAGTCAAAGACGCAAAAGGAAATGTTGGATTAAACGCTTCCAATGGTGAGATGGTAGATCTTGTGAAAGATGGAGTTATTGATCCAGCGAAAGTTACTAGATCAACTGTTGAGAATGCATCATCAATTGCTTCACTGGTATTGACAACGGAAGCTTTAATAGCTGAAGAACCAGAACCAGAACCACCAATGCCTCCTGGAGGAATGGGCGGCATGGAAGGTATGATGTAACTTAATCATATTTTAAAAAAAAGAGTGGACAAAAACCACTCTTTTTTTTTATCATTATATGTCATGATTGGAATAAGAGGTGCAATAGCATCAGTTGAAAACAGTGAAGAAAATATTTTAAAATCATCAAAAATTTTATTTACTGAGATTATAGAAAAAAACAATTTAGTAATTTCTAAAGTTGTTTCGGTACTATTTACAGTTACAAAAGACTTGAATGCTGCTTTCCCGGCCAAAGCAGTTAGAGATCTTGGATATGACCAAATACCTGCACTCGATTCTTTAGCACCAAACATTGAAGGTGATTTATTAGGTTGCATTCGAGTTTTAGTAATATATCAAGATAATATCGAACCAAATCATGTGTATTTGGGTGAAGCAAAAAATTTACGTCCTGATAGATAAAAATTCTTTCCAAAAGAAAATTACGTGCTAACATTACCACAATGAAAACTAACACATACTTTTACTTTAGAGCGCATATATAAGCTGCCCTAAAGTTACATTGTGTCAAATCGGGCAAAAGCCCGATTTTTTTTTAGGAGGAACAAATTGATAGTAGTTATGAAACAAGCAGCTACAGAAGAAGATATAGAGAAAGTAAAAGTAAAAGCTATTGAACAAGGTCATGAGCCAAAAGTACTTTATGGTGTTGAAAGGACTGTCGTTGCAGTGCATGGAAAAGTTATCGAAGATAACAGAGGTGTAATGCGTTTACTTGACAACGTACACGAAGTTATCCCAATTGGGAGATCTTACAAGCTTGCAAGTAAAACATATAAAGATACAAATACAGAAATAAAGATAAAAGATCTTACTATTGGAGGTAAAGAACTTGCTTTTATAGCTGGGCCAGATAGTGCCGAATATAGAGAGCAGACTTTAGAGACTGCAGAAGCTGTAATACAAGCAGGAGGAAATGGCCTTAGAGGAGGAGCTTTTAAACCTAGAACATCACCTTATAGTTTTCAGGGTTTAGGAGAAGAAGGCTTAGTATTGTTGAAAGAGGCAGCTGATAAACACAAACTCCCTTTGTTTAGTGAAATTATGGATATCCAACATTTACAAATGATGGAAAATTATGTAGATGTTCTTCAAATCGGAGCAAGAAATATGCAAAATTTTAAGTTATTAGAAGCTGTTGGTGAATCGAAGCTTCCTGTTTTATTGAAAAGAGGTATGAGTGCAACTCTTGAGGAATTGCTTTTAGCTTCTGAATATATATTAAGCAGAGGAAATGAAAATGTTATTTTATGCGAGCGAGGAATTAGGACTTTCGAAACTGCGACAAGAAATACGTTTGACATTAATGCAATACCTTATTTGAAGATGAACACTCATTTACCTGTTATTGCAGATCCAAGTCACGGAACTGGAGCAAACAACTTAGTAGCGCCTATTGCACTAGCTTCAATAGCTGCAGGAGCAGATGGATTATTAATCGAAATTCATCCAAGACCGGATGAAGCTTTATGTGATGGCCCTCAAGCCCTAACGCCAATAGAGTTGGTAGAGCTTGGTAAGAAAGTAAGTTTAATGGCTGATGTTGTGGGTCGATCTTTAACATTATGATCAAAAATATAAAAATAATTGGCCTTGGATTAATGGGTGCAAACTTAGGAATTAATCTAGTCAATAAAGGACTAAATGTTTATGGCGAAGATATTAATCCTGATGTAGAGAAAAGAGCAGAAGAGTTTGGTATAAATATTAAGTCAAATGCTGAAAAGTATGATCTGACTATTCTTTCGATGCCTATAAACAATATTATTTCTTTCTTATCAAAAGAACATGAGATTGATAAATCTGAGCTGATAATTGATATTGGAGGTACCAAAGAGTCCATATGTGATTTAATGGACAATTCAAATATTCCTGCAATTGGGGGACACCCAATGTGTGGATTAGCTGATAATACAAATTGGGAGCCACATCCAGAAATGTACAAAAATGCAACATTTCTTCTTTGCGAAACTAATTCAACCGATGATAAAGCAAGAGAAATTGCATCAGCGTTTATAAATATTTTAGATTGTAAAGAAGTATGGATTGATAGGAAAAAGCATGATGAGATATTATCGATTACGAGCCATCTACCTCACTTGATAAGTTCTGCACTTGTGGGTATTGCTAAGAAAGATTATGAAATTGAGGAAATAATGGGATTAGCAGCTGGAGGGTTTGATGGGGCAACAAGGCTTACAAGGACAAACCCAGAGATGATAATAGACATGTACAACTCAAACTCAAAAAATATAAATAATTTTCTTATCGCACTAATCGAAGAAATATCATCGTTGATGTCTTTACAAGAAAAAAATGAGTTAATTGATTATCTCACTTCGTCAGTGGAATGGAGAAGAGCATTGTCAGATAAATTTGGAGAACGACCATTAAGTTAAAATTAAAATTATTTAGCAGATTATTGTCTGGTAATGTTGCTCTCATTGGAGATAAGTCTATTTCTCATCGAGCAATAATATTTGCTGCGTTAGCTGACGGAACTTCAAATATACAAAATTTATTAATGAGTGAAGACACAAAGGCTACCTTAAAGATAATTGAGCAAATGGGTATCGATATCAAGTTAAATGATACAGTTTCCATAATTGGTAACGGACTCAACGGCCTGAAAGAACCAAAAAAAGATCTTAATGCCATGAATTCAGGAACCACTGCAAGATTATTAATTGGTCTATTATCTAAACAAAATTTTTCGTCAACACTAAAAGGAAGCCCCCAGTTGAATAAAAGACCAATGAACAGAATTACAGATTTGTTAGTTCAAAACGGAGCTTCAATTAATATAAAGAATTCTTTTCTTCCAATCAAATTTAAATCATCAGAATATTCATTTAATTTTCAAAATACTCTTGTTCCTAGTGCTCAGGTTAAAAGCGCATTAATTATTGCCTCTTTGTACCATAGTGAACCAACGTTAATTGAAGAAACAGTTGCCACAAGAGATCATACGGAAAGAATGTTAATTGCGATGGGTGCAAACATACTGAGACTTGGTAACACTATTACTGTATCTCCAACAAATAATCTTAAACCTTTAAACATTTCAATACCTGGTGATATATCGTCAGGAGCATTCCTAATTGCACTTGGCGTGCTCAAAGGAAAAGAAATAATACTTGAAAATATGTTAATTAATGAGAGGAGACTTGGGTTTGTAAAGATTTTAAAGAGGATGGGTGCAAATATTGAAATTGTGAACATTAATGAAGAAAATAATGAAGTAATTGGAGATATTAAGGTAAAAAAATCAACTCTAAATGGTACGACTGTGACAAAAGAGGAAGTGGCCGATTTTATTGATGAAATTCCAATTTTCACTTTTTTAGCATCCCAAGCTATTGGTATTACAAAACTTGTTGGAGCAGAAGAACTGAAAGTCAAAGAATCAGATAGGTTAGATGTCATGAAAAAATTTATTCTTGAATTAGGCGGGAAAATTGAAGTTTATGATGATGGATTTGAGATTAAAGGCATTCAAGATCTCCGAGATGGTTTAATTAAAACTTTTGATGATCACAGAATTGCAATGACAGCAATAATTGCGAATATAGCTCTTGGAAAAAAAATAATCCCTGATAATAAAGAATGCATTAAAGATTCATATCCTTCTTTTTTTGAGGATTTAAAAGAATTAGGAGCTGAGATCAATGAATAATTTTGGTGTTTTAGGTTGGCCCCTTGAAAAGACATATTCTCCCTTTATTCACAAATCATTATTAAATATGACTCAGCTTGAAGGTAATTATGAATTATTAAAAATTGAGAACATAGATGAGAAAAATATTCACAATCTTAATAAGAGACTAGACGGATACAATATTACAATCCCACATAAAGAAAATATTTTAGGATTAAATATAAATTCAATCGTAGATGAACATGCTCAATCAATAGGAGCAATCAATACTGTTAAATCTAGTGGTGAAAGTATTGAATACTATAACACTGACTATGAAGGCTTCTTATTTTTCTTAAATAAAATAGATTATGATTGGAAAGATAAAAATATACTTGTCTTAGGCAGTGGTGGAAGCTCAAAAGCAATTAGGTATGCATTATCAAGTAATTCATCGAGTACGCATATTGCTAGCAGAAATGTGACTGAGGATACTATTTCTTATAAAGAGGCAGAAGATATTGGATCGGAGATAAATTTTCTTATCAATACAACTCCTATTGGTATGTCACATTTGAATAACCTTTCTTTGGACTTAGATGTAAACAAATTTACTAACCTAGATTTATTTTTGAATATAGGATATGGAAATACTGGTAATTTTTTTAAACCATTACTTGATTCTGTGAATTCATACAATGGTATTGGAATGCTCATATGTCAGGCAATCTTATCATTTAACATATGGACAAACCTTAACTTACAAGTATTAGATATATATGATGAGTTATACAAATTATTGGTGAACAAAAATGATTAGATTTTTAACTGCAGGCGAGAGTCATGGGCCAGAGCTAACGGGGATAATTGAGGGATTACCATCAGGTTTTCTTGTTACAAAAGAATACATAGACAGTTTTCTTCAACGTAGACAAAAAAGTTTGGGGTCTGGTGGAAGAATGAATATTGAATCCGATCAGGTAGAGATTTCTTCGGGGATAATTAATAATCTCACAACTGGTGGACCAATTACATTAAAAATAAAGAACAACGATTGGAAAAATTGGAAAGATAAAGATATTGATCCATATGTAGTTCCTAGACCTGGTCATGCTGACCTAGTTGGAACTGCAAAGTATGATGCAAAGGATATTCGCCTAATTCTTGAAAGATCAAGTGCCAGGGAAACTGCAATGAGATGTGCAATTGGAGCAATAGCTGCACAAATACTTGAAAATTTTGACATACATATTTGTGGATATGTTTCAGGAATTGGATTACTGGAGTATTCATATAAAGGAACAGATGGCATTAAAAATCTGCAAAATAAAGTTACAGAATCTTCAGTGTCGTGTCCAGATGACAAAATTTCCAAAGAGATGGAAAATGAAATAAAACTTGCAAGAAAAAAGAAGGATACTCTTGGAGGTTCTATTACCACAATTGCAACAGGCGTACCTCCAACACTGGGTAGTTTCGTTCATTGGGATAGAAAATTAGATGCAAATATGGCGCGAATTTTTATGTCTATACAAAGTGTAAAAGCAGTAGAAATTGGTAATGGGATAGAAGTATCTAAAAATTATGGAACTGAGGTTCAAGATCAGTATTTCCTTGACCAAGAAAACATTAAAAAAGAATCAAATAATTTAGGAGGTTTTGAAGGAGGGATGACAAATGGGGAGGATATAGTTGTAAAAGCTTACTTAAAACCGATCAGCACAACTTTGACTCCTATCAAAAGTATTGATTTATCAACTAAAAATGAAACAGAGACAGTATATGAACGATCTGATACCTGTGCCGTCCCAAGAGCTGTCCCCATATTTGAGAGCGCAATGGCATTAGAAATTCTTAAGAATTTACTAATAAAAACTGGGGGGGATAGCAAAAAAGAAATAACAAAAAACTTTGAAAACATTTCAAAGCTGCATTTAGACGAGTTTGATCTAGATAATAAAACCTGGAATATGAAATATGAAATATAATAATATTTACCTCGTTGGGTTTATGGGTTGCGGAAAAACATCTGTATTGAAAAAAATAAGACAAAAGATTCAAAGTAATACTTTTGATCTAGATGAAGATATAGAAAAGAAACATGGAAGTATAAGTAAAATCTTTGAATCAAAAGGCGAAAAATATTTTCGGCAAATCGAATTAGAAACATTCCAAATGTTACCCAAAAATGATTCTGTAGTTGCTCTTGGAGGAGGATCTTTAGAAATAAAAAATATATTTGATGAGCTTAAAAATAACGGATTTACTTTTTATCTGAAAGATACTTTTGAAAATTTATGGAATCAGATCCAAAATACTGAAAGACCTTTAGTAAAAGAAGGAAAAGAAAAAATTTATAAACTATTTCAATCAAGAGAAGATTTATACAATCAATCAAATCATATTTTAGAAATTTCGGATAAAAAAATTAAAAATATTGCTGAAATCATAATTAAAAATAGTTGGCTAAAAAATGAAGTTATCTGAAATACATTATTCAAATAAATTTGATGATCTTGATAGTCAACTAAAAAATTTTATCAATCAGGAGAAGCATGTAATATTTATTGATTCAAAGTTGTCTTCAATTATTAATCTAGATCCAAAATTTAAGATTTTTGAAATAGAAATTAATGAATCCACTAAAGATTTAAATACAATTCAAAAAATTTGGAAAATAATGTTTTCAGAGTCGCTTGATAGAAGTTCAAAAATAATTGGGATAGGTGGAGGCGTGTTGAGTGACCTAGTAGGTTTTGCTACAAGCACCTTTAAAAGAGGAGCAAATTTATCGTTGGTTCCTTCAACATTCCTTGGTATGGTTGACGCAGCACATGGAGGAAAAACAGGGTTCAATAATGAATTTGGCAAAAACCAAATTGGTACATTCTTCATTCCAGAAAAAATATTTATTTGTACAGAGTTTTTAGATTCTTTATCAGATATTGAAATAAATAATGGAATTATTGAATCATTAAAGGCAGGCTTTTTAGGTGACAAAGAAATTATTGAAATGATATACCAAGATAAACTCAACAATCTAGAAGAAATAATTAAAAAAAGTATTCAAGTAAAGTACAACATTTTAAAAAATGACTTACGTGAAAGTAATGAAAGAATGTTTTTAAACTTAGGCCATACAATCGGCCATCTGATCGAAAAGGACTCAAATTATTCTATTTCTCATGGACAAGCCGTTGCAATTGGAATGTTAAAAGGGCTTGAAATATCGGAGAGTAAATTTAATCTTAATAGTTCAATCAGAGATGAATTTAAGTCATTTTTAAACAAACAGTCAATGAAAACGGAATACAGTTTCAATAGCAATCAATCAGAGTTAAAAGAGATAATTTCAAACGATAAAAAAGTGACAAGTGATGTTGTTAAATTTGTTCTTATTAAAAATATTCAAGAGCCAGTGTTAATTGACTTTTCGATTAACGACTTATTAGAGGTTTTAACCAATGCGTAAAATAGTAATCATTAATGGTCCAAATTTGAACTTTTTAGGTAAGAGAGAAATTTCAAAATATGGCACTACAACTTATCAAGAGTTAGTTAGTGAACTTGAAGAACATGCAAAAAAAACTAATGATCTGGTTTTTTTTTCAATCAAATCATGAGGGCGAAATCTGTGATTACATACAAGAAATAATTAATGAGAAAATTGATGGAGTCATCGTAAATCCTGGTGCCTACACCCATACAAGTGTTTCATTGAGAGATTCTTTGTTACTTCTTTCAGTTCCTATCATTGAAGTTCACATAAGTGATATAAAAGAACGTGAATCGTTTAGAAAAACTAATTTAATTAATGACATTTGCGAGAAATCATTTATAGGTCATGGGGTTAATGGATATAAGATGGGTATAGATTATTTAAATGAAAAATAAAAAAATATATTATCAAGGTTCAGAAGGTTCTTATTCGGAATCGGTTTTACTTGAAATGTTCCCAGATTCAGAATTAATTTCTTGTAAAACTTTTCAAGATGTCTCTATAAATGCTTCAAATGATGGTTTTGGACTTTTGCCAATTGAAAACTCTCTTGTTGGAACTGTAATCGAGGCTTATGAAAGTTTAATTGAATACGAACTTGAAATATTTTTAGAAGTTAAAAAGAAAATTAATCATGCCCTAATTGGATTAGCAGGGACACAAAAACAAAATTTGAAAAAGATAATTTCTCACCCACAAGCCTTACAGCAGTGTAGTAAATATTTAAATAAACTAGACATAGAATTACAACCAGTATTTGATACTGCAGGAGGTGTTTTAAGTTTACTTAACAATAAATCAGAAGAGATTGGAGCGATTGCAGGAGAGCATTTTAATAATGATGAAAGATTTACAATAATTGAAAAAAATATTTCAAATCATGAAGAAAATTACACAAGATTTTTTCTAACTGGAAAGACGCCACCACCGATTAAAGAAGATGAAAACCTTCGTTCAGCGATTCTGGTAGCACAAGACGAGCCAGGTTCTTTGTTGAAAGCTCTTACGGTTTTTTGATGTACTTAAATTGAATTTGACTAAGTTAGAATCAAGACCAATTCTTGGATCCCCATGGGAATATAAGTTCTATGTCGATTATCAAAACTCTGATACAAAAATCGATCAGCTTCTAAAAGATAATTTAGGTCAAGTTGCAAAAGAATTTAAAATATTAGGAAAATACGGATCAATTAATCTTTAAATTTCCAACTTGAAGATTCTTTATTATCTTCAATTTCAATATTTGAATTTGTCAATATATCTCTAACTACATCTGATTCTTCATATTTTTGTAATGACCGAAGTGTTAATCTATACTCTATTAATTTATCTATTAATTTATTAACATTTTCAGAATTTTTCTTATTTTCATTAATCTCTATTCGTAAATCAGCAATTTCTTTTTTCAAAGCATCTTCAGCGTCTTCATTTAACGACAAATCAGGTTCGTTTTTTACTTTTTTAAGGGAGGCATCATTTTTTAAGAGCTCTTTAAGCTCATCTAAATTGTACTTATCTCCAATTTTGAATTTCTTTGTGACATTTTTGTTAATGACAGTTACTTCTCCTAAACCTTCTACTTCGAAAGAGTCTTCTTCTCCGTCAATTATTAACGCAGTATGTTCATCAATTCCTAAAATATTCGTTGGATTAATTTCCTGTAATATTTTCATCCTATTTTGTCCAAGGTAACTAATACTAGTATCGTGATTGCCCCCTTCTTTATTGTTAAAGTGAGGAACTACAACACAATCTACATCAAAGACTTCAAGTAAATTTATTCCATTTTCCCAATAAGGATCAATTCCTACCTTGTAAATTTCATAAACTGGAATAGTTCTTATTCCAAGAGTTGATGCAGCTGCACTTGCAAATACAAGGCTGCTTCCATTTATAAGCTTTTCTTTAAAAATTTCTGGAACATCTGTGTCTATCCAATTTTTTGAAGCATAACTTGGACTTCCTGGTCCTGAGAAAATAAAATTTGAACCCTGGATGATTTTTGTAAATTCAAAATACTCAACAGATTTAAAATCTTTTTTAGTTCTATAACTAGCAAGTTTGATATCTGTATTTAAACTTACATCATAAAATTCAATTAATTTTTCAACAAGCTGATCAGCGTTTTCTTGAAATCCAAAAGGCGTATCAATTAATGAAGCAGACACGTCATCACTTAATCTATTAAGTAACTTTCTGTGTACTGAAACTAGATTTGGGCTAGTCTCACCTGAGCCGAGAATGGCAATCGAACCTTTTACTTTTTTCATAGAAACCATTATAGGTATTTATTCATTCTTGAAAAATTGTATACTAAATATGTGGTTAATTTATTAATTAAAATTCTTGAAATATTTACCCTTGATTACATTCCAAGGCTACCTGTTCAATTTAGAACAAAATTATATAAAACAGTTCTTCCATTAAGAAAATTAAGGGACAGGATATTACTAAATAAACCAAAGAGTCAATTTACTTTTCAAGATCGAATAGATTTTGCCAGAACATCAAGAGTTGGCTATGATTACTCCGGCTCAAGGCTAATTGAATATAATCAAAATGTTGATTTTGAAAAAATTGAAAATTCGGAATTAGAAATTTATAAATTTACTCCAAAAAATGCCAAAGATGACGTTTACGGTATTTATTTTCATGGAGGAGGTTACTATACGGGCAGTGTAACTTCTCATAAAAACATCGTTTCCCAATTTACAAATGATTTAGAGATGCCTTTTTATTTTTTTGAATATAAATTGACACCAGAGTTCAACTTTCCTGCAGCTCATGATGATGCAAAAAAAGTAGTAAATTTTATTACTGGAATAGAGGGAAACAAACAGTCAATATGGATGGGTGAGTCTGCTGGAGGGGGGCTTGCAACGGGTATTTTAGTTGATGATACATTTACGATTTCTCCAGATAAATTAGTCCTAATGTCTCCATGGCTAGACCTATCTGACAAGAAAAGAGACAGAAAATATTTAAGAAATAAAGATATACTACTTGCTATTGATGGAGTTCATTGGGTTGGTGAGCATTATTCAGGTGATTATAAACCAAATAATCCAATTCTTTCTCCAGTTTTTGCTGATATTGATAATTTTCCACACACATTAATTCAGGTTTGTTCAAGTGAGCTTTTGTATAATGACGCAATTGAGTTTTCAAACAAACTCAAAAATAAAAAAATCGAGCACGAATTACAAATCTGGGATGATCTTTGGCATGCTTGGCAATTTTTTCCAATCCAAGAAGCTTATGATGCAAGAAAGAAAATTGTTTCTTTTGTAAAAGATAATTCTTACTCTTCACCAAAATGATGAAATGCAAAACCAAAGGGAAGCTCTAAGCGATTTTCCTTCATAAAATTTTCATCATTTAAAATATTGATCGTTTGATCATCTCGAGTAACTTCACCATCATTTAAAACGATACTTCTTTTGCAAATTTCTAATGCCATTGGAAGGTCATGAGTCACAAGAATTTTAGATACGTCTAAATTATTAAGAATATCAATTAATTCCCTACGAGAAGATGGATCTAGATTTGAACCAGGTTCATCTAACACCAGAAGTTTTGGCTTCGATGCTAAAACACTTGCAATTGCAACTTTTCTTTTTTGTCCATAACTTAAATGATGAGGAGGTCGATCTAAATAGTCACTCATATTAACTTTATCAAGTGCATCAAGTGCTAATCTTTCTGATTCTTCATCGGTAAATCCAAAATTTTTAGGTCCAAACATTACATCTTCAATTACTGTTGGCATAAATAATTGGTCATCTGGATCCTGAAATACAATTCCGACTGTTTTTCTAATCTTGCCAATGTTATCTTCAATGTAGTCGAGTTGATCCACACTTATTTCTGAATTTAAAGTTCCAAGTATTCCGTTCAGATGAAGAATTAATGTAGTTTTTCCAGCACCATTTGGACCTAATATTGCTAATGATTCTTTTTCTGCCAAATCAAAGCTTATTTTTTTTAGAGCCAAGTGTCCATCAGGATATGAATAGCTTAAATTTTTTACAGATAAATAATTTTTCATAATAATTTATCTATACCAAGTATCACTAAAGAAGATACAACACATAAACTAAATTTATATGATGTTTTATAACTTCGAGATTTAAACTCTATTGTTCCTTGAAAACCTCTTGAGATCATTGACAAATAGACTCTTTCACCTCTTTCATAACCACGGATTAGCATAGCTCCAGATGCAAAAGCAATAGGGATTAGAGATTTTAAACCTTTTTCTAAGTATCCCCTCGACTTCATTGAAATTCTTACCCTTTTAAACTCATCTATAAAGACGTCAATATATCTAATTGTAAATGACATTATTGCAATTAAAATATTTGGAACTTTTAACTTCTGAAGACCATAAATGATTTCCATACTTGAAGTTACAGCAGTAAGAACTATTCCAATAGTAAGACCAAGAGTTGCTTTAAATAATATAGTTAACATATCACTTAATCCAGTCTGGTAAATGTTTAAAGAAAAAATTTCAAAAACTTTGTCATTGTTCTCACTACTTAAAAAAGGTAAAAATAATGCAAACAGAATGAAAGGGATATCAAGAGTCAGTCTCTTAAAGTATGTTTTTAAAGGAATTTTTTGAAAGGTATAAAATATACATAACAATAACGATGTGAGATACAATTTGTAAGTTGTTTTGAACATTTGAAAATGCAATTGATAAAACAATAAGAAAACATCCTAATACTTTATGTTGTGGTTTTACATTATTTAATTGGGAATTTTTATGTAGAGATAAGTGGTGTTCGTGACTTGTGGGATACATAGTATTATTTTAATGCAAAAGGTTTGCAATAAAAATAATTATTTACAATTCTTGCATATACCTGTGTAGACAAAATGATTATCAGTTAATTTATACATTGAGTTTTTTTCAATAATTTTTTCAACTGATTCCATAACATTCACTGAAATATCTTCAATGGCATTGCAAATCTTGCAAACAATATGAGTATTTTTATCATATTTTTTTAAATAATAAATCCCTGAACCATGTTGCTGATGAGAGTGCTCAATCATGTCTAACGACTCAAGTATGTCCAATGTTCTGTAAACAGTTGCTAAATCTATATCTTTTACCTTTTTTAAAGCTAAATTATATAACTCCTCTGCTGTGAAGTGTTCGTGTCCTGATTCTTCTAATATATTGCAAATTGTGCTTCTTGATTCAGTTATTCTGTTGCCATTTTTTTTTAGTTTGCTAATCAGATCCATAGTTAAAGTATAATTTGTGAAAAGATTGTTATTACATGAAAAAAATACTTTTAAAGTTCATAAATAGATACAGTCTAATTTATTTACCACTGGGATGGATATTTGGACTAGCTATATTTTTTATTGCTTTTGAACCATCAATCGTACTCTATATATTAAGTTTCTTTGTTTTAGGAACTTTTTTTGCATTGTATATTTTTAATTCAAAGAGAAGCCTTGTCTTAGATGATCACAATTTTGCAAATTCTGATTACACAATAATAGAATTCTATTCCGATTATTGACTAGGTTGTACTGCATCAAAATTCATAGTTAATGAATTCAAAAAATTAAACCCCGAGATACCAATTGTCTCAGTGAATGCTTCTAAGAAAGATTATCTAGAAATTACACAAAAATATAATTTAAAGTACACCCCAACATATGTATTAGTTGATTCAACTGGTGAAAAAATATACAAACGAGTTGGTAATTTTAATATTGAGAAGTTTAACTCAATAATTTCTTAAGATACTTTATCACCTATTATCGAACCTTCACTTGGTTTTAGCAACAATACGTCGCCATTAGAATCTGTAGAACCAAGTATTAAACATTGACTAATAATTGGACCAATTTGCTTGTCACCTAAATTTACTATTCCTATAACTTTGAAACCGATTAATTCACTAGTGTCATAGTTAGTAATCTGAGCACTAGTTTTTTTTATTCCAATATGTTTACCAAAGTCAATTTTTAAAATATAAGCAGGTTTTTTGGCTTCCTCAAAAACTTCCGCTGATAAAATTTCGCCAACTCTTATATCTAAATTGGCAAATTTTTCAACATTAGTTTCCATATAAAAAGTATCTTATAACATAATTAATCTATGTCAAAAATATTATTATTGTCAGCTGGAACACGCGTTGAGTCAAAAAATAATAAAATAGCAAATATTACTGATGACTTTTTAGTTAATGAATTAAAAATTGATTGTTCACTCTATGATCATTTCTATGAAGGTATTCCCTTTTTAAAAGATTACAATGATAAACAACCTGATTATGTAATCGATGTAAGAAACGATTTAATTAATAGCTCTAAAATCATACTTTTTAGTCCAGTGTTCAATGGTGGTTATGTTTCACATTTAAAAAACATATTAGATTGGCTTTCATTAAGTTTTGATAAATATTCATATAACGAATTATTTAAAAATAAAACAGTTGCAGTTGTTTCATCAGTTGATGGAAAAGGAAATAATGCAAAAAATTCATTTATCTTACTCAAAGAACAACTTAAAAACTATGGACTTGATGTTTATGATGAATTTTATCTCTTTAATGAGGAAAATAAGGTTGATGATTTTGAATCAAATAAGAAATTAAGTTCAAGTTATCGTACCTTTATAAATTCATTTATCAACAGTTAAAGCTTGGTCAATTCTTTCAAACAATAATTCTGTTATTTTATCAATATCTAAATCATCGTTAGATTCAACTGGATCTAAAACATCTAAATGAATATCGCCTGATATAAACCAAACTTTACCTTTAATCATTAAATTATGAGCATTGTGACTCACTATTGGAAGAATCGGAAGGTTGAAATCTTTAGCAATATGTGCAGCCCCCTTTTTAAAAGGTAATAACTTTTTTTGATTACTTCTTTTTCCTTCTGGAAATACCATTATCGAATTGCCGTCATTAATCACAGATTGAATTGAATCATTTATTTTATTCAGATCTAATGAAGTACTATCACGATCTATTCTGGGTAAACCAAGAATTTTAAGCACTCTACTAAAAATAGGAATTCTAAAGAGTTCAGTTTTTGTTAAAAATCTAATAGATATCGGCAATCCATAGATATGTGTGAATATGTCTAGGGTAGAAGGATGATTTCCTACAACAACATAACTTTTATTTTTATCTATTTTTTCTAGGCCAGATACCGTTAAATTAATTCCAACCATTTTTAATCCCATCCAGCCAAACAATTTATATAATTTTGTTGCAAGTTGCTTGCCATTTGGGATAGCTACTGTAGCTATAATAAATAAAATCAATATTCCAAATAAAATTAAAAATGTTGGAAACAAGATAAAAGTTTTTAATTTTGTTAGAAAATTTATTTGTACCATATTGGTATTTTATAATCTTGAATAATAGAAATGAGTATTTATTATTTTTTTCTTAAATCAAAATAAGGAATAAAAAATTGTACAACTCTTCCTACTGAGAAAACAATAATTACAGAAGCTATACCAATCTTACCTCCAAGAAAAAATCCACTGGTAAACGCAACAGCTTCAATAAACGTTCTAGCTGTTCCTATTTTTAAACCTTTTTCTTCGAGTCCAACCATAACTCCATCTCTTGGTCCAGCACCAAGATCACCACCAACATATATGGCTGTACCTAGTCCGATAAGTGTTATCCCTATTGATAGGCTCAAATATTGAAAAAATAGTGAGTTAGCAAAATTCATTAAATTAATAATGTAATCTGCTGTAAGTCCTATCCAAAAAGCATCAAATATCGTTGCTATTCCAGGCTTTTGTTTTAAAGGAATCCATAAAAAAAGAGTTAATAAAGATGTTAATATTCCTGCTTGTCCATATGTTATTCCAATAGTTTTTGAAATGCCATCGTGGAATACCCCCCAAGGACCTAAGCCTAAATCTGCTAAATAGTTAAAAGCTACACCAACACCAATTAATGTAATACCAATAATTGCCTGAAAATACTTTCTTACTACCAACTGCATAATTTAATCTAACATTTATAAGAAGTTAAAATATAATGCATGAAACAATATTCAAAGCTTGCAATTGTAATTTTACTTTTCGCATCTTGCTCACAACAGGATGCTACTCTAACTGATTTTGAATCAGAAAATATTCAAACAAGCACAACACAAATTTCAAAAGAAGATGAAACAACTACAACAATTGAAATAGAACAAATAGATAAATTTCAAGATAATCTTTATGTAATTAATAAAGAAAAAAGTACAGCAAGCTATCTTGCTCCAAAAGACTTCTTAAATACTAATTTCGAGATAGTTAAGGGTTCAACAAATCAGATAAACGGTGGTTTTGAACTTTCGCTAGATGAATGCGAACAGGCTGATTCTTGTTTGTACATTAAGAATTTACTAATTTCTGTCGATCTTTCAACATTAAAAAGTGGAAGCTCTATTAGAGATGGCGCAATAAAGAATAACTGGCTCGAATCTAAATTATTTCCAAGTGCAATATATAAGATTGATGAAATAGTTCTTCCAAACAACAATTTTGACTCAAAAATTGATGAAACAGTAGTTGGAATTTTAACGATAAGGAATATTGAAGTCAGCATTCCTTTTTCTATAACTGCATACATGCAAGATGATCAGATTTACATTTCAGGAATCACAGAAGTAAATACAACGTGGTTTGGTTTTGATGCTCCTACAAAATTTAATGCATGGGAAGTGTTAAATCCTATAGGAATTGAAATTGACTTTGTTGCAGAAAAATCAGATAGTTAAATTTGAATTTCAAACATTTAGAAAAACCTTTCCCAATATATGATGAAGATTATGCATCAGTTGCAATTCTCATAAACAGTGAAAAAGAAATTTTATATATAAAAAGATCTAACAATTTACCAACTCACAAAGGAGATATTGCTTTCCCAGGCGGAAAAAAAGAAGAATCTGATAGTGACATAGTTACTACCGCTTTAAGAGAGGTTCAAGAAGAACTCTTCTTAAATCCATCGTCAATTCGTCCTTTTGGAGTATTAGATCCTGTAGATACTGTTGAATATAAATTTAAAGTCTTCCCAATTGTTTGTGAAAGTTTTGATAATCCTATAAAAATTAACAAACATGAAGTTCAAGATTTTTACTTACTAAAAATATCAGATTTAGATAATTTAAATAATTGGGAATTTAGGGGTAACTATGATAATGATTGGATTTTTAAGTTTAATGATCAGATTCTTTGGGGCGCAACAGCGCATATGACAAGAAATTTATTGAATTTAAATTTAGGTTAAACTTTCAGCCTCATCTTTTACTGCAAGGTAAAGTGAAATAAAAATAAGCATGAGAGTTACATAAAAAATATTGTTTACAATTTCATCTAAAAACAGATATCCCACCGCTATTCCCACAGTTGGCACTACATAATCAACTAAAGTAGTAAATGTTGCTGACAATCTTTTTATTGTATAAAAAAATAACGAGTAGTTAAAAATGTCGATAAAAACTAAGCCAATAAGTCGAAATAGTTTAAAGGAATCTAGTACTTCAAACTCGCCACCTAGAATAAAAAATAAAATTATGGATATAAATCCTCCAACGAGCCACTGTGTAAATAAATAAGTTTTGGCTGGTATATATTGAGAATGTTTTTTATTAGTTATGTTGCTAAGTGCTAATCCTTGGACACCAATTAATGCTAACACCCCGCCAGTAAGTAGATTGCCTTCATTAGATAGTCCTGTTGATCCTGAAAGAAAAAGCAAGACTAATCCTAATAATCCAACCAAGACAGATATTATTTTTAATTTTGTTATTTTTTCTTCCTTAAAAAATAAAAATACCCAAAAAACAGTGAATAAAGGAATTGTGGATATAAAAATACTTTGCAATCCAGAAGAAATGTGTTTTAAAGCATAAATAAATGTCCATCCGGGAATAAAAATTGCGAGAATTCCAGTCAAACTTCCTTTAAGAAAAAAAGATATATTGATTTCTTTTATAAAGTCTTTTGCACAATAAATTCCTAACAAGAAAGCAACAATCGTTATTCTTGCTGTAACAATAAATATTTCATTTACATTGTCTATTAATAAGCTTCTATTCAATAAGCCATGAAAACCAAAAAGAGATCCAATAAGAAGAATATTTCTTAATCCTGCATATGGAGACATTGGTGAATAGGATTTTATAAAATTACTCCATTTTGATTTAGTTTATTAGAATAGCACATATGAAAACAGTTTTTTCAGGAATTCAACCTACTGGAAAAGTTCATCTTGGTAATTTACTAGGTGCTATCAATAATTGGGTTGAGTTGTCTAATGAAGAAAATAAAAATTACTTTTGTGTTGTAGACCTTCATTCGTTGACTACACATCCAAATCCTGAAACAATGGAAGAAAATATATTTGAAACTATAAAAGTTCTTGTTGCTTCTGGAATTAATTTAAAAAATTCCAATATTTATATTCAAAGTAATGTTTCAGAACATGTGCAACTCTGTTGGATATTATCAAATTTTTGCCAAATTGGGGAGTTGCAAAGGATGACTCAATTTAAAGAAAAGGCAGATCAATTAGGCAACCATGCTGGAATCCTAACTTATCCAATTTTGATGGCAGCCGATATTTTAATCCATAAAGCTAACGAAGTTCCCGTTGGAGATGATCAGACTCAACATCTTGAGCTTACAAGAAACATAGTTGAGAGATTTAACAATACGTATGGAGAAGTTTTTCCGTTGCCAGAAAGAAAAACAGGAAAAGTAGGAGCAAGATTGATGTCCTTGCGCCATCCTGAAAATAAAATGTCTAAAAGTAATGATGACTTAAACGGAACGATATATTTTGATGATTCTAAAGATGAAATTATTAAGAAATTTAAATCATCAGTTACTGATTCTGATGATGTAATTAAATTTGATGCTGATAGTAAAAAAGGTATCAGTAATTTAATTGACATTTACTCATCTCTTAACGATTTATCCCATGAAGAAGTAGAGAATAAATTTGAGAATCTAAAGTATGGAGAATTTAAAATTGAAGTTGGCGAAAGCGTTATAAGTTACTTAGAACCAATTAGAGAAAAATATAACTCAATGAGTAATGGTGACATTGCATCATTAATTAAGAATAATCTTGAGGAAGTTAAAGATTCTGCAAAAAAAACAATGGATGAAATTAACTCAGCTTTAGGAATTTAGTTTCTTCTTTTATGAATGAATTAAAACCAATACCTGAAGAATGGTTGACGTTACTTAATGATGAACAAAAAGAAGCAATTGAAAATATCTATGGACCTTTATTAATAATTGCTGGTGCAGGATCGGGCAAGACAAGGGTTTTAACATATAGATATGCTCATTTAATAAAAACATATGGGATCAATTTTGAAAATGTATTAGCAATTACTTTTACAAATAAAGCAGCAAATGAAATGAAAGATAGAATAAGTCATTTGTTAAATCTTGAACTCTCTCCAAAATGGATTTCAACTTTTCATAGTCTATGCGTCAAAATGTTAAGAATACATGGGCATCTTATTGGTTTTAATAATAACTTCACAATATATGACCAAAGTGATTCAACAAAATTAATCAGAAACTGTATGAAAGAGTCAGATATAGACACAAAACAATATGCTCCAAAGAGAATACAAGCAAATATTTCGGCTTTAAAAAATCAAAGAATCCTTCCAGGAGAAGCTGTTGAATTTGCACAATCATTTTTTGATGTAAAAGTTGCAGAAGTTTATTCTGCTTATCAAAAAAAATTAATGCTTGCGAATTCGATGGATTTTGATGATCTCCTACTTAAAGCAGTTGAACTACTTGAAACAAGTGATAAATCATTAGATTATTGGTCTACAAAATTTCAATTCATCATGATAGATGAATATCAAGATACAAACATGGTCCAGTATCGTTTAATAGAACTATTGTCATCAAAACATAAAAATATATGTGTTGTAGGTGATTCTGATCAGAGTATTTATGCATTTAGAGGTGCAGATATTAGAAATATTGAAGAATTTGAAAAAGATTTTAAAAATGCAAAAGTTATATCATTAGAAAAAAATTACCGATCGTCACAAAAAATTTTAGACATTGCAAACTCAGTTATATCAAACAACCCACGAAAAAAAGATAAGAAATTATGGACTGAAAATGAAGAAGGATTAGATGTAAATATGCTTGAATTTAATTCTGAAAGAGATGAATCAAGATGGATAGCTGAAGAGATAAAAAAGAAATTAGATAATGATGAATTTAATGAGATTGCAATTTTTTATAGGACAAATAATCAATCTAGATTATTCGAAGAAGAGTTAAGAAAACTAAGTTTAAATTACAAAGTTGTAGGTAACGTAAGGTTTTATGACAGGAAAGAAATTAAAGATATTTTATCTTACTTAAATTATCTAATTAACCCGGATGACACAGTTTCATTTGAAAGAGTTTTAAATGTTCCTAAAAGAGGTATAGGAGAATCTACCCTTCAAAAATTAAGAGATTTTGCAAATAAGAACAATTTATCAATTTCAAAATCGATTGATAATTTAGACCAAATTTCTAATTTATCTGAAAGGGTAAAAAAACAGATCACAAACTTTACTGATATTATTAATGAACTAAAATCTTTTGCTTTGCAAGGCCCTTCAAAAACAATAACAAAGACTCTTGAGCTTACTGGTTATAAAGACGAATTAATAAAAGAGGGCACGCTGGATTCACAAATGAGACTTGAAAATTTAGATGAACTATTAACTTCTGCATTCGAATTTGAAAATCTTTATGAAGAAGATATTGAGGATCCATTTACCGTTTTGAGAGACTATTTAGAATCGATTGCATTATTTACTGAATCTGATGATGTTAACCAAGAAGATAAAATTTTACTGATGACGCTCCATAATGCAAAAGGGTTAGAATTTCCTGCAGTGTTCATGACAGGGATGGAAGAAAATATATTTCCAAGTCAAAGATCTGAAACCGATTTTGAGATACAAGAAGAAAGAAGACTTTGCTATGTTGGAATGACAAGAGCTGAACAAAAACTATATTTAACATATTCAAATACAAGAACAATGTGGGGTGGAACGAATTACTACTTACCAAGCAGATTCTTAGATGAAGCAAAACCCTTTTATAAACAATTAAATGTCAATAAGGAATCACATCAGGATATTAAAGAGACTGTTGAAAGCATTGGAAAAAAAGTAATACATAAAAAATACGGAACGGGAATCGTGAAAGAAGTAAATGGAAATGAGATTACTGTAGATTTTGGCAATGAACACGGCATTAAACATTTAGATATTGAATGGGCACCAATAGAATTTGAGTGATATCTTTAATGTTGGAAGTGTTATCATATAATTTCGTGGGGGAGTAATGGACTTATTTGAATATCAAGGCAAATTGTTATATAAAGAATTTGATATCAAACATCCAAATTCAAAGCTAGTAAAAAATCTAATAGAAATTCAAGAATCAGTAGAACTAAATTATCCAATAGTTGTAAAGGCACAAGTTCAAGTAGGAGGAAGAGGAAAAGCTGGTGGTATAAAGATAGCTAACAATCATGAAGAGCTTATTAAATATTCAAATGAAATAATGGGGATGGATATTAAGGGTCATATTGTAGAAATTTTATTACTTGAAGAAGCTTCAAAAATTTTGGATGAGTATTACATTTCATTTACTTTAGACAGATCAGAAAAAAAGTATCTAATCATGTTGAGCTCCAAAGGGGGAATGGACATTGAAAAAGTTGCTGAAGATAATCCTGATGATTTGATAAAGCACCACATAGGAGCATCTGAAGAGCTTACTGAAGATATTATTCATGAAATTATTGGTAAAGCAAAATTAAATCAAGAATATACAAAAAGTATTACTGATATAATACAAAATCTTTTTTTTATGTTTGTCAAAGGTGATTGTGACCTTGTTGAAGTAAATCCATTAGCTATTACCGATGCCGGCGTTATGGCTCTTGATTCAAAAGTAGCACTAGACATGAATGCAAAGTATAAACATTCATATTTTGAAGATTTTGAAAAAGAAATCCCAATTCCAGAATCTGAAAAAAATGCAAAAGAAAAAGGTCTAAATTTTATAAAACTTGATGGATCAGTAGGAATAATTGGAAATGGTGCTGGCTTAGTTATGTCGACTCTCGATGTTGTTGCTGAAAATGGTGGAAATGCTGCAAACTTTTTAGATATTGGTGGTGGTGCAAAAGCTGAAACAGTAAGTGCAGCTTTAGAAGTGCTTGAAGCTGATAAAAATGTAAAGTCAGTGTTAATCAATATTTTTGGGGGAATTACAAGGTGTGATCTTGTAGCTGAAGGTATCGTAGAAGCTACAAAAGGTAAAGATCTTGTCTGGCCAATTGTAATCAGATTAGATGGTACAAATTCATCTGAAGGTTTAGAAATTCTGAAAAATAATCCAAATGAGAAAATTTTTATCGAAGAATCAATGGATTCTGCGGCAAGATTAGCTGTTGAAAGAGGAGCTTAAATGTCCATTCTTATAGATGAGAACTCTAAAGTAGTTGTACAGGGACTCACAGGAAGGGAGGGCCAATTTCATGCACTTAGGAATAGAGCTTACGGAACAAATGTAGTAGCAGGAACTAGGCCTGGAAAAGGTGGAGAGAATGTAGAAGGAATACCAATTTTTGATACGATTAAAGACGCTGTTTCAGAAACAAAAGCAGATGTAGCATTAACTTTTGTACCACCTTCTTTTGCAAAAGAAGCAGTCTTAGAAGCTGCTTTTGGAGGTTGTAAATTAATTGTATGCATAACCGAAGGTATTCCAGCAAAAGATGAGGCAGAAATGTATGATATTTTAAAAAAAGAAACGGATTCCTTATTGCTTGGACCAAACTGCCCTGGTTTAATATCTCCTGGAAAAGCAAATGTAGGAATAATGCCACATGAAATTACACTTCCTGGAAATATCGGAGTGGTATCTAGATCAGGAACTTTAACTTATCAAGCTGTTCATGAACTTACCAAACTTAATATTGGTCAGTCAACTTGTATCGGTATAGGTGGAGATCCTGTTCCGGGAATGTCATTTATAGATGTGATTGAAAAATTTGAAAAAGATGATGATACAAATGGAATTGTAATGATTGGGGAAATTGGGGGAACTGCTGAAGAAGAAGCTGCAGAATATATAAAGAAAAATATTTCAAAACCTGTAGTATCTTACATAGCGGGAGTAACTGCTCCACCTGGTAAAAAAATGGGCCATGCTGGAGCAATCGTATCAGGAAATAAAGGAACTGCAAAGGTAAAAATTCAAGAATTAACATCAGCTGGAGCAACAGTGGTTAAAACGCCAACTGAAATTGGAGAAGCAATGAAAGAAGCAATAAGTGGTTGAAAATCTTAAGAGAATAGATTTAATAAATGCTATTGAAGCTACCAGAGAGTCTTTTAATACGGACAGCCCTACAGTTCCATTTATTGAGGGTGATGGAATTGGAATTGATATATGGCCAGCTTCAAAAAAAGTTTTCGATGCAGCAGTAGAAAAAGCATACAAAAACGATAGAAAGATTGATTGGGTAGAAGTTTTAGCCGGACAAAAAGCTTTTGATAATACAAATGAATGGCTTCCTGACAAAACACTTCAAACATTCAATGATTTTGGTGTGGGTATCAAGGGCCCTTTAACAACTCCTGTTGGAGAAGGGATTAGATCGATCAATGTAGCCATAAGACAAGAATTGGATTTATATGTTTGTCTTCGTCCAATTAAATACTTCAAAGGAATACAAACTCCAACAAAAAATCCTCAAGACGTTGATATCACTTTGTTTAGAGAAAATACAGAAGATGTATACGCTGGAAAAGAGTTAGAAAATTCAACGGGTGATGTTGAAAAGCTCAATAAATTTTTAAAAGAAGAATTTGCATGGGAAATAAGAACAGATAGTGGAATAGGTATTAAGCCTATATCCCAAACTGCATCAGAAAGACTTATAAGAGCTTCCTTAAATTACGCAGTAGAGAACAACAAAAAGAATGTTGCGATAGTACATAAAGGTAACATCATGAAATATACCGAAGGTGCTTTTAGAAAATGGGGGTATGATTTAGTTAAATCTGAGTTCTCAGATGTTGCAGTTTCTTGGGAGGAATGTAAAGGTGAACCTGGTGATAAAATTTTGGTCCAGGATGTTATTGCAGATGCATTTCTTCAACAAATACTTATAAAACCACAAATGTTTGATGTTATTGCAACAACTAATTTGAATGGTGATTATGCTTCTGATGCTTTGGCTGCACAAATTGGTGGTATTGGTATTAGTCCAGGTGGAAATATTAATTATGAGAACGGAAAGGCAGTTTTTGAAGCTACACATGGTACAGCCCCAAAATATGCAGGTCAAGATAAAACAAATCCAGGTTCTTTAATTTTATCTGGAGTCATGATGTTCAGATATATGGGCTGGAATACGGCAGCAGATTTAATCGTTGAAACGATGGAGAAGACAATTCTTGAAGGTAAAGTTACTTATGACCTAGCAAGAGGTAGGAGTAATGCTAAAACATTGTCTTCGTCTGGTTTTGCTGATGCGTTAATTAATAATATGAAACCTTTGAAGAAAGATAAGAGGTAGCAATGGAAAAAGTTACTGTAATAGGTGCTGGTAAGTATGGCTCAATGACGGCATTAAGAATTGCTGAGTACAATATTGTTAAAGAAGTTGTTATGACTGACATAGTAGAGGGATTGCCACAAGGATTAGCTCTTGATATTAATCAGTCACGCTTTGTAGAAAAATTTAATACCAAACTTGTTGGAACAAATGATTATAAAGACACAGCAGGAAGCGATGTTGTTGTAATAACAGCTGGTCTGCCTAGAAAACCTGGAATGTCTCGTATGGATTTACTTGAAGTAAACGCAAAAATTGTGGAAACCGTAACCCAAGAAATATTAAAATATTCGGACAACCCTTCAATTATTGTTGTTACTAATCCTTTAGATCAAATGACAACTCTTGCTTCACAAGTCTCTGGATTGCCAAAAAATAAAGTAATTGGGCAAGCAGGAGTGCTGGATTCTTCAAGGTTTGCCTACTTCATTGCTGAAAAACTTTCTGTTGATACATCTGATGTTTATGCACTAACTTTAGGAAGTCATGGTGAGACAATGGTTCCTGTTCCATCTTTGTGCACTGTAAAAGGTGAGCCTTTAACTGATATTTTGAGTGATTCTGATATTAATGATCTCGTTGAAAAAACATCAAATGGTGGTGCCGAGATTGTTGGGTTATTAAAAACTGGAAGTGCTTACTTTGCTCCAGCATCGTCAGCAGCAACCATGGTAAGGTCAATCATCAATAATTCAAATGAAATTTTTCCAGTATGTGCTTGGATAGAAGGGCAGTATGGCATTAATGATGTTTATCTTGGAGTACCAGCAAAACTTGGCAAGGATGGGGTTACTGAAATCGTCGAGTTCGATCTTTTAGAAAATGAAAAAAATGCTTTAATAGAAGCATCAAATTCAGTAAAAAGTAAAGTAGAAGAGCTTAATAACATAAAAAATCAATAAAATCAGCCTTTTAATAAAAAAACCCAATCTTTATTGTATTTTTAAGAAATTTTCTCTAAAAAAACTATAATTGTTGTAGGAAATATTAAAGAAAGGCAAAACAGCTATGAATAAAGACCAATTGGCAAGCGTAGTGGCATCTGAAGTAGGATTGTCACAATCAGACGCAAAGGCAGCTGTTGAAGCAGTTTTTGATGGCATAACAAACGGTATGAAGAACGGCGATAAAGTAAGTATCGCAGGTTTTGGACAGTTTGAGTCAAGATACAGGGCTGCAAGACAAGGTAGAAATCCAGCAACCGGAGAAACAATCCAAATTGCTGCAAAAAAATGCACCAGCTTTTAAAGCTGCAAAAGGATTAAAAGATAGTTTAAATTAATTATTAATTTTAATCATTTGAAAAGACGGCTAAGCCGTCTTTTCTTATTCTTGTAGTAGATTCAAATCCCCAGAAATTTTTATTTTTTCTTCAAACATTAGATCTTCTGGATGTTTTTCATTATTTTTTAACTGATTAAATGTTTCTACTGTCATTTTGATTATTAAACCGTAATTATCATGTTTTAGATTTTGGACTTTTTCTCCAGTATCTAAGTTTATAAAGAAGTCATCATCTTTTTCGTCTATCAAATTCAAATAGACATTACTTAAAGATTTTTTTGCTAGCTTTAAGTTTTTTAATACCTCGTCAATATCTTTATTTAAATCAGACATTAATTATTCAGAAGTGTTTCTCTTTTTATATCTTCAATTGCCTTTGTAACTTGAATTCCTCTTGGACATGCTGATGTACAATTAAATGCAGTTCTACATCGAAAAGCACCATTGACATCTTTTAATATCTCAAGTCTTTGCTTTGAACCTTCATCTCTAGAATCAAATACAAATCTGTGAGCATTAACAATTGCAGCAGGTCCAACATACGATTCAGCAGTCCAAAAAACTGGACAACTAGTTGTACATGCTGCACATAAGATACATTTTGTTGTGTCTTCGAATCTATCCCTATCCTCGGGCGATTGTAACCTTTCTCTATCGCCTGGCTCTTTTTCATTTATAAGATAAGGCATTACCTTTTTGTAACTATCAAAAAATGGCTCCATGTCTACAATCAAATCTTTTACTACGGGAAGTCCACGAATAGGTTCGATTTTTAATGAATTTCCAACTTCTTTTACTAAAACTTGGCATGCCAACATGTTCTCTCCATTGATAACCATTGCATCAGACCCACATACTCCATGTGCACAAGATTTTCTAAAAGAAAGTGATCCATCTTCAAACCATTTTATTTTGTGAAGTAAATCAAGAATTCTCTCTTCGGGTTCAGCATCAACAATATAATTTTCCCAGTGCCCTTTTCTGTCAGACTCAGGATCATAACGTAAAATTTTTATTGAAACATCCATCAGTATTTTCGCTCCATTGGCTCGTATTTGCCCAATTCCACATCTCTATACTTAAGATTTGCTGAATTATCATTTTTAAACGCAAAAGAATGTTTCATGAAGTTAGTATCGTCTCTATGTGGGTAGTCTTGCCTTGAATGAGCACCTCTAGATTCGTTTCTAGCGAGTGCACTCGATACTGTTGCTTCTGACATATCTAGAAGATAATCTAACTCTATTGCTTCTACAAGTTCTGAATTGTGAACTTTACCTTTGTCATAAATTGTAACATTTTCATATCTTTCTCTTAATTCCTCTAAAATTTCAGTCTGCTTCTCTAAAGTTTCTTTTGTCCTAAAGATTTTTGCATTTTCTTCCATAGAATCTTGTAAATCTTTTCTTATCTTTGCTACAGAAAATTCATTTGTATGTTCTTTTTCTATTAAATTAGTAATCTTTTTTGTCAGATCATTAGAAGCATTGTCGCTTAGTTGGTTTGGTTTTGTCTGTGTTACATAATCAACCATACTTTGGCCAGCTCTCTTACCAAAAACTACTATGTCTAAAAGTGAATTTGTTCCAAGCCTATTTGCTCCATGAACACTTACACAAGCAGCTTCCCCTGCTGCGTAAACCCCAGGGAGTACCGTACCTTTTTCATCACTTAAAACTCTTGAGTTTACATCTGTCGGAATTCCACCCATTGCGTAATGGGCGGTAGGTTGAACTGGGATAGGTTCTTCAATTGGTTCTATTTTTACGTAAGTTCTAACAAAATCAGTAATATCAGGAAGCTTTTTCTTTATTGTCTCAGCTCCAAGATGAGTTAAATCTAAATACACGTAATCACTATCTGGACCTGCACCATTGCCTGAACTTATTTCAGTAGCAATCGCTCTAGATACCATATCTCTAGGAGCTAGATCTTTAATTGAAGGGGCATATCTTTCCATAAATCTCTCGCCATCTTTATTTCTAAGAATTCCACCTTCACCTCTGGCTGCTTCTGAAAGAAGGATTCCTAATCTATAAATACCAGTGGGATGGAATTGGTAAAATTCCATATCTTCCAAAGGTATACCTTTTTGATAAAGTATTCCTGGACCATCCCCTGTTAGAGAGTGAGCATTAGAGCTAACTTTAAAAATTTTCCCAAAACCACCTGTTGCAAAAGTAACTGCCCTAGTTTCAAAAATATGGATATCTCCCGTTGCAAGTTCATAAGCTACTACACCTTGACAAATACCATCTTCGATTTTGATATCTAAAACTTGGAATTCATCAAAAAAAGTAACTCCCATTGAGACACACTTCTGGTAAAGAGTCTGAAGAATCATATGCCCTGTTCTGTCAGCTGCATAGCATGCTCTAAATGCTGGAGATGTCCCTTCCTTGACAGTATGTCCACCAAAACGTCTTTGTGCTATCTTCCCATTATCTAATCTGCTAAATGGAAGACCCCAATGCTCTAATTCAATAACAGCATCAATTGCTTCTTTACAAAGAATATCAACTGCAGGTTGGTCAGCAAGGTAATCGGATCCTTTAACTGTGTCAAAAGCGTGCCAGTTCCAATTATCTTCTTCTACGTTTGCAAGAGCAGCACTCATGCCACCTTGGGCAGCACCAGTATGCGATCTTGTTGGATAGAGTTTTGTTATTACCGCAAGTTTCATATGGGGAGCTGCTTCAATAGCAGCTCTAAGACCAGCGCCACCTGCTCCGACTATTACACCATCAAATGAATGTTTAATTACTTTCATACTTGCCTTACAAATGCAACAATTGCATAAGTTCCTATTAAAAAGAAAATTAAAGAAGTTCCATACAAAGCACTATGTGCCAATTTTTTAATTGTTTTATCAGCTATATTATCATGAATTACAACTCTTAAACCATTTGTACCATGCAACAAACTGAGCGCTAAAAGAAGCCAATCAAATGCTCTCCAGTATGGAGTTTCCCATCTTGCAGCGACAAACTCATAATCTAAATTAAGTGTGTCATTGAATACGTGCATTATGAACATGTGCCAGACTGCAAGAAATACTAATACAAGTCCACTTACTCTCATAAAGAACCATGCTTGAAGTTCAAAGCTTGATCCACCAATTGGAGGTTGACGCCTTCCCCAATCAGTTCTTGTAGTTTGCATTATTTCATTTCCAATCCGGTATAGGCCTTATAAGACAGTCAACAATAGTTGTCCCACTTGAACTTTTTTGGAGACATAAATCAAAATAAGAAGTAGTCATTTTATATGTTGTTGGAATAAAAATTACAAGGAAAATAAATAATGAGACAAAATTAAGCTGTTTTTGATAATCTGATCCTTTACTCCACAAATCTACCGTAATTATTCTTAATCCGTTGATTGCATGCCCTAAAACAGCAGCCATAAGCCCAATTTCAGCAACTCTAAAATAAAAATTTTTATAAACTGCCTCGGCACCTTCATATATCTCTGGCCCTAAAAGAATCAGTGCGGTTGAGATAATGTGAAGGAGCAAATATCCAAAAAGTCCAACTCCAGTGACCCTATGAAACACATATAGCCACATCCCAGTTTTTCCTTTGTAAACAGAACCTGTTGATACAATTTTTTGATATGCCATTAATTAATTATCCTATAAAAGTAATATTACATCTAATTATTTAAGATATAAGCCTCTTGACATAGCGACTTTACAATAATAAATTACACTTATGTGATTTAGTTTTTCAATATAGAAGGGGTGATGTGGAAAAATCAATAATCGAAGAACTTTTAGGTGGAATGCCTTCCTGGACCGAAGAAGCAAATTGTAAAGGAGCTGACGCGGATATTTTTTTTCCTGAAAGGGGAGCTTCTACAAGAAAAGCTAAATCTATTTGCAGGGCGTGCTCTGTACAAGAAGATTGTCTTGAATTCGCAATAGAAAACTCCGAAAAGTTTGGTATATGGGGCGGTTTATCTGAAAGAGAAAGAAGACGAATCAAACGCCAAAGAATACATGACAGTGATATCAGAGAAGTTGGCTAAGAAATACTAAATTTTTGCTTGTAGGCCTGAAAATCTCTTTCTACTCCAATCTCATCACTTTTAATGATTTCAGTAATAACATTATTTTCGTCAGTTATGTAGGTGTATCGTAACGATATTCCAGCACCTTCATTAAAACATCCAAACATTTTTGAGACTTCACCATGTGGCCAAAAATCTGCAAGAATTGGAAACTCTATCTGATTATGTTTTGCCCAAGCTTCATTTGTTGGACGAGCAGCGACTGTTATCATAACTGTTTCAGTTTCTGCAGATTTAAAAGAATCCAAATTATCACGTAGTTCACAGATTTCTCCATCACAAACACTGCTAAAAGGGAAAGGCATAAAAACAAACATTGTTTTTGTTCCTAGAGAATCTTTAGATTCAAACTTTTCTTTATCATAATTTATTAATGAAAATTCAGGTATGGAATCGCCAATATTTAAGCTCATTATTTTCTCCTTTTTTAAAATACTTTAATAACGTTGATTATATAGGAGGCATTGACGTACGTGTTGCCCAATTAATCGGGTCATACAATTCGTCAATAGTTGGAATTAAATCTGAATCACTTAAAATTTCTTCTATGCTGAATGTACTCTTTGAATCAACGAGATAATTTATAAAATTATCAGAATAATTATCTAATTCAGAAATTTTTGTTTCAATGTCCTTAGTTGGGCTTTCATAATTAGAAAAAGATAAATCCATCAATAAATCAAAGATGCTTTCATCTTGAAGAATTCCTAGATCTTTAGATTTCTGTTTTATCACTGATCTATAAAAACTTAATGGGGCAGCAATATTTTCAAATACTTTACTAGGATCAATACCCTCTACTCCAGAAATATTAGTAAACATGTCTTGAGGGTTATTGATTGTTTCAGGGTTCATATCAAGATTAAGATCTTTTAGATTTTCAATCATTTCTTCTGAACTTTTTGAAAGTGTGTTCATTATATTTTTAAAGGGTTCTGTATAAACACCAAGACATAATGTGGTATATTCGATTGCAAATAATCCTAATGTAAGGTTACTTTCATCTGCTTCGAAACTCGTAATTTTTGTATTGAAGTTTTTTTGGTTTATCCCAAGTGTTGATGATTGTGGAAGTATTAGACCAAACTGGCTTAAACCCCATGAAAATTTACCTAATAGGCCGGCTAGATTACCAAATTGCATTCCAAAAATAGATGATTTGATATTATTACCCCCCATTCCTCCAAATAAAGATAATTCTGGTGAGTCAATATTTTCAAAATTAAAGTGTTTAATAGATTTAATAAACCACTGGCCATATTCCTTTGGAGTTAAAAAAGTAATTTCTCTAGGTCTAGGTTCATTTTTGCTTATTTCTTCGGATTTAAGTTCAATTACTCTAAAAATTTGTTCATAATTTATTTCATTATTTGAGAGTTCGAAAGGAATATTTTCCTCATCTTTTGTTATGTGATTATTAATTTGATTTGCTAATTCCCAATTTACGCCTGACTCTTCATTATTGAAAAGATTAAAGAATTGGGAAAATATATCTTCAGACATTAAACATCAGAAGGTCGTAAATCAAGAGTGAAATCTAATGTAATTATATTTTGATTTCTAAGTATTTGTACAGTAATTTCATCTCCTGCTCTTTTATTTCGGAGAATAGTTATTAATTGATCTAGAGTAGATATTTTTTCATTATTGATTTTTTTAATTACATCACCAGGTAAAGCACCGGCCTTACCTATTGCATAAATGTCGTTTGCTGGGCCATAAAGTTCCTCAATCAAGACTCCTGAAAATATGCGTGCTCCGTCATCTGCTACTTCAAAATATTGAGCACCTAAGATACCTAAGAAAGCATGCAGAACCTTTCCATCATCAAGAATGTCTTCAACAATACCAAGTGCAAGATTGATTGGAACAGCGAAGCCTAATCCTTCAGCCCCAACATCTGCTGTAGCGATTGCAGTTGTAATTCCAATCAACTCTCCATTATTATTTAACAAAGCTCCTCCACTAGATCCTCTTGTAATAGGTGCATCAGTTTGAATTAATCCAAAAAGCGTAACTGGATTATTCATATTTTCACTTCCAACATCTAACCTTCTATCAAGGGCAGATATAACACCTGTTGTCACTGTTGGAGCCGCACCCAATGTTAATGGGTGTCCTATTGCAACTGCTAAGTCACCAACAAAAACACCTTCACTGTTACCAATAGAAATTGGAGTAAGATTTTCATTTTCAATTTTTATTACACCAATATCTGTTAACTTATCTGACCCAATAATTTTTGCTTCATACATTCTTCCATCTTCAAAAATAACTCTTACATCAGTCGCTTCATCAATTACATGGTGATTAGTTATGATCAAACCTCTTTCATTTATGACGACACCAGAACCACCACCTATAGAAATAAAATCATCCTCACTATTTCTCTCTCCAACTTGCAGTTGCACAATAGTTTTTGTGGCGATCTCAGCAATTGAAACAACTTTTGAGGAATCTACCCTTGGTACAACAAGTTCTTTTTCTTTAATTGTCTCTGTGATCGTTACAGGATCAGGAAGGATAATTTCTTCATCTTCAAAAATGCCAAAAAAGAATAAAAAAGATAAAACAATAATGCTTGTAAAAAAAGATGATAGAAAAACTAAATTTAATGATGATCCTCTTTTTTTTGTTTTCTCTTCAACCAGATCAGATATATATTTTTCTGTTTCAAATAATTCTTGTTGTTGAAATTCTTCCTCTTCCATAAACATATGATAAATGCATTCCAGTTGTACTTGATTTTTCAAATCCTATCTCTTATTTTTAGTAAAATTGAATCAGATAAGTTAAAGTAAATACATAATGCTTTCTGTACAAAACTTAGAAGTTGTTTATCAAGATGTAATTTTAGTTCTCAGAGGTGTTTCTTTCGATGTTCCAAAAGGTCAAATTGTTTCTCTTCTTGGTAGCAATGGTTCTGGCAAAACAACTGCTCTTAGGGCAATTACTGGTTTGTTAGATACGCAAAATGGTGACATCACTAAAGGTAAAATATTTATTGAAGATGAAGAAATTACAAATGCCCAGCCCTCAAAAATTGTTCAACTAGGGATTGCCCAAGTTTTGGAGGGGAGAAGAATTTTCTCAGAGCTAACAGTTAGAGAAAATTTAAGATTAGGTGGTTTTACTGCCAATGATTCGATTGACGAAAATATCGAAAGAGTATTTACCTTATTCCCAATTTTAAAAGATAGAGATAAAAATACTGCTGGCTATTTGTCAGGTGGCGAACAACAAATGCTAGCTATTGGAAGGGCTTTAATGTCAAATCCAAAATACCTATTATTAGATGAACCTAGTCTTGGCTTGGCTCCGAAATTAGTACAACAGATTTCTGAATTGATTCTTGAAATTAATAGCCAAGGTGTAACAGTTTTATTAGTTGAGCAAAATGCAAACATGGCTCTCAAGATATCATCTCATGGTTACATAATGGAGACTGGCAATATTGTAATGGATAACCCCAGCTCAAAGTTATTACAAGATCAAGATGTTCAAGAGTTTTATCTAGGTCTAAATGCTGAAGGAACTGAGAGAAAATCTTTTAAAGACGTAAAACACTACAAACGTAAAAAGAGATGGTTGTCATGAAAAATGCAGTTGAATTTGTAAATGTAAGTTTAAATTTTGGAGGCGTCAAAGCATTGGATGATATCTCGTTTGAGGTGAAAGAGGGTTCTTTATTTTCAATCATAGGTCCAAATGGAGCAGGAAAGACATCAGTATTTAACTGTGTTAACGGAATTTATAGGCCGACTTCAGGGGAAATAAAAATTTATGATCAAGAAATAGCAGATTTGAAACCTGATAAGATTGCAAATTTGGGTGTCTCACGTACTTTTCAAAATATAGAATTATTTGAAAACATGACTACATTAGACAATATTTTAATTGGTGCACATAAGCATATAAATTATGGTCCAGTGACAAGTATGCTTCGAACAAAAAAAGTTAAAAATCAAGAAGATGAGGCAAGAGATATTGCAGAGGATGTTATTGATTTTTTAGAAATAGAAGAACACCGATTTTCTTATATATTATCTCTACCTTACGGAATTCAAAAAAGAATTGAACTAGGAAGAGCACTAGCAATGAAGCCAAAAGTTCTTTTATTAGATGAGCCAGCGGCAGGAATGAATAATGAAGAAACAGAAGACATTGCAAGATTTATACTAGATATACACGAAGAATTAGGAGTAACAATAATATTGGTTGACCATGATATGAACATGGTAATGGACATAGCAACAGATGTAATAGTCATGGATTTTGGTAAAAAATTATTTTCCGGCTCACCATCTGATGCTGCAAAAGACCAATCAGTTATAGAAGCCTATTTAGGAGTAAGTGATTAAATATGTTGACGATGGAAAATATTTTTAGTGAAATAAGTCAAAATGGAGGAAGTACTCCATGCAGGAAAGTGAATGAGATTGCTTCACGATTCCCTGAAAAAGTAGCATTTAGAGATAAAAGATTTGGGATTTGGAGTGAAATTTCATATCAAAGTTTTTGGGAACAAGCACAATGGGTTGGTTGTGCTTTGAATTATTTTGGAGTAGATAGATTTGATAAAGCAGCAGTTCATTCAGAAAATAGACCTGAATGGATAATTGCGGATATTGGGATTCAATCTATACGTGCAATTACTGTTGGACTTTATCCAACGAATCCTCCATCAGAAGTAAAATATTTACTTGGACATTCAGAATCAAAAATACTATTTGCAGAGGATCAAGAGCAAGTTGATAAAGCTTTAGAAGTTAAGGATGAATTACCAAATCTTCAAAAAATTATATATTTTGAAGATAGAGGAGTAGTTGGCTACAAAGATGAAGTCCTCATGTCTTGGGAAGAATTCTTATCTATTGGAAAAGAAGAGCTAGAAAAAAATAACAGTTTTGTTACTTCGAGGATGGAAGAAATTGAGACAAGCGATGTTGCTTGCTTAATTTATACATCAGGAACAACGGGTGCCCCTAAAGGTTCCATGATTTCTCATGGAAATTTAGAGTGGTGTGGATCAATTATTCCAAAACTATCTTTCACTCCCGGAATAAGCAATCCTGAGTTTCTTTCTTATTTGCCAATATGTCACATATTTGGAAGATTAATAGATATTATTGTGGCTATTCATGTTATGGGAACAATCAACTTTGCAGAATCAATTGATACTGTTCAAAGAGATTTAGCAGAGGTTCAGCCTTCAATGTTCCCAGCAGTTCCAAGAATTCTTGAACGCATGCATGCTGGTACTTTGGTAAGGATGAAGGATGCATCAAGATTGAAGAAAGCTCTCTTCGGCTTAGCTTCTAAATTAGGGAACTTTTCAGCAAATAGAAGACTTGAATTTGGGGATAACGACTTATTAGCCAAAGCTACAAATTTTATTGCACAGGTGATATGTTTTAGAGCTTTAAAAAAGAAATTAGGTCTTCTAAATGTAGATAATGCTGTATCCGGGGCCGCTCCAATATCACCTGAAATTTTAAAATTCTTTATGAACATGGGAGTCCCTATATATGAAGGCTATGGGATGACTGAGAATAGTGCTGTAGCCACTGGGAACAAACCTGGTAGCGTTAAATTAGGAACAGTAGGTGTGCCACAGCCAGATGTTGAGATCAAACTTGCCGATGATGGTGAAATACTTGTAAGGCATCCTGGAGTTTTTCTTGGATATTATAAAAATGAAGAAGCAACTAAAGAGACAATTGATCAAGATGGATGGCTCTATACCGGCGATGTAGGTGAGTATGATGGTGAATTCTTAAAAATTATTGATCGAAAAAAAGATATTATTATTACAAGTGGTGGAAAAAATGTTTCTCCATCTGAAATTGAAAATAATTTAAAAACCTCTCCCTATATTAAAGAGGCAATTGTAATTGGTGATGATAGAAAATTCTTGGCTTGTTTAATTGGTATTGAATATGATATTGTATCCAATTGGGCGCTCAGAAAAAATATACCTCACACAACATATAGAAACTTATCTGAAAACGAAGAAGTTCAAAAACTTATATGGAATGAAATTTTAAAAGCAAACAAACTTACATCAACACTTGAGATAAGAAAATTTCGAATGATCACAAAAGAACTAGACCATGAAGATGGAGACTTAACTGCTACTCAAAAAGCTAAGCGAAATGTGATTATGGAAAAATTCAGTGACTTAATTGAAGAAATGTATAAATGAATATTTTTCTTCAAGCAACATTCGAAGGACTTTCTCTAGGTGCGGTATATTCTCTAGTTGCAATTGGTTTTGTTTTAATATTTAGAGCAACAGATGTGCTTAGTTTTGCACAGCCTGCAATGGTTGTTGTCGGTGCAGGTATTATAAGCTACTTTTCTACTCAAATTGGTATACCATTTATAGTTGCTTTTTTTCTGGGTATTATTTTGACAGGTGTTCTAGGTTTAATTTTAGAAAGAACTTTTTTAAGACCAATGGTTGGTGAGCCAGTTTTTTCCGTTGCAGTCTTGACCATAGGAATTGATATATTGCTTCGTGTTGTTTTGGACAATTGGATAGGTATTAATCCTAAATACATGGGGGATCCATTTCCAAGTTATGGAAATTTTGGTTCCTTTAACATGGCGGGATTGACAGTAAAGTATCTAGAAGTAACCGCATTAATTACTGCTCTAATGTTAATATTTGTCCTTTCGGTCTTCTTTAAAAAATCAAAATATGGTGTTGCTATGAGAGCAACTTCCCTTGACCAAGAAGCAGCTCTAGCTCAAGGAATAAATGTAGGTAGAGTTTTTGGATTAGTCTGGTTTATTGCTGGATTATTAGCAGCCTTTGCTGGCTTTTTCATTACTGGAGGATTCAATACTTTAACAAATACCAGTTTCATCTCTGCATTAAGAGCGCTTCCAGCAGTTGTAATTGGAGGTCTTGATTCCATAACAGGTGCAGTTGTAGGTTCGCTTATTATTGGCCTAACTCAAGCATATGTTGGTTATTACCAATTTGATATAGAAAGTGCATACAACATTAAATTAGGAAATGGATTTTCAATTGTTGCTCCTTATGTAATTATGTTCGTAATTTTAATTGTTAAACCTGATGGATTATTTGGGACAGAAGAAGTGGAAAGAGTATGAGTAAGCGTCCAGATTTATTTACTTCTTACCAAAAAGAAATTTCAATATTCCCAAACAATACACAAAAGTTTTGGTTTGTAACACTATTGTTATCTTCTATATATATTTGCTTTATAGCTTCCGACTATTGGATAATCTTGATTACAAATGCACTGCTTGTATCTATTGCAGCTTGGGGCTTAAACATAGTTTCAGGTCTTGCAGGTCAGATTAACTTAGCTCATGGTGTATTCGTTGGAATTGGAACATATACATCTGCAGTATTAGGCGGAGTTGCAACAAGAAGTGTAATTGGGTTTGAGATGGATTTATTAATATGGCTTCCACTTTCAGGAATTGTTGCAGCTTTAATTGGTGTGCTTATTTCCCCAATCGCTGTGCGATTGAAAGGCCTAAACTTAGGTCTTGTTACTTTAGCTTTTGTGTTTATTGGATCACACTTTTTTTCAAACTTGACTTTTATTACAGGAGGTTCTGGTCTCGGAAGAAAATCAGCAAAACTAAATATTCTTGGAATTGATTTCAATTCAGGATATGAGATAGGAAATTTTTTAATTCAGAAAAATCAAATTTTATATTTGATATCTCTACTAGTGACAGTTTTATTAGGGTTAGGTGTCAAAAATCTAGTTAGGTCAAAAACAGGACGAGCTTTTGCAGCAATAAGGGATCGAGATATCGCTGCTGAGGCATTAGGTATAAATTTGTTCAAATATAAAGCTACAGCTCTTGCAATATCATGCTTTTATGGAGGTGTAGCAGGTGCCTTGTTAACTACTACATTTGGTGGTGTTGAGCCAGGTACGTTTAACTTACTTTATTCAATTCTCTTTATTGCGATAGTGATTATTGGTGGAGCTGGCACAGTTCTTGGACCCCTATTTGGTGCTTTTTTCTATGTACTTTTTCCGGCAATAATTCAGTATGTGGTGTTATCGTCAAACTTGAGTGAACAGGATCTTTTAATAACGCCTCAGCAAATTGAACGTATAATTTTTGGTCTTTTTATCATATTATTTTTAATATTCGAACCCAGGGGATTATGGGGAATATGGTTTAGGTTACGAAATTATTTTAAAGCCTGGCCTTTTTCCTACTAAATTCAAAAACATATAGTAACCTACTTATATTAGTACTAATGATAAGGGGGAAAAATGAAACCATTGCGTAAGCAAGGAATCATAATTTTTTCAATTCTAGCCTTAGTTCTTGTTGCTTGTGGTGGAGCTACCGAAGAAACTTCTGAGGAAGAGGTAGTTGCAGAAGAAGTAACAGAAGCACTTGACTCACCAGCTGTAACAACAGCCGGCACAGTAAAAACAGGTGTTGGAATTACAGAAGAGGCTTGTCCCGAAGTTATATCCAACATTCCAACTGGAGCAGATCCAACCAAAGGTTGTATTTATCTAGGAATGTTAAATGACTATTCAGGACCTTTCGGAGCTGCTGGGCCAGCTCTTGATATTGGACAAAGAGCATTTTGGCTCTGGGCTAATTCAACTGGTGGAATTGGAGATTATAGTGTGGCAATTCGAGAAGGATTTGATGCGTCATACAATCCACAAAAACATTTAGAAGGTTACAACTCATTAAAAGATTCAGTTGCAGCTTTCTCAATGTCACTTGGAACACCGCAGACATTATTTATTTTAGATAATTTAAATGAAGATGACATGGTAGCAGTACCAATGAGCTGGTGGTCAGGTTGGGCATATAAAGGCGTAGATGCCTCTACAGTAATTGAATTCGGAACACAATATTGTGCAGACGGAATGAATGCTATGGATTGGGCATCTGCAAATGCGGGACCTCTAACAGGTGGTTTAGTTGATATAAACACTGTTGGAATTATCGGTTACGAAAGTGACTATGGTAAGGATTTCGCATTTGGAATCAAAGCAGCAGCAGCGAATGCAGGCGTTGAAGTTGCATGGGAATATTTAGCACCTCCAACAGAGTTTGATGTAACTCAAGCCGTTGGTTTACTGGTTACAAAACCAGTTGATGCTTATTTCTTAGCAACTGGATTAGCCGTAGCACCTCAAGTTGCTGGTGGAGCAGCACAACAAGGAGTCACTCCTTTTGCAATGTTCCTCGGAACATCTTACAACGATGCTTTTGTGGCTGAAGGATCAGCTGTAAAAGGTCTATTTGAATCAGGACTCATTTATGCAATGTCTTTTGGTATTGCACCTTATGAGGCTGACACTGTTGGTCACGCAACAATGAGACAAACATTGGGTCAAATAACTGATAGTGCAAGCACATTCTTCGTTGGAGGATGGGGTTCACAATATCATCTTAAAGGTGTACTTGAAGGTGCACTAAAAGGTGGAGATCTTACTAGAGCAGGTATTAGAAGAGCAGCAACAAATGTTACAGTTAGTTCTGACGGTATGATGCCTGAAAAGAAACTAGGATCTGGCTTACCTGATGTTGCAAGTACCATTACAAAACCAGACGGAAGTGTTGGTAGTGGAGCTGTCGTAGTTAAAAAAGACTATGTAGGTCCATCCGCTAGCGCTTATGATTGGTCTGTAGGACCTTGTTCATAATATAATTTGAATAAGTAAAAAGAGCCGGTTTATCCGGCTCTTTTTTTATATATATTGAAATAAATTATCATCAATATATGAATAAATTTTTCCAAAAAAATAAACTTTTAAAAATTATTCTTATCACTTATCTAATTGTTATTTTTCCATTCGGTTTTGCTAAATCAGAATATTATTTTATGTCACCTGGGCCACCATATCAATGGGATATTGAAATCGAAAATGCCCAAACTTATGAATATGATGGGAATCTTTATCAATTAACTGTTCGAAGAGATGAAGCTAATTATTTTGTATATGTATGGGCTAGATTAAACAGCCAAATCGATTTATATCCTAGAGAAGTGATTTTACCTGATGGTGTGACACCACAAGAATTATCTGAAATAAGTATGCAAAATATGATGACGTCTGAAAATGTTGCAATCGCTGTAGCACTTAATTCTTTGGATTATGACGTACAATCAGAGGGTGACGGAGTTTTGGTTGTAGGCCTACTTGATGACTCTCCAGTAAAAGACAAACTTATTAAAGATGATTTAATTGTTTCTATAAACAGTGAACTTGTTAGATCAACTACTGAATTCATATCAAAGTTAAGAACTTATGAAATAGGTGACTTAGTAAATATTGGGCTGATTAGAAATAAACAAGAAATAATTATTGAAACAAATCTTATAGAACATGTAGAGTACAAAAATGAACCAATGGTTGGATTTTTAGCTTCTACACCTAATCAACAATTTACTTTTCCTTTTGATGTAGATATTCAAACTGGAAATGTTGGAGGTCCTTCTGCCGGAATGATGATGGCTTTAAATGTTTACAACTTACTAACTGAAAATGATATTACTAATGGAAAAAAAATTGCTGGAACTGGCACAATTGAAATTAATGGATCAATTGGGCCTGTTGGAGGAGTAAAACAAAAAGTTATTGCGGCAAAAAGAGCAAATGCAGGTTTAATTCTGGTGCCAACTGCTAACTATGAAGAAGCAAGTGTTTTTTCAGATGATAATACTGAAATTGTTGCTGTTGATTCTTTTGATAATGCATTAAATGTAATTTTTGACTTTAGTTCACGTTAAAGACGAAACATAAATACAATTAACTGTCATGGTAAATATAGGAAATCTAAATACTAATTCTGAAAGAAGAGGCCTTTCTTTCATTGTCTTCATCGCAATTATTGGATTTTCACTGGCAAGAGGTATTGCAAGTTTTTATACAAACTACCTTTGGTTTGATTCTGTAAATTTAGAAAGTGTCTGGATTAAAATTCTTTTCACCAGATCAGCACTTGTTGGAGCAACTTCTCTAGTTGCTTTTCTATTTATATTTTCAAATCTTAGACTTGCAACTAGAGCAACCCCAGTAATGGATATATTTGAAGCATTTGATTCAGATGATCCGTTAGCAAGGTTTAGAAATTTTGTAAGTGAAAGATTTGCAAGATTTAGATTGACTGGTGCAGTAGCACTTTCATTATTTTTAGGAGCAGGTGCATCTTCACTTTGGGAACAAGTCTTATTATTTTTAAACAGAGAAGATTTTGGTATTGCTGATCCTGTATTCGATTTTGATGTTGCTAGCTACGTATACGGTCTTCCACTTTACAGACTTTTTGTTTCTTGGGGTTTTCAATTAGTTACAATAACCTCTTTAGTAGTCATCTTATATTTTATTGCTACAGGAGCACTTCAATTAAGACCTGGGAGATTACCTGAAGTCAGTAGTGGAGCGAAGGCTCATTTATCAGTTTTACTGGCATTCATAGCTCTTTTGAAAGCTGTGGCGTACAGACTCGATTCTTTAGAACTTTTATATTCTCCTCGGGGCAAAGTATTTGGGGCAAGTTACACTGACGTAGTCGCTCATCTCCCAGCACTGAATTTATTAATTCTCATTTCATTATTTGGCGCAATACTTTTACTTGTGAACATTCGGAGAAGAGGTTGGCTTCTTCCTGCAACAGCAATTGGCTTATGGCTTGCTGTATCAATTATTGTTGGTGGAATTGTTCCATCGGCAATTCAAAGGTTTAGGGTTGTACCAGATGAATTAAATAAAGAATTACCTTATGTTGAAGAACACATTGACTACACAAGACTTGCATATGGACTTGATAATATTGAAGAGAGACAATTTGAGGCGTCGCCAAGCTTATCACAAAATGATATAAACGATAATACTCAAACAGTTGACAATATCAGACTTTGGGATCCAACTGTATTGGCAGAAACGTACAGTCAGCTCCAAGAAATTAGAGCTTACTATGCTCTTGATGAAGTTGATGTAGATAGGTACGTAATTAATGGAGAGCTAACTCAGGTAATGGTCTCTGCAAGAGAATTAGATCAAACCAATTTACCAGCTCAAGGTTGGGTCAATCAAAAATTACAGTACACTCATGGATTCGGGGTCGTATTTAGCCCTGCAAATAATGTAGCAAGTCAAGGACAACCAGATTTTTACGTCAAAGGTGTACCAGCAAACACTAGTGTCCCTGAACTTGAAGTTGATCAACCAAGAATATATTTTGGTGAGTCCGCTGACTCAGATGACTATGTAGTTGTTAATTCTCTTCAAGATGAGGTTGATTATCCACTTTCTACAGAAGGCCAATCTGTAGCTTATACAAATTACTCAGGAGACGGTGGTGTTGGAATTGGTTCATTCTTTAAAAGACTTGGTTTTGCACTTCGTTACAGTGAATTAAACCTCTTAATTTCTAATCAGCTAGGAGATGGATCGAAACTAATTATGGAAAGAAACATCATAAGTAGAGTTAAAAAAGCAGCTCCATTTTTATATTCTGATAATGACCCCTATTTAGCTTTAGTTGATGGCAATCTTTTTTGGATAATTGATCTGTACACATTAAGTGACAGATATCCCTATGCCCAACCAGCTGATACAACAAGAATTAATGATAGATCAGGGCTACCAGTTAGTTTCAACTATATTAGAAATTCAGTCAAGGCTGTTGTAAATGCTTATGACGGGACAATGAAGTTTTATATATTTGATGAAGAAGATCCTTTAATCAAATCCTATTCTTCAATATTTCCATCACTTTTTGATAAAAAATCAGATATGTCTGAGGATCTTCTCAATCATATAAGATACCCTGAAGATCTTTTTACTATCCAGTCTGATATGTACAGAGACTACCACATGAAAGATCCGAGAGTATTTTATGCAGATGAAGACCCATGGGAGATTCCTACTGATTCATCTACCACTCCAAGGCTTGCTACTTTAAGAGGTGAGTTTAGTGAGATTGGATTTAAACCCATGCTTCCTTATTATTTACTGATGTCTCTACCTGGAGAGAGTGATTTAAGCTATTTAATTTTCCAACCATTTAATCCAGAAAACAGACCGAATATGCAATCTTTCTTAGTTGCTGATGCGGACCCAGAAAATTATGGTCAAATCATTGATTTTAAATTACCAAAAGGTGAGTTTGTTGATGGACCATCACAGGTCTCAACGAGAATAAATCAAGACCCAGATATATCTCAGATTTTTACTTTGTTAGATCAACAAGGATCAAGTGTTATAAAAGGTAATCTTTTTGTGGTACCAATCAATCAATCAGTTCTTTATTATCAACCAATCTATCTACAAGGTGAACAAAACCCACTCCCAGAATTCAAATTTGTTGTTGTTGTCTTCCAAGACAGAATTATTATGGCTGAATCTCTAAGTCTTGCTCTAGAGGGAGTATTTGGAGATCTTGATATAGATATAGATATAGATTTAGGTACAGAAGACTCTGAAGAGACAAGTGCTATTGATTTATTAAATATAGCTAATGAATTGTTTGATCAAGCACAGAAAGCCTTAACTGATGGAAATCTTGGTAGATATCAAGATTTGATTATTCAAGTAGAAGAGTTGGTCAATAGAGCTATTGAAAGCTTAAATCAAAAATAAAAAACCTTGAGAAAAATAATTTCTTAATTACTATTGGTATTCAGCGCGGGGTGGAGCAGTCTGGTAGCTCGCTGGGCTCATAACCCAGAGGTCGTAGGTTCAAATCCTACCCCCGCTACCAAGCTATCTAATAAATAGATCTATTAAACGTTTTCTACCGGTTGAGGCGGCAATTAATTTTAAAGTAAACAATCCCATAGCTCCTAAAAAGCTAAGAGTTCCTAGAATCAAAACAATTCTCCAAATTAATATTGCATCCATAAACTTATTATACGCAGAAACTATTTTTGTATTAACTTACGTAATCAAGAATCATTTCGTATGTAACTGGACCATTAAATGTATGCAATACCTCAAAATTTGGATCTAACAAAAGGGTGGTGGGTATGCCACTCCAAAAAAATTGAGTAATGAAAGATTCAATTTTATCCTGTGACAATACATTCTGATAAGTTAGATTTTGTTCAAGGATAAACTCCTTGGCATTAGTTTCTGAATCATCAACTAATAAACCTATGACATAGAAGTTCCCAGTATCGTGTAATTCTTGGAGGTATCCTACTTCTTCTATACATGGAGTACACCACGTAGCCCAGAGATTAATAATCACATACGACTCTTCTGCAATTTGAAAATTAGTATCTAAAACTTCATTAATATTCGATAAATCAATTTTTTGATTGCTTGGGAGAATCTCTTCATCGACAGTTTCATTATCAAAAAATAGTGAAACAACTCCAACCAGGACTATCAATGCAATTAAGATAAAATTTCTTTTCAACATAATTTCAATTTAATAAAGAATTGAACATAAAATACATAAGTATGAAATTTGAAAATGTTATTTATCCAGGATTCAATAAAACCTTTGAGGAACTTGGTTGTTTCAATGTAAACAAGAATAACGAGTTAGAGGTTTTTGATTATTTCAATATTGATTGGGTCCAATCTGCTGTTACTGAAATGATCAAAGAGATAGATAGCTCTGTTCCTTTGAAATTTATAGAGCCAACAACTGATGATATGGCTTCAGCGAGCAAGTTGGTCAATGCAGATCTATCTATTGAAGATGTAAAGAAAAACTTCAACGTAGGTAAACGAATAATTGGTATTTCCTCTGGAAAAGGTGGAGTAGGGAAGTCAACAATCTCATCATTGATTGGCATGGGTTTCGCAAAGCAAGGAAAGAAAGTAGGCATATTAGATGCTGATATTTGGGGCTATTCAATACCCAAAATGCTTGGTGCTAAATTTCCACCAATTCCTTTTAACAATAGAATTTTTCCATCAAAAATAAATGGCTTAAATGTAATTTCAATGGAATATTTTGTTAAACAGGATGAAGCTGTAATTTGGAGAGGACCAATGCTCCACAAAGCAATAGAACAGTTTTTGTATGAAGTCTTATGGCAAGATATTGATATATTATTAATTGATATGCCGCCTGGAACAGGGGATGTTTCAATATCATTATCTCAATTTTTAAATTTTTATGAAACAATTATTGTTACTACACCTCAAAATAATGCAACTGCAGTAGCTGAGAGGGCTGGAATAATGTCACAAAAAGTCAATTCAAGCATTATTGGAGTTATTGAAAATATGTCATATTTAGAAAATGGCAAAGAAAAATTATTTCCTTTTGGACAAGGCGGGGGAGAAGAGCTTTCCAAAAGACTAGATGTAGATTTTATAGGATCTCTTCCTCTCTACAACAACGTATCTGAATATTCAGAAAGTGGCAATTTGGTTGAATTTGCATCTGATGAAAATTTTTCAGTCATTGAAAATATGGTGAATGCAATTAACAATATTGCTCCTAAGAAAAAACCTATAAATTTAAAAATTAATTAATTATTAAACAAATAATTCCGAGTAAAAGACAGTAGTATCCAAAATATTGAAGTTTAGAATTTGTTGTGAAATCCACAAGGAGTTTTATTGCAACTAGTCCAGTTATCATTGCAACCATCGTTGGAAAAATAATTCCTGAATTAAGTTCATAAGATTGAGTCACAAACGTTAGTCCCCAAGCACCAAAAATTGTTGGAATGCCAAGAAGTAAAGAAAAGTAAATCGCATCTGCTTTCTTCATCCCAAGATACATCGCAGTAATTAATGTGACACCGGAACGGGATACTCCAGGAAGTAAAGCAAAGGATTGAGCCAATCCAATTAGAAATGCATTATTTACGGTCAACTCTGTAATTGAAAACGTATCTTTGTTATTAATTTTTTCTGAGAATATTAAAAGTATTGAGAATAGGAGGTATGAGATTCCTGTTATTAAAAGAATCTGGGGACTCTCATCTATGGTGTTCTGGATCGGACTAAAGAAACCAACTAAAGCTGCTGGCATCACACCAACAACTACAACTTGTAGAAAAAATAAAAAAGTTTCAGTACTTTCAAATATTTTTCTTATTCTTTTTCTATAAAATATCAAAATTGAAAATAGTGTTCCAATATGTAGAAAAGCAATATCATTTGTATTTAAATTTATATCTTGGCTTAAAGACGACAATATTACTAAATGACCGCTTGAAGAAATTGGTAAGAATTCTGTTATCCCCTGTAATACGCCAGTAAAAAAATCAAGCATCTATTTTATACTAGCTAAATGCCAGTCGTTGCAATCACTACATTTATAAATATTGAATCGTTGATTATATTCTGATTCAGCCCACCCACGTTCTTTTCTGGCCTCGTTTTCAGACTTAAATCTCTTTTTGTTACAGTTATCAATGATCATTTATCTCAAATACCACAATAAATTAAAAATACCTTAATGGAATAAAAACTTAATTTAATTTAAATCGGTAGAATCTAATCATGAATATTGTTGCAGTTATTTTTTGTTATTTGATTGGTTCAATCAATTTTGCATACCTTGTTGCAAAATACAAAAAAATCAATATTCAAGAAATAGGTAGTGGTAATCCTGGCTCATCCAACGTTTTACGCGCACTTGGTAAAAATTATGCAATTGTTGTTTTATTGGGAGATTTATTTAAGGGAGTAGTGCCATTTCTCCTTTTTGGAATACAAACAGAGAGTATTATTTATGGCGTTATGGCTGTGGTAGGTCATTGTTTTCCGATTTTTTATAAATTTAAAGGTGGAAAAGGAGTAGCTACTTATTTAGGGACTGTTGTAGGTTATATAATTTTTCTTGCACCAGATTTGGCTATTCTATTTTGGCAGTTTTTCTTTATTCTGGGATTTGTTGTGCTTTATTTCGGAATATTCTATATTTTTAGGATTTCAGCAATATCTAGTCTGATTACTTGTACAGTTGGTTCACTTTATATCATTTTTCAAGAAAGTACAGCGTTAATCACAGCGTCTCAGATTCTAATTGTCGTTTTAATTTTCTATCAACATCGGGAAAATCTTTCAAGACTATCAAAAGGTGACGAGAATAAATTTTAGATTTCAAGAATAATAATTTATTTTGTTGTAATATATTTTTAAGAATAGTTGAGGCAGGGCTATGAGTTCAACATTAGTTTTAATAGGTTTATTATTATCGCTTTCGATGGCGGTAATCCTTCCTGAAGTACAAATTTCAAAAAATCAAAGAAATTACTCGTTTATGATCTCTCGTGAATATGATTTTATGGTTAACAAACAGAGAAGAGGTTATTTGGTTCTAGGTTTGATAGCAATTTCAACTTTTTTCGTATCAATTCAAACCATGTCTGTTCCAATTTTTATAGCTCACCTAATATTTGATGTTATCTTTGGCGTTTATGCATTTCTTTCGTTTCAAGTAAGAAGATCTATGCAAATGCAAAATAACTTAAGTCTTGGAAATCAAGAAGAAATGAAAAAGGTAGAGGAAGAAAGCTACTACAAAGAAGCTGTTTAAAACTTGAAATCACCTGAGCAGATTACAAATAGTCTCGTTAAAGAGTTCGATAAATTAAATGAGATTAGAGAACAGTCCTTAAAACTCTCCAGAGAAATTATCAAATCTTGTTCTAAATCTATACGAAATGTTCATAGAAATGATTTAGCTGAGGCTAAAACGCATTTAGATGAAGCAAATAATAACTATAAAAAATTACAAACTTCACTTAAAGATATTCCCGAGTTACGTTTTGCAGGATACGTCAATGATTCTGAGAGGGAACTAATTGAAGCATTTTTAGTCTACGAGTTTGAAAAAAATAATATACTTCTCGAATTTTCTACAATGAATTTTTCAGCTTCAAATTATATACAAGGACTTGGTGATGCCATTGGAGAGTGGAGAAGAAAAGTGCTTGATAAATTAAGAAAACTTGAAATAGAAGAAGGGGAGAAGTATTTGAAAGTAATGGAGTCCTCCATGGAGATCTTTAATGAACTTGACTATCCAGATGCTCTTACTGGAGGTTTAAGACGCTATGCTGACACAGCAAGAGCGATCATCGAGAGAACACGCTCAGATCTCACAAATGCTATAGTTAGTGAATCATTACGTAAAGAATTAAAAGATAAGAAATGAATTACAAATATATAACTGGAGACAATTTAGAAATTACAAGTTCTGGTTGGGCAGATGGCACTGTACTACAAGATTTATACCCAGATTCATCATTTGTTAGTGGTGTTGAAAATTTAAGGGGTATGAAAATGGTTCCTGTAATTAAAGATAGAAAAATATATGCAAAATATGTATTTGATAAAAGCTTTGAAGGTGGACCAGGCCTGGTACATGGAGGAATTCTTTCTACGGTTTTAGATGAAATGATGGGATATGCAACTTTTACTCAGAATTTATTTTGCGTTACAGCAAATCTTAATGTAAATTTTAGAGCGCCCTCACCAGTTGAAAAAGAATTTGAAATTTATGCATGGGTTAAAAATATTGATGGAAAAAAAGTTTATACAGAATCTGTTATTCAATCTGAAGAGATTATACATGTTGAGTCAGATGGTTTATTTATAGATTTAGGTCAGGATGCTGCAAGAGAATATTTTTCTCCTGAAAGAAAATATCCATAATTTAAAGTTGAGACATCAAGAAGTGACTAGTCGATTGTATTGTTACCATTGGATTCACTCCTGAGCATCTTGGAAATATAGAAGAATCAACAATATACACATTATCTAATCCATGAACCTTACCATTTAAGTCTGTGACACCTAATTTTGGATTAGGATTCATTCTTGCCGTACCCATTTGATGTGCTGATCCAAGTAGCATTCGGAAAGGTTGATTTTTAATAGCTTTCACCTTATTCAAGAATTCTTCAATATCTTCATTTGATGATTTTTTCCAATGCATTGTTGGTGAAGTTGCAACCATAATCTCTTCTGCACCCGCTAAATAATTTGCTCTAACAAGGCTTTCCATTCCATGCATCAAATTGTCATGATCAAAATCGTTTAAATTATAATCCCATAAGTGTTGAGGGTTTTTATTAATTATCGAACCAGAACTTGTATCTGAGGTAAGAACAATTCCTCCAGACCAATACTTATAACTTTCAATAAAATCATCAAATTTATCATTATTATTTGGAAAAAACGGAAAGAAAAGACTTGGATGCATCGGTAGGCCTTCCAAAAGATATCCATAATTGTCTTTCCTAAACAAATTGTCATCTGAATAGATTCCCTGCATTGTTCCTGCCCATGGTTTTTGCTCTTCTGAGAACTTACCTGCAACACCTGAAACGGGATGAAGTTTTAAATTGTGACCAAGTTGTTTATTTTTATATCCACTATCAAGGAGAATTTTAGGAGTGTTTAGGGAACCAGCCGCAAGTATGACTTTATCAACCAACACTTTATGTAATGTGCCATTATTTTCAACATTAATGTGTGTTGCTTTTCCATTTGATATATCAAGACTTTTGATGTTGGTATCACTGAACACATTTTCAGGTTCAAATTTATCTTCTGAGAACCAAATTTTATTTGTCGAGTTGATACTTTCGTCATAACGACCAAATGTACTAAAACCAGATTCTGTACAATCTGCATTACTTGTATTTCTAGGAATAATTTTATAACTCAAATCATTGAGCTCTATGCCCTCAGCCAATTTAACTTCTTTTTGTGGTACTCGATTATTTTCTACATCAACATTTAATTCTTTGCATACATAATCCATGCTGCTCTTAAATTCACTTGAATTGAAATAGTTGTTTTGTCTTGTAAGTGAATCCCATTCATCTAATATTTTGTCAGGTGTTTTTAGAGAGGTTGTCCAATTTACACTGGTACCTCCTCCAATTCCCATTCCAGCTAAAAGCAAGACCTTATATCCTCTAGTTTGTTGTATTCCATTCGTGTCATAAAAGTTGTGGTACCCAAATGTTTCATTATTTGTCTCACCGTTTCCATAACTACCTTTTTCGAATATACCTACCTCATATTTTTCATTGAGTACATTAGCTGCGACACCGCCACCTGAGCCGCTACCAATTACTGCTACTTCTATACTTTTCGGAATAGATACGTCTTTCTTTTCAATTGTTGTATTTTTATAGATTGGGTAATCAAGGTATTTATAAACTGATCCTTCACCATTGAGAGATCTAGCAGTACTTAAACCAAATAATGCTGTGATTCCAGAACCTAGCTTTCTTAATATTGATAAATTAGAACTTTGTAAATTTTTTACAAATTCTGGAATATTTGAGTCCTTTATAAAAAGTTTTCTCAATCCAAAAGAAAATATAAAGAAGAAGCCTTTCAATTGAATAATTTCAGATCTGTCTGGAAAATTTTCAATGATAAAATCAAAATACTTTTTCGAGTTTTTTATTTCTTCCTGGTCAAAATTTGGATACAAACTCGAAAATATTATATTAAACGATTTATCTATTCTTTTCCCCACCTTACAATTTTACACTCTCAATTATGGATATGACACATAAACTGTATTGTTATATTTCATGAATCTATCAAAGTTAAACTTCAAAAAGATAATTTATATGATTTTAGGAATTATAAGTTTTTCCCTCGGTGCAATTGGAATTATCATACCTGGCCTTCCTACAACACCTTTTATGATCCTCTCATCAATACTTTTTTTACGATCTTCTGACAGGATGTACAAATGGTTAATCAACCATCCAAGATTTGGTAAGTATGTACTTGATTTTAAAAAAGGTAAAGGAATAACTTTCAAGACAAAGATTTATGCCCAAACAATGATGTTAGTTACCGTAACACTCTCCCTTATTCCTATCTCACCAATGTTTATAGATAATCCAGCTATTCGAATTGTATTGTTTGCTTCTGGAATTTTTAGTTTTTGGTTGGTTGGTTTTAAAATTCCAACAAATAAGTCACATGTGAATGAACCTAATAAAAAATAAAAAGATTTTCATCTTTCTTTTTGTAATCGTTTTTCTATATTTTTTTCTATCATTTTTTGTGGCTTTTTCAGCATTTAGCATTGGAGATGAAGTCTATGAATCAACACCTGAAAGTCTTGGTCTAATTTATGAGGAGAATGATATCTTGACTTCTCAAAGCTCGCTTTCTACGTGGTGGATACCAAATAATTCTGATATCACAATAATTATGTTGCATGGGCTGAGAAGTCAAAAAGCTGATCAGGAAATATTGGATAAAATCGCAGAGTTTAACAATCTTGGTTATTCAATTATTGCAGTTGATTTTCGTAATCATGGAAAATCTGGGGAGGGTGATTTTACTTTTGGAGTAGACGAAGTAAATGACGTATTTAATACGATTGCATATTACAGAGATGCCAAAGATTTAACTAGGTTTGGCATTTGGGGGTTTAGTTATGGCGCAACAACTGCATTACTTACAGGATTAGATTTTGATCAGCAGAACTTGGGTGTTGAGATTGTTGGAATCTTTGCAGAAAGTCCCTATATGGACCTGTTAGCTGTTTTTACCGATCAAGTTGCTTATAGGACGCCTCTTAATACTGCAATGGCAAATCTGCTTAAACCAGGGACAGTTTTGTTAAGTAATCTCATTTATAATTTTGAATTTAATTCTGTTCAGGAAAAATTTGATTCAAGTAGTGGAATAGGAATTCCCACAATTTTAATTTCTTGTGGTAATGACGAAATCATCCCTGAAGGACAAATACAAGATTTACAGGAATTATTGGGTATAAGTTCTAATATTAAAGAATTCAATGACTGTCGTAATCATGGTGAAGCCCTCGAAAGCAATTCTGAAAAATACAGGAGTTTATTTTCAAGTCTTTTTGATCTTAATTGAACATTTACTTTTAGGAGTTTTGGCAGTTTTGGCAGTGATAGAGCCTATTTGAGGCCACAGGTATGCATTTATTCAATATTTCTTTTGTGTCTTAATTTGTTCGTTTATTACTCTTAATTTATGAACACAATTCTAAAACCAGATGAAATAATTGAACTCAAATTAATTGAAAAAGTTGAAATAACTCATGATACAAATCGTTATCGATTTGCATTCCCAAATGAAGATGATATTTTAGGACTCCCTACTGGTAAACATATTTCACTTATGTTTGAGGATGAAAATGGTGAACCAGTATCAAAATCATACACTCCAGTATCTTCAGATGTTGACAAAGGGTTTGTTGATTTTGTGATTAAAGTTTACAGATCAAACGTACACCCTGACTTTCCTGAAGGTGGTGTAATGTCTCAAAAGATTGATACCCTTGAGATAGGAGATAGCTTCTCATTTCGAGGTCCTTATGGAAGACTTGAATATATGGGGGATGGGATATTTAATATTAAACAACTCAAGTCACAGGGTGGTGAAATCATTGAAAAAAAAGTTAAGAATGTCGGAATGATTGCAGGAGGAACTGGAATAACACCTATGATTCAAATTATCCGAGCTATCTTAAGAAATGAAAATGATCCAACAAAATTGAGTCTATTGTTTGCTAATAAAGAAGAGAAAGACATTATATTAAGAGACAAATTAGAAAATCCAGATAGAGACTTTTCAGATCGATTCGAGGTTCACTATACATTAGATAAAGCAGATGATGGATGGTTAGGATTTACAGGTTTCATTGATGAGGAAATGATTAGAAATACTATGCCTGAACCTAGTGAGGAGACCTTAATACTATTATGCGGACCACCAAAGATGAACTCTGAAGCAGTTAAGCCAGCGCTTGAGTCAATTGGCTATTCACCAGATTCAATCTTTAACTTCTAGTTCATTATTTATTTATCAATAATTCCAATTGGTTCAATGGGTGCGGAAGCTAGTTGTTGATAAAGATTTTCCTGATATTCTAGGCTATTCCAATTTTCTGTAAAAACATCTCCCATGTCACAATAAAAAAATAATGAATTTAGATATTTCTCCACATTTTCTGGAGATCCACCAACATATCTGTACTTGTAATATTCATATTCAACAAAGAATGCAAGGGGCAAACTATCATTTTCGTGGTACTCCCGCTCTTCCTCAAGCAATGAACATTGGCTATCTAGATCTTTATCTATATCTTCAAAATTGCTTATTTCTGTAAATAATGCATCACCATTAAGAGTTAATTCCTCTTCATATGGATTTGAGGAACAAAACATCATTGATAAAAGGACTAGAGTCATATATTTAAATTTCATAATTTAAGTATAAATTTATTTATTTTGATACCTAAATTTGATTAAATACACAATCTCAAGAAATTTTCAATTATCTTTAAAGTATGAACCAGGGCAATAAGTTCTATAAGACGTATGATGTCAAAAAAATATCTGAGTGTCATCAATCTATTGGGCCAAAAACCCTAACGCCAAATTCTCGATTGGACAGATGGAGTGGAGTTCATAATGCTATATCTGATTGGATGATTAACGATGCCGATGATGAAGTAGCCGTAAAAGTAGCAGAAGAAAATTTTCAATATTACGACCCTCTCCAAAGAAAAATAATGTCAGAACTCTTTGCACGATTTAGGGCGTTAGTTCCAAAACCTTTACCACAAGTAAATATAGATTTTTTTAGACAAGAAGTATCTAAAGATATTGATGGTGAACAAAGAGGTATGTATACATCATTCCAATACCAGTTTCAGGATGAAGACAATAGTGAATATATAAAACTTAAAGCAGGAGTATCAGATGTAGAAGACATAGACAAAGCAATAGTTGCTGAGACCAAACTTGAAGGAGAGACATTTCTAACAGCTCAACTGATCAATGATGATTTTGATGAAATAAAAGAACCTGAAAACTCTAAAGAGATAATTGAAAACTATTTCGAGACAATCAGAGAATTTGAAACCAATAGAAAGCAAGCAACACCTGGTTTACATTGTTATATGTGTTCTCGTCCATCGAGATGTGGCCAGTACCCTGTAGTTGACGGACAGGAACCAAAGTCAAATTTTAGAGGGATCCTCATAAGCAAATCCAATTTGATGAATCTAGGAACATGTGAACGTTGGACATCTTGGAGAGCTCAATATGCAATACCAAAAGATATTGAAAAAGAGTCGTTTGAAGCAGAACTTGGGCAAAAATTTCATACTTACTCACAAAGAATGCTCGAAAAAAATGAAGATATATTTGGGAAAAAAGAAATAGAGCGCTTAAAAGAAATGCTTGGAAACGAAGAAGAAAAATTTGCGATACAAATCCTTAAAAAATATGAAGAACTTATTCAAGCTCTAGATACTGAAGTAGAAAATAAAAATGATCTAGAAATTAAATTATCGGAGTATGGTCTTGGATTCTCAGTAGTTACGGATGGGATAGTTTCTAATTCAAAAATGGAGTTAAGAGATGACAAAGTAGCTGTTACCTTTATGGGGCAAGCAGATCTTGTCGGACGATATAAAGGTAAAGGGCTTGTAATAGAGCTAAAAACTGGTCAAGAAAGTAATGATGATTTAACAGAGGCAGAGCTATACGCATTAGGTGCAAAATTATTGCTTAAAGAAGACGAAGTGTATGTTTTTCATATTTATACAAATAAAGATGGTGGAAAGTTAAAAAAGAGAAAATTTGGCGAAAGTGAGTTTGATTCAATAATTAAAAAATTCGAGGATAAAGCACAAACAGTCGCGAATTGGAATCCTAATGATTCGTTATCACCTTCTTTTAATGTTGGTGATTGGTGTGCTAATTGTGACTACCAAACAACATGTCCTGAATATAGATAAGGTTTTAGTAAGAACTATATGAGAATATAATTAAATTGATGGATTTATCAGTAACACCACCAAGTTTAGTTTCCTCGGTTTATGAAAAGTTAACCGAGAATATAAACAGTTTAAGGGCAAGAAAAGATGCCCCTCTTACTCTTGCTGAAAAACTTCTTTTTGGACATGCAACAGACATTTCATCTGTTTCTTTGAATAAAGGTGAAGATTATGGAGATTTTGCTCCAGATAGAGTCGCCATGCAAGATGCAACAGCTCAGATGGCTTTATTACAATTTATGCAAGCAGATTTACCTGAAACAGCAGTACCAACGACGGTACACTGTGACCATTTAATTCAAGCATATGAGGGTGCAAGTACAGACCTTCAAGTTGCAAATAAAACACATAAAGAGGTTTTCGATTTTCTAAGAACTGCTTCAGAAAAATATGAAATAGGATTCTGGGGACCAGGGGCTGGAATTATTCATCAGGTTGTTCTCGAACAATATGCATTTCCTGGAGGAATGATGATTGGTACTGACAGCCATACACCTAATGCTGGCGGATTATCAATGATTGCCATTGGAGTCGGTGGTGCAGACGCTGTTGATGTTATGGCTGGTATGTCATTTAATACAAAGATTCCAAGTTTGATTGGTGTTAAATTAACAGGATCATTGAGCGGATGGACGTCACCAAAAGATATTATTTTAAAAGTAGCAGAAATTCTCACCGTTAAGGGAGCTACAAATGCAATAGTCGAATACTTTGGCGAGGGAACACAAACTATTTCAACTACAGGTAAAGCAACCATCACAAATATGGGTGCCGAAATTGGTGCAACATGCTCAATCTTTCCATACGATGAAAAGGGAAGTGATTACTTAAAAGCTACTGGTAGAAAAGAGATAGCTGAATTAGCAAACTCTAGAATGGATTTACTCACTGCTGATGAAGAAGTTCTAAATAATCCCGAAAATTATTTCAATCAAGTTATTGAAATTAATCTTGATGAATTAGAGCCACACATTGTTGGACCACACACACCTGATCTAGCACGCCCGATCTCTGGATTAAAAGAAGATGCAAACGCAAATGACTATCCGCTTAAGATTTCTAGTGCATTGATTGGATCATGTACAAACTCCTCATATGAAGATATTGGAAGAGCTGCATTTATTGCAAGAGAAGCAGCAAAGCATGGTTTAAAAGCAAAAGTTCCTTTAATGGTTACTCCTGGATCTGAACAAACAAGAGCCACGATTGAGCGTGATGGCTATCTTAAAGATCTAGAGGCTATCGGTGCAACAGTCCTAGCAAATGCATGCGGTCCTTGTATTGGTCAATGGAAAAGAGATGACATAAAAGAAGGAGAGAGTAATTCAATTGTTTCATCCTTTAATAGAAACTTCCCTGCAAGAAATGATGGAAACGCAGAAACATTATCATTTATTGGATCTCCCGAAACAGTAATAGGACTTGCCCTTGGTGGCACGCTAGATTTCAACTTTCTTGACGATACATTAACAAGTAAAGATGGAGAAGAGATAACGCTCAACCCACCAATTGCAGATGAGTTACCTGATAAAGGATTTGAAGAGACTTTAGAGGGATTTATTCAACCTACACCAGGTGATGATGTAGAGGTGGTAATTGACCCTGAATCAAATAGATTACAAAGACTAACCCCTTTTGAAGCACCTAATGAGGGTGAATACGCATCAATGAGTGTATTAATGAAAGCAGAAGGAAAATGTACAACTGATCATATATCACCGGCCGGTAAGTGGTTGCAATTCAGAGGTCACCTAGAAAACATTTCTCAAAACTTATTTAATGGAGTAAATAATGCTTTCGCAGAAAATGCTGGCGATGGAGTAAATGTTTTAACAAAAGAAGTTGATACGTTACCAAACATTGCAAAAAATTATCATGCTGAGAATGTTAGCTGGGTTGCTGTCGGCGATGAAAACTATGGAGAGGGATCTTCAAGAGAGCATGCAGCAATGGAACCTAGATTTAGAGGTTGCAAAGTAGTTTTGGTCAAAAGTTTTGCAAGGATTCATGAAGCAAACTTGAAGAAACAAGGTATCTTGCCTTTAGTTTTTGATGATAAAAATGATTATGAAAAAATTGAACAATTCGACAAAATGACAATAAAGAGTCTTAGCGATATAAAAGTAGATACTCCAATCGAGATTGTCTTAGAGAAAGAAAACGGAGAGCAAGAAACCATTAAAGCCAATCACTCTTTATCTTCAGATCAAATATCCTGGTTTTTTGCTGGTTCTGCATTAAATTACATCAAATCTAAATAAATGGATAGCATCTCTGACAAAGTTAAAAAGATAAGAGTTGAGTACGAAGACAAACCACTCAATTTAGAAGACCTTAATCAAGATCCATTAGAACAATTCAATACATGGTTTCAAATTGCTATTGACGCTGAAGTAAATGAGGCAAACGCTATGGCTATATCGACTATAACTCAAGAAGGAACACCAAGGTCTCGCTATGTATTGTTTAAAGATATTGTCGATGATAAATTAGTTTTTTATTCTGATTATCAAAGCAGTAAAGGTAAAGAGATGGATAACAATCCAAATATTTCTGGATTATTCTTTTGGCCTGAACTTCATCGTCAAATAAGGCTTGAAGGTATTATCTCGAAGACTTCAGAAGAAGTTTCTGACAATTACTTTGCTTCCAGGCCAAGAGGTGCACAATTAAGTGCAATAGCTTCCAGTCAAAGTTCTGAAATAAAAGGAAGAGAAACAGTTGAAGAGAAAATTCAAGATTTAGAAAAGGAATTCGAAGGAAAAGATATACCAAGACCTGATAACTGGGGCGGATATGCCATTGATATAAGCTTCTGGGAGTTTTGGCAGGGAAGAAGAAGCAGAACCCATGATCGCTTTATTTATGTTAAAAATGATAATTCATGGGAAATAACTAGACTATCACCTTAAGAAAAAGTTTTATGAGAGATATCAAAGTAACAAAGAATTTTATTAACTCTGAAAATACATCAGTTCTCTATGAGTCAGGAAATACGAAAGTATTAATAACAGTCTCTATTTCAGATAGAGTTCCAAGATGGCTTGAAAACTCAGATAAGGGCTGGCTTACAGCTGAATACAACATGTTGCCTGGCTCTTCTGATCAAAGAGTTTCACGAAAATCTTTTGAAGGGGGAAGGTCAAAGGAAATATCAAGACTGATTGGCAGATCACTTCGATCTGTATGTGACCTTGGAATATTAAATGGATACTCAATAACAGTCGACTGTGATGTTCTTGATGCAGATGGAGGAACAAGAACAGCATCAATCAATGGTGCATGGATTGCACTTAATGAGACTTTCAATAACCTTGTTGATCAAAAAAAATTAGTTCAAAACCCCCTAACAAACCAAATTGCTGCATTGTCAGTTGGAATAGTTGATGGAGATTTTATTGCTGATTTAGATTATGAAAAAGATTCAAGTGCTCAAGTAGATTTAAATCTTGTACTAAATGACAACTATGAGATATTAGAAATTCAAGGAACTGCTGAGCAAAAACCATTTTCTAAAGAAG
>CACLRL010000004.1 GCA_902609285.1 uncultured Candidatus Actinomarina sp. | reverse complement strand
GTATTTTGAGAAAATTCTGAAGAATTTGCATCAGATATTCCACAAACATTTCTTGCAAATTCTATTACAGCACATTGCAACCCTAGACAAATTCCTAGGAAAGGAATCTTGTTTTCTCTGATGTACTGTATTGCTGATATCTTTCCTTCTATACCCCTATATCCAAAACCTCCAGGAACTATTACACCATCCATGTCAGCAAGTGAATTTAATTCGAAATTATCTGCATCTATCCAGTGAAGATCTAGTTTCACATTGTTTTGTAAACAAGAATGCTTTAACGATTCAACAACTGAGAGGTAGCTGTCAGGCAATCCAAAATATTTACCAAGTATTGCAATTTTTACCGTGTTTATAGCATTCTGTTTTAAATCAACCATTGTTTTCCATTGGGATAAGTCTTGGGAGTTTGAATTAAGTTTTAAACGATCATTCACAGCATTATCTAATCCTTCGTCAAACATTCTCAATGGGACTTCATAAATATCATCCAAATCAGGAGCATTGATGACATTCGACAAAGATACATCACAAAATAATGAAACTTTACTTTTTATTTCTTCATTTAATTCTCTATCAGATCGTAGAACTATCAAATCTGGAGAAATTCCCGCTGCCCTTAGTAAAGTTACTGAATGTTGCGTTGGTTTAGTTTTCAACTCCGTACTTGGTCCAATAAATGGAACCAAAGTAACATGTATAAACATGACATTTTCACTTCCTAATTCTTTTCGAATTTGACGTGCGGCTTCTAAAAATGGAAGGATTTCAATATCACCAACAGTTCCACCGATTTCTGTAATTTGTACATCTATATCATTTGAAATTCCCTTAATTCTTCTTTTGATTTCATCTGTAATATGAGGAATTACTTGAACTGTTGCACCTAAATAGTCACCTTTTCTTTCACTCTCAATAACTTTTCTGTAAATACTCCCTGTAGTGACATTAGAGTCTTTTCTTAAATTAACACCTGTAAATCTCTCATAATGGCCTAAATCTAGATCAGTTGTAGCTCCATCTTCAGTTACAAATACTTCTCCATGTTGAAATGGATTCATTGTGTCTGGATCTACATTTATATATGGATCTAGTTTTTGATTAATTACAGATAATCCACGAGATTTTAGTAGGTTTCCAAGAGATGCAGATGTAATCCCTTTTCCAAGACCAGAGACTACACCACCAGTTACAAAAATGTATTTGGTCACATTGAAACTTTAACAGGTAAAGAATTAAATCAAAGTACTATCTTAAAATTTGATTAAGAAATAAATCAAGTTTTGGATTGTTATCAGTGCCTAAAATTTTTACTGATTTATTAGACAAATTATAAGAATATTTAGTATTTTCAGTATTTTTTTCTTGTATCTCTGCAACACCATCAAATTGAATTGCATAATCTTGATTTTTGTTAATAGATATATTTATTAGAGAATCTTTATTTACTACTATCGATCTTGGAAATTTGGAAAAAGGTGATATTGGAGTTATCGAGATTACATCAATATTATTTTGAATGATCGGACCACCTGCAGAATAATTGTATGCTGTTGAGCCTAGCGAGGTTGATAAAATGATTCCATCGCCTCTTAGTTTAACCTTTTGTTGGTATGTTTCGATTTCCAAATCAAGTATCCTAGTTGGAGAATTTTTTATTATGACTACTTCATTAAATGAAGGGAAATTTTGATCTTCATTTTGAATAATTGCTTTTCTTTCAACAAATTCATAATTGCTACCATTCCAATCATTAAGTATGGATTGTAAATTATCTGGAGAGCTAACTAAATATCCCAGTCTGCCTGGTCCAATATTTATTAAGGGACTATTTAATTGCCATGCAATTCTCATAGCTTTTAATGCAGTGCCATCTCCTCCTATGCTTATAACTAAATCAATTTTATTACTTCTGTATTTTTTTTCTTCCAGTGAATCAATTTCATGAGTTGCATAATTAAATTTATTTTTATCCAAGATTTTAAATATATCTTTTGATATTTTTTTTGTTAGATACTTTTTTGATGAAATTATTAATAAATTCTTCACTAGGATATATTATACGTATCTTGTTAGGAGTACAAAGTGATACCAATATCAGATATAAATCCCCCGAAAAATAATCCGGTTATCTCAAGAATTTTTATATTTCTTTCAATATTGGTATACGTTTTAATTCAACCAAGAAACCCCAATGAACTTTTTAATTTTTTCTATGAATTTGCCGCAATTCCATGTGAAGTATTTAACAATCAACCCCTATCATTAGATCAGTTTTACAACAATGAATGCACATTAAAAAGTTCCAATATTGTATTTGAAAATAAAAATATATTTTTAAGCTTACTGTTTTCAAACATGTTTCATGCAAATTTTGTTCATATATTAGGTAATCTATGGAGTTTTTGGATTTTTGGAAATAACATTGAAGATAAATTAGGAAAAATTAGATTTATAATCTTTTTAATTTTTACTGGTTTAGCAAGCATGTTTTCGCACATCATTCTGAATTCGTTTGATATTAATCCTATAGTAGGAGCATCAGGGATAGTATCTGCATTAATGGGTGCATATCTATATTTATTTCCAAATGCTCAGTTACTTGTACTTGTCCCATTTGGATTTTTATTTCCAACAACTATAAAAGCGAAATTTTTCATGATTTTTTGGTTTATATCACAAATATTGATAGCACTACAAAATACAAATATTTCATGGGAAGCTCATATTGGAGGTTTTATTGTTGGATATTTAATTCTGAAGATTTTTAATTATAGAAGATATACAATCTGAAAATTTATCAAACTTAAAATCTGCGATTTCATCACTTAGATAATTTTGAATTGAGGAGTTAACAAGATAAGATTTAGCATTTATTTCATTAGCTAAAAGTATGTCAGTATCTACCCTATCGCCAATTACATAGGCTATATTTTCAAAATTTCTAAGCAGGAAATTAGAGTAAAATTTATCTGGCTTACCAAATGATTGAATCTCAATATTTAGTAATTTTTCTATCTCTTTTACAATTGCACCATTTCCCTCTTCAAACTCAAATTCATTAATTGGAAATGTTAAGTCTTTATTTAAAGCGTAGATATTACATCCATTTTGATAAGCACTCATAATATTATTTACTTCTAACTGTGTATATTTCTCTTTTCTACCTATTAAGACCATTTGAGATTCATCAATATTTGTTGTTACATTAGCAATACTATTTACGAAGTTTGATAAATTTTCCGATCCATGAACATAAATCATCATGTTTTTGTTTTCTAAATACTGTTTTAGAATAACTAAAGGCGTGACTATTTGATCTAAATCAATATCTCTTAACAATAGTTTCTCTAACTTGTTACTAATTTCCATAGGAGCTTGCGAACTGTTGTTGGTTATAAATATTATTTTTAAATTATGTTTATCAAGATCAAGTAATGATTCAATTACGCCAGGGATAATTTCATTATTTAAATAAATAGTCCCATCAAGGTCTGTAGCGATTGTGTTCACGTTTTCTTTCCATAATTAAAAGTTTTGCAGTTATTGAATTGCTTTCATAGAAATTTTTCGCTTGTCTATCACTAGGTAATGCATAAGTTCTAATCTCTGATTTGGAAGATTTAGATTGATTATTTATATATTCGAAGAGTTGGGTCCCTAGGCCAAGTTCTCTAAAATCATATTCAATGAATATTTCATATAAGTTCCAATAAAACTCATCGATAACGATTCTTGCATATCCTATATCGTTAATGTTGTCTGAAGCTTTATAAGTTAATACATAATGTTTTGAATCATAATCTTTTACAATATTTTGATAGTAACTAAATAGTACAGTATCAATCTTGCCTATTTCGTTATTAAATTTTTTTTGGAGGACTGATGGTGGTTTATCTTTTTCTAATATTTCAAAGGTTAAACCAAAATCTTCAAATTTTGATTCATGCACAGTCCGAACACACCTTAGCTCTAGGTTTTTCAAGCTGAGTTCTTTTCAAAACCAAAAAACATATAGAACATGTAAATTCATCAGCTTGTATATCTTCTGCTGTTTCATCTAATTTTAAATCGGAACTTTTTACATTCCTTTTTTCTGCTGCATCAACTGACATAAATGAGCCTTCAGCTTCATCATTATCATCTACTGATTTTTTTTCGGTCTCAACACGGGCTTCAAGTGATTCTGTCTCAACTTCTTCTTTTTCTTCCTCCTCTGGAGGAGATTCGTTTTCTTCAGAATCTTCTTCGAGGTCTTCCATGGTAGGCTCTTCTATCTCTTCAATATCTTTATCCGCCATGTTTCTCCTTAAATTTCTGTAAGAATAATACTAAATTTTTAATAATATAGCTTCTTTTTTAACATTTATCTCAGCTGGTCCCTGGTCGAAGTAATCTCCGTCAACTTCAATTGTATTTGGGGTTAATAATGTCAGTTTATTTGATTTTTTTAAAATTACGTCTGGTTCTGTCAGGTGAAGACCTTTTTTAGCTAGAAAAAATAATTTCATAGCTTTTAGCTTTGTAACTTTAAATATTTGAATATTTAATAATCCATCTTGAAGGCTTGATTTTGGTGAAATATTCCAACCACCGCCAAAAAATTGACCATTACAGATTGATATATTAAAAGCCAAATTATTGAAGTTGAATCTATCATTTTCAATTTGAAATAACATACTTTTTGCAGGTAAGAGTTTTAACCAAAAACTAATAGGATATCTAAATCGTTTAAACATTCTCGGAAGACTTTCACTTGTATGTACTGTATCTGCCAAAAAACCATAATTTAAAACATTTACAAAATATCTACTGTTATTAGAAGAGCTTATGTGTGCAACATCAATTTTATAATTTTGATCATTTTTAAGCCTTTTAATACCCTCATTGATATTTTTTGGAAAAGCAAATGTTCTCATGAAATCAGATCCACTACCAGAAGGAAGACAAGCAACCTCAGGATTACTAACATTATTTTTTAGTAAGTTATCGATTAAATTACTAAGCGTGCCATCACCTCCTATTGCACAGAAGATGACACTATCGTTTTTGTGATTTAAAATTATTTCTTCTACTTTAGATGCTTTAGATGTTTGATATACAACTGCACTTAAGTTATGGCTAGAAAATAATTTTTCAATTTCATCTTGGGATAACTTCTTACCTCTTGAATTTTTATTATGAATTACAACGTATTTTTTCATATCATAGTTTTCTGAATAATATTATGTTTTAATTTTTTTGCAATTTTATCAAAGTTTTCAATCTCATAAATTGAATAGACTTTTTGTGAAATTTCAGATGCTTCTCGGCAAGCTTTAATAAAATCCCCCAGTGTTACATTAAATTTACTTAATGTGTATTCAATATTCTCAGAATTATAAAATTCTAAAAAAATACTAAACCAAGTAATGTCTAAATTGATTTTATTTTTAACCCCACTAAATGCTTCAAGTTTATTTACTTTTTCTTGTGTGATTAGATATTTAGTTAACAAATCATGATATTTATCATGAACTGATATTTCATATTTTGATGTTGATATACCAGAAGCAAGAAACATGAGACAAAATTCAATATCATTATTTTCATTCAACAGTTCAATTCCTAATATCAAGTTATCTCTATGAGTTTCAGTTAATAATTTATTCTTTTTTAAATCAGTAAAATAATTCATTTCATTTAAGACTTTTAATTTTGCTTTATAGTTAGTTTCAAGGGCTTTGTCGTTTAATTGATTTTGATATGAATAAAAACTTTTTTTAATCATTTCAATACCTTTTTTTTCACCATATTTATTATTTAAATTAAGTACCGATCCATACGAATTTGAATAAGAGGATTTTAGATTATTTGGTTTCAGATCAAATAAGTCGTTGTACCAATTGTTCTCAACTCTTTTATCATAATTTATATAAGCATATCCCTTTGAATCAATTCCTCTTCTACCGGCTCTACCTGTAAGTTGTAAGAATTCAGATTTTGAAATTAATCTAGTTTTTAATCCGTCAAATTTAAATGATGAATCAATAACAATAGATTTCGCCGGCATATTAATTCCTAGGGAAAGTGTCTCTGTTGCAAAAAGAATATCTATGTGTCTATTTATAAACAAAAACTCAACAAATTCTTTAACAATTGGAGCCAAACCAGCATGATGGTAAGCAACCCCTCGTGACCACATCCAATAAAGTTCGTCTAAGTTCAAAAGTTGATATTCTTCATTAGTAATGTCGTCAAAAATATTTTCGAACAAATCTCTTAACTGAACATTCTTTTTAATTTTAAAATTTAAATTTGCAGCATATCTTGCTTTATTTTCAACTTTTTCACGTGAAAAATAAAATAAAATGCACGGCGTTGCTTTTTTATTCATAATATACGAAATTTGATCAGACAAAGATGGCTTCCTGAATCTTTTGAATTTTTTATCTAGTTTAAAAATAGGTTTATTTCTTTTATCCTCTGTGCTTTTAATAGCTAATATTTGTTCATCATCTTTAAACGCTGTGATCAAAGAAATTTCTAAAGGAACTGGACGAATCTTAGATTGAATTAAATCTGTAGGACCTCTTTGAGATACAATCCAGTTTAAAAATTCATTTTGATTTCCAATAGTTGCAGATAAGCATAATAATTTTATATCTTTTGGTAAGTGAATGATAATTTCTTCCCAAGTAGATCCACGTTCTTTATCAGCTAAGTAATGAACTTCATCAAGCACAACTAAACCAATATCATTTATTCTCTCATCGTTAGTGAATATCATATTTCTTAAAATTTCCGTTGTAGCTATTATCAGGCCTGCATCTGGATTCTCATTTCGGTCACCTGTTAAAAGACCTGTCTCAAATCCAGAATTTAAGAAGTCATGGTACTTTTGGTTTGATAAAGCTTTTATTGGTGTTGTGTAAATTACTCTATTTCCCTTATCTAAATACTCTTCAATACCCCGTTCTGCAATTATTGTTTTACCAGCGCCAGTAGGTGCTGTAACAAGTACATTTAAGTTTTTATACAAAGATTCAATTGCATCAACTTGAAAAGAATCTAATTCATAATTCACTTTGAAGTTTTTTTATGTATAAATATTACGATTTCAATTAGTAAATATAAAGGTATGGTGAATGCAAATAATGTTACAGGATCTCCTGTAGGAGTGACTATAGCTGATAAAATTAAAATGAAGATAAACAGCTCAGGTCTATTTGTTGTTAAGAGATCAATATTTAATAATTTTTTATTTAAAAGAAATAATGTGATTAATGGAAGTTGAAATGTAATAGCAAATAAAAAAGTTAGTCGGATAATGAATTGATAGTAATTTTGTGATCGAAGTATGACTTCATTTTCATTAAATGAAAGCAAAAATTCAATCCCATAAGAGCTCAAATTTAAAGCTGCATAGATACCAAGATAATAAAAAATTGTAAAAAATAAATTGTATAGAAGGAAAGAAAGCCAAGATAAATCAATTAACGCAGGCTTAAAAAAGAAACTAAGATTTAAAATTGTTAATGGAAGTAATAAAAGTAAAGATATTAAAAAAACATTTGTAATCTTAACCTGAAAACCTTCATAAATTGTTAAAGAAAATATATTCGATTTATCATATCCTGCATTTATAAGTGGTTCGTTCAATACTTCTATAAATACTGGATATCTTAAATAGATAAAAATAGAAAAGATAATAATTAATGAAAATGAAATAACGATTCTTAGATTCAGTTCTTTTAGATGTTCAAAAAAAGTTTTTTTCATTCCTCTTCTTCACCAATCCATTTCCAGTTTTCATTCAAACTAGAATCTCCAATGATTGTTCTCGAAGGTCCTTTGTTATAGTCAGAAAATGTATCAAAGTATTTCTTCAATTTTTTTTTATCTAAAATGCCAAGTGAAACAAATAGTATCAACACTAATTCAGTTAAGGTCATTTACTTACCTTAATTCTTAATTTATTAATGTTGTCATTAAATTCATTTTTAAGTTTTTCAGGTGAAAGAATCTTTACATCTTTAAAATTTTCTAGAAAATATTCCATAGCTACGTAATAATCCCTGAATATATAAGTATATATTTCATTGTTCATTTTGAGTTTATCTTCATTTAATTTACTTATTGATTTTTCAGAATAAATGTTAAATTCAACTTCAATATTTTTAGAATTATCCTTCTTAGTAGAATTATCTGGATCTAAATCTCCAACTGACAAAATTCTATTAACTAAAAATGTTTTAATTTTATTGTCATTTAAATCAATAGCTTCTATTACGTTTCCATCAGAATTATTAGATATTGATATTGGCTTTATTGAGTAAATCCTAACATTTTTTCTGCCTATTTTTATATACTCAATATTTACTTCGTTTTCTAAAAAAATTGATAAATAATCATCTTTGATTATTTTTGATTTCTCATCAAAAAATATTTCTAATGTATCAATTAAAAATGATAAGTCATTTTTTTTAATGTTTTTGATATCAACTTTATCTTGGCTAGTTAAAATATTATAAATTTTAAAAAGTTCAAAATCAGTAATAGTTTCTAGATCCTTTAATTCCATTGAATAATCAAAAGATATACTATTTTTTGATAAATCCAAATCAAAATTAATAAAACTTTCACCATTAGCAGAATAAACCTCGGACATAATGTTAAGCATATAAAGGAGGGTGTCAAGATCTACACTGAGCTTGTTGGCTAGTTCTTGTATGTCCCAGTTGTCTTGATTCTTAATTATATTAATTAAAAAAGTAAAATCCTGAAATTTAAGTTTCTTATTCATTAATAAATTCCAATAACTTATTTTTTTCAGCTTGTGTAATTTTAATTATTTCACTTTCAGTCAAAAGTAGGAATTGAGTCAACCCTTGAAGGTCGTATGTTTGTAATTCAATTGTTAATTTATCTTTAAATATTTTTTTATTTTTTACTTTATGAGTAAATTTATTTTTAAAAATGAAATAACTGTCTTTAAACAGTTCAATAGTTAATAACAAAGGTGTCATGCTTTCTTCCCATGAAAAATTAATCTTGACATTATCAAAGTTATGTAAATTAGGTATTGATCCAATTTTTAAATCATCTATATTGCTTAATTTAAATGTTTTAAATATAGATTGTTCATTTACTCCTACATACCACTGGCTATCATATTGTTTAAGGCCAAGCGGATACACCTTTCTAACAGATTTTTTGTATTTAAAAGATATACGTCTTTTTTCATTAATGGCTTGAACAATCTTTGAAATGTTTTTACTTTGCTTTTCAAATTCATAATTTAAATTCAAATATCTTTTAATGATTTGGTAAATGTTTATGAATCTATTTGTGTCAATATTCTTATTTTTTTTAATTTCTTCGATAATTCTTGTGCCTGATATTGTATAGCCATCAGACAGTTTCCACTTATCATTATCAAATTCAATTAAATATCCCATTTCTTTTAACAATGATTTATCTCTTTCAAAAGAGCGTTTAAAAGCAGAATCACCTAATTCACGATAATCTGAAACATTATCCTTGATAAAATCTGTAGTTATATTTTCACTATTTGAAGAGAACAAAGTCAATAATTTAAGTCCTCTTTTAAATACATTTTTCATTAATACCTAACTTTATTGTATTTAAATTTAATAATTATTTTTAACTGATGTATTTGTATAAAGCAAAACTTATGTATTATAAAGATATGAAAGTTTGGATTGATCAAGATTTATGCACAGGTGATGGCCTTTGTGAAGAAATCTGCCCCGACGTTTTTGTTGGAAAAGATGATGGTCTTTTTTATGTAAAAGAAGGAGACAAAATATTTTCTGAAGAAGATGGTAATGTAGGCGGAGCGCAAGGTTTAGCAGTAGTTCCAAAAGGACAAGAGGAAGCTGTGATTGAATCAGCCGAAGAATGCCCAGGTGAATGCATAATGATTGAACCTAGCTAAACAAAAGCCTTCCACTAACCACAAAGCCTGTATGACCAACCATTTCATTTTTTGGCCTCACTATTCTTTTGTCTACTATCCATTCTCGATTTAAAGTTTCAGTTACATTGATATTGATAAAATCATTTTTGGAAAGTTCAGTAACGATTTTTTGTACTTGTGTAATTGACGGTAAATAAGAAATCCATTGTAAATTTTGCTTTACAGAATTGTTATCAAAAAATTCCCAGGGCTCAGGAATGTCAGTAATTACAGTATCTACTTTTTTACTCACATCATCAAATTTAAAATCTGAAAGTTGTAAATTTAAATATTCTATTTCTGGAAATTTGTTTTTAGCATGGTTTGATGAAACATATCTTTCAATTGTTTTTTTGGCTCTTCTTTGATTTTTATTACTTTCATCTAAGGTTATAAGATTACTATCTTTGTCTAAAATCAAGCTTAGATAAAGAGTTAAAGCTCCAGAACCAGTACCAATTTCTAAAATGTTTGAAAATTTACTAATATTTCCTGAAATTATTATTGACCCAATATCTTTTGGGTAAATTATTTGAGGGCCTCTTTTCATTAGTAAAATGAATTCATCAAATGAGGGAATATAAACTTCATAGTCTTGATTCTGAGAAGTCTTAACTGTTGTAGGTAATGTTTTTATATCATTATGCTGAATAGTTCCATTTTGTGAAAAAAAAGTTTGATCTTCTTGTATTACTGACAAATGTTTTGTGTTGCCTGATTTAAAAACAACAACAGTATTATCAAATTTCACTATTTTTTACAGTAATAACAGAAAGTATGCAATTGTAGATAAAACCACACCAGCAGATATAGCTACAGCAACAAATTTTTGTAATGACTTATTCATTTTTTAAAACGTATATTTCTTTTAAATTTTTTTATTTTTTCATAAAGTCTTCCAATGAATATACCATAGATCAAAAAACTAACAATTCTTGAATTCTCACTGTTAATACTATTTTTTAAATTAGAGAAATTATTTTTAAATTTGGTCACTTTAATAATCTCCATATAATCAAACTAAATGACAGTATGCAAAGAAAAGACAATGAGAAGTAAACCATTGCTTGTATAAAAAAATTACCTGTAAACAATTGTGTTAGTACGTTTGAAAGACCAAATATAATGAAAAATGTTGCTATTGCAAAATAATTTCCAGCTTTAAAGTTTTTCTTTAGTGATTTAATTGAATCTTCAACTTCATCATATGTTTCTTCCTTAGCGTGTTGAAAAAGAGAGTCAGCAGTTTTTATTGCATTTGTTGATAAATTAATAAAATTATTCATTTTGTTTATTTTCTAAAAGTATTTCAATTATACCTTGAATGGTGGCCGCAATTGGTAATGCTAGAACAGCACCTATTACTCCAGCTGTATAAGCACCAAATAAAGTAGCAAATACTGCAACAGCTGGATGTATCACCATAGTAACTCTTGTAACACGTGGGCTAATAAAGTAGTTTTCAAGGAATTGATAAGCTGTCAACACAACAAGAGTATATACAATATATGTTGGACCTAAAGATATAGAAGCTAAAACAGGGACAATGCCACCTAGAAATGTACCAACTGCCGGTACTAATTGAGATAATAATCCAGCTGAAATTCCTAGAGCGAATGGTGAAGGAAGACCTATTATAAGAAAAGATATGGTAAAAACAATGCTAGCTAAAATACCAAGAATTACTCTTGCAGCAATCCAACCACCAGCTTTTGAAACACCTATTGTCCATACTTGATCAATTGCATTTGATATATTATTGGGCAAAGCCTCCTTTAATTTAATTCTCCAGCCATCACCTTCAGCTATTAAATAAAACGAAAAGAAAAATATAACAAAGAAATGAAAGAAAGCATTCAAAATACTTCTTCCTGCAAATACAACTGTATTTCCAACAGCACTTCCATACTCTCTAAATAAGTTATTGAACTCTTGTTCTAAATTTAGCGATTGACTAGATATGGCAAATCCTTCACTATTGATATATTTGACAATATTATCTAAATAATCTGGCATTTGTGATGATAACAAATATAACTCTTGGACCATTATTGGTATTATCGAAAATATTATTCCACCTATTATAAGAATAATTGCTGAAACTGTAATAATTGCAGAGAGCCTTCTGTTAAATTTTTTTGAAAGTCTGTAAACTATTGGTTCTGCGAGAACAGATAGAACCACAGCTACAAATAAATCAAAAATTAAAGATCTGACCCTAAGCAGAATTACTGATGCTACGCCAATTAATATAATGTAAAGAAAAGCCCTATTTAATAGTGCCTGACGAGTTTCACCTTTAAAGTTATTCATTACATTTAGACCGAAGTTTTTGTTTTATAGTTACGATTTATGAAAGCAATATAAAGAAAAAATGTAATCAGACCGAGTGAAAAATAAAGTTCAAATTGTGATATTTCATTATACAAAATATTTCTTGAAAATAAAATAATGACTTGAAAACCAGCTGAAACAATTAATACAATATTTTTTAAATCACCTCTTCTTACTGTTAAATTTAACAATAATAAACCCGTTCCAATTTTGACAAGTGCTTCAAATGTATTTCCAGTGAGAAAATATAGATTTCTTAAAGTAAAAAAACCTGATAATCCTATTCCACCAAGAGTGACTTGAAAAATACCAATTAGAATCAAAATTGACGAAATCCATGCAAGCGAAAAATTACTGTATGATAACTTCGCTTTCATAGGGCCTGGCCATGGTTGCAATGGATTTACTCTTCGAATCAAGTTTGGTGATAATTTAAATACTGATCTTTCATAATCACCAAATATTAATGCAAAAACTATGAGAATTGCAAAATAAAAAACAGGGTTTATCTTAAAAATGTAAATATAAAACAAGACAAACATGTGCCAAAGAAATAAAGTAAAAATATTTGCATGAAAAAAAGAAAATAAATTCCATATGATATTATTTTCTAAAAATTTTTCTATAGGTTTTCTTAAAAGTAAAAATAATGATGCCAAACCTATTGAAGCAACTAAGTAATAAATAGTTGGTGGATCTTCATTTGAGTTAGCAATTAATCTATAGCTTGAAAGTGACATAAAATCACTTGATGAATAAAGTCTATAAAATAAATATCCAAAAGTTATAACTGATAAGCTCGTAAAAAAAGATAACTTATATGAAAATATTTTTCCATCAGCAAAAAAATACCCAAATTGATGAATTGCAAGCCAAAATATTAAGTAATTTATTAGTTTCAAATATGAGAAAGCTAAGGAAAAATCAAATGTATCAATAGCTATAGTTGAAATGATAAATATTGATAAAGTTAAATATGGATTTGTCTTATGTAAAAATAAAGTTAATGGTGAAAAAATTACAACCACAAGATATATTGATACAAGCCATAAAGGCCACATTATAAATTCTGTTAAAGGAACTACGCCGTCATCTTGACTAGTAAAAAAAAGCGGAAGGCTATATGCCCTTGAGTAAATATTAAGAATTAATGTTACTACTGAAATCCAGACAATTACAGGTCCTAATAATGCATTGACCCTATCTGTTAAAAATTTCCATTGACTGCCATCTCTACCAACATTTGCATACCATGCTATTTTATTTGTAAACCCTACAGAAAAGAAAAATAAGGTCATTCCAGCTGTAAACCATGTATACGTTGTTATAAGTGAATCATCAAAAGATAAATTGTATATAAGATACTCACCGTAAGAGTCAGAAAATCTAATTAGGTAAAATGTATTAAAAATTATCATCGTTAATCCAATTACCTTAAGAAAGTCAATAAATCTTTCTCTGGATACTGAAGTGTTTTTAATCTCTGTCCTTACACCCTTAAAGCTTGCAAAGCTTGGTAAAAATAATTTAATAATTTTTATCACAATAATATTTTACTGCTCTAATGGCTGTTGAATAGGAATATAATATTTATGTGGAAATTGTTTTGTACAAACCTGAGATTGCTGGAAATGTTGGATCGTGTATAAGGTTGTCCGCAAATACGGGATTACCATTAAATCTGATAAAACCTTTTGGATTCAATTTCCAAGAAAATAAGATTAGACGCGCGGGTCTAGATTATCATGATTTAGCCTCTGTAAGTATTTTTCAAAATTGGAATATTTTCTACGAGCAAAATAAAAATAATAATATAGCAATGCTATCAACAAAAGGGTCTAAAAATATTTGGGACACAAACTTAAAAAATTATGATTTTTTTATTTTTGGGCCAGAATCAGTAGGTCTCCCAGAAGAAATACTAAATCTAAATCATGATATGCTAGCAATCCCAATGAATGATAGCTCAAGAAGTATAAATTTAGCAAATTCTGTATCAATTGTTAGTTATGAGTTTCTCCGACAAAATTATAAGAAGTAATTTAAAATTAAATCATGCCAACCTTTGATATTACATCAACATTTGATAAGCAAGAGGTAACAAATGCTGTGGATCAGATGAATAGAGAACTTGTGAATAGATATGATTTCAGAGGAACAAATACAACTGCATTATTAAGTGAAAATAACATAACTATAAAAAGTAGTACAGAGGAAAGAATGAATGCAGCAGATCAAGTCCTTAAGGAAAAATTTGCAAAAAGAAATGTATCAATTAAATTTTTATCAAATTTCGAAGACGAAAAAACACCATCTGAATCAAAAAGAAATTACTTTTTAGAATCAGGTATTAATAAAGAGATAGCTAAAGAAATCGTTAAGGAAATAAAAATTAATTTCAAAAAAGTTCAAAGTAGTATTCAAGATGGATCTGTTAGGGTTTCGGGGAAAAAAAGAGATGAGTTACAAGAAGTTATTGCTCACTTGAAATCAAAAGATTTTAATATTCATCTGAATTATGGAAATTTTAGAGACTGAATTTAGTTTTAAAATATTTAAATCCAAATCTTGAAATTAAAACAGAAAAGAAAAAAATAAAACCTGTTTGAAAATAATTTAAATCGTATTCTCTTGAAAAATAATAAGCAAAAATAACAATGAAAAATCCATAAATTGCCCTGAATATAGAAAACAAGATAAAACTTCGAAATAATTTATTATCTAAAAATTTTGGTAAGTTCAATTTTTTTTAAATATTTTATGCCTATTTGCAGCTACAAATTTATAAGCAACATCTCTGAAATATTTTGGAAAAACTTTAAACAAAATTACAGTTTTATATATTCCTCCCAAATCACTCGTCGACTGGATAAATGCTTCTGCACCGTAAAATTTTTTATTATTTCTGAAGTAAACTATTTCATCTCTTTTTATATCTTCAATACTTAATTCAGATTGTTTCATTATTAAGACATCGGATGATCGATTAGAAAGAAATTTTCCATAATTTGAACACATTATGCATTCTTCGTCAATATATGCTTTATTCATTTTCACTAAAAGTAAGACTTAAAGAATTTACACAGTATCGTTGACCAGTTGGTCTAGGACCATCAGGAAAAATATGTCCAAGATGAGAGTCGCATTGTTTACAATTAATTTCGATTCTTTTCATACCGTATGAATTATCTTCTTTGGTGGTAATAGTATCTTCAAGAGCATCATAAAAACTTGGCCAGCCAGTTCCCGATTCATATTTTTTTTCAGATTCAAACAAAGCAAAATCACAAACTACACAACTATAAATGCCATCTCTTTTTTCATATAAAAGTTCACCAGAAAATGGTGGTTCAGTCCCACAATTTTGAGTAACTTCAAATTGATCTTGACTTAAATGTTTTTTATTTAATTCCATGTTCTAATATTAAATCAGGCAGGATTAAAGTAAATCTCAGATATTTCATCAAACTTAGAGCATACCTCATTTTTTAATTCTAAATTAATTTCAATAATTTCATTATCCATAGTTGTGTCAATATAATCTAAATTACAAAGTGCTAGGTATTTATTTGCACCAATTGATATAACTTTTAAAGATTTGATCTCTTTAATCTTCTCGTTCTCACTTATAATGTTATAGATCATTTCTTGTTTTTTTATATTGATGCTTTCACCAGTAATGAGATGCTTCATTTCATAGCCAAGAAATACACCAGAAACCATAAGAAGTATACCGATCATAATTGAACTAACAGCATCAAATACAGGATTAGATGTTATGTTTGCCAGAATTGTTCCTACAAGAGCAATACCCAAACCTAGTGTAGCTGCAAAATCTTCAACAACTATTGCTATCAATGGTCCATCCGTAGATTCTTTAAGAAGCTTGAAAACAGATAAATCTTTATTAACTGCTTTACTTCTCAGCTCTTTTACAGCTTTGTATAGAACATAAAGTTCTAAAACGATAGACACAGATAGAACAGCAATTGAAATAAATAGATTTTTCAATTCCTTTGGATGCGATAAAGCCTCAATGCCATGCTCAAGGGAGATAAGACCACCAATAGTAAAAATAAGAACTGCAACAACTAATGTCCAAAAATATTCCTCTTTTCCCCTTCCAAGTGGGTAAAGCAATTTATTTGGTTTTTTTGATTGTTTTATGCCAAACCATAGAATAAATTGATTTCCAGAATCTACATATGAATGAACCGCCTCAGAGAACATAGCCGACGAAGATGTAATAACAGCTATTACTGTCTTAATTCCGGCAATAAAAAAATTTACTGAGAAAGCTAAAAATACAGTTTTGGATGAATCGCTAGATGCCATTTTCTTCGAACCATGTCACAAGCTGAGGATAACCTCCAACTCTTTTATCATCTATAAAAATTTGTGGGACTGTTTTTACACCCTCTCCAATTTTTTTGTAGAATTCAATCCTTTCAGTATCATCTGATAAATCAATCTCATCAAATGGAAGATTTACTGAGTTAAGTAAATTTTTTGCCCTATCACACCAAACACAATTATTTTTTGAGTAAACTACAATATTCAATTGTTTTCACTTCCCGTATATATTTCATTTGTTGTTTGAGTAACACGAATAAAAGTAGTACTTTTTGGCAGGTCTTTAAGTTTTTTAGCTCCTACATAAGAACAAGCTGATCTCATGCCACCTAAAATTCCCTGCACAGTTCCATCCAAGTCACCTTTGTATTTAAGCCTTACTTTTTTTCCTTCTGCTGCACGATGCTCCGCAAGATCTCCATAATAAGTTTGTTGTGCTTTGGTAGATGACATACCGTAAAAATCTTTGTACTGTTCACCATCATCATCTGTAACTAATTCTCCTCCAGACTCTTTATGTCCAGCAAACATCCCACCTAACATTACATAATCAGCTCCAGCACCAAAAGCTTTTGAAACGTCACCAGGATATTTACAACCACCATCTGCCATTACATGACCACCTAATCCGTGTGCAGCATCTGAACATTCAGATATAGAAGATAATTGAGGATATCCAACACCTGCCACACTTCTAGTGGTACATACAGAACCAGGACCAATTCCAATCTTTACGATGTCAGCACCAGCTAGGATCAAGGCTTCAGTCATTTCACGAGTTGCTACATTGCCTGCAATAATAATTTTTTCTGGAAAAGTTGCTCTATAGTTTTTAACTGAATTTACAAAATCTTCTCTATATCCATTTGCCACATCGATACATAAATATTTAATATCATCATTTAACTCAAAAATTTTTTTACCAAGCTGTAAATCTTCTTGAGATTGACCAACAGTTACTGAAATATATTCTGGATCCAAATTATGAATATTCTTTTTCCACTCTTCTAAAGTATAGAATTTATGAATTGCAGTGAGCATATTGTGGTTCTGAAGAGAAATCGCAGTCTCAAATGTTCCAGTAGTGTCCATGTTCGCAGAAAAAATAGGCACACCTGTCCATGTTGCGCTAGTATGTTTAAATTTAAAATCTCTCTCAAGGACCACTTCAGATCTTGAAACTAATGTGCTTCTTTTTGGCCGAATAAGCACATCATCAAAAGTTAATTTAATATCATCTTCAATTCTCATTATTTTTATTTATCCTTTATCCTAAATAACAGAAATTATGATAGTTGAATTCCCATTTTTTGGTGCAGGTATTAATTATTTTCCTACAGAAATATCTGCATTAAGAGTATTCGAACCTAGATATTTGCTATTAATTGGTGATTGTATAAATAATGAAAGTACATTTTGTGTAGGAAAAAATTTAGAAACAGTTGGACAGATTGTTTCAGAAGTTAAAATCATTGAACATCAAGATATAACAAATGCAGAACAACTTGTGGTTGTTGAATGTGTTGGCATTTATAAAGTTATAGACTTAGATATCACAAAAGAATACCCTATATGCCAATCAGATGAATTAATAAATGTTGGATTGCCTCCATCTGAAGAGGAACTTATAGATCTTCAAACTAATATCAAAAAGGCAATAAGTATTTTTATAGAGCAAGGCATAGATATGCAAATCCCAGATTTTGAAATTGATATAGAAAATCGAATTCTGAGTCTTTGGAATTTATGCACAAAATTGCCTATGTCTTTAGAAATGCGAAATGAAATACTTTCAATTAATTCTATTGATGACAGGTACGATGTACTTAATAATTATGTAAAAAGAATTTTAAATGATCCTTTTAAGTAGAGATCCATTTATCAAATAATTTATTAACCGATTCGAAGATCAAATATTCGTTTTTTTTTAATTTTTTATATTCCTTATCGATATTAAATTCTTCCAACTCTTGCTTTGTCTTTTCACCCTCATACCATTTTAAAAATAGATCTTCTGTAATTTCTGGATGATATTGAATTCCTATTGTTTTTTTTATTGTAAATATTTGGGGAAATGATGTTTTAGCTATTAATTTAGCTTCTGAAGGTAATTTAAAAGTATCCCGATGCCATGTAAATATTTCTATATTTTTGTAATCGTCAAAAACATAAGAGGATGTAAGAAATGAAAGCTTTTTAAAACCAAATTCAATATTTTCTGCCAGATAGGCTTCTCCATCTAATGAGTCTGCAATTAATTGAGAGCCCAAACATATCCCCAAAATTTTAATGTTCGTATTCACTGCCTCAGCAATCCATTTTTTTTCACTCTTTAAATATGGATACTCCTTAGATTGATAAGCACCCATGTGACCACCTAAAAGAATATAATTTGACCCTGGATTCAAATCATTCCAGTTAATTTCCCAAGCATTTAAAGTAACTATGCTTCTTTTTTCAAGATGGCCTAAAGTTACTTCAGGATCATTTATTATGGCAACAGTTTCAGATTTATTCATAATTATGTGCGCGGAAGAGGACTCGAACCTCCACGGGTTTTACCCCACAGGATCCTTAATCCTGCGCGTCTACCAGTTCCGCCACCCGCGCTAATATCAGTCTAAAAACCAAAATAGAGATAATGTAGTTACAGCAAAAAGGAAAGCAACAAATGCAGTGATTCTACTTAAGTTTCTCTCAGCTAAAGTTTGGCCAATATTTCCCGATGCTCCTGGGCCACCAAGCATATCAGACAAACCTCCACCTTTTCCGCTATTTAATAAAACCAAAGCAATTAATGCTATTGAAACGACAACATGTACTGATATTAAAACTGCTGTAATTGTATCCATTTTTAACCTTTTTTTATTCTAGATTGTTGTTCAACTTCTTTTTGTAATTTAATAATTTGTTCCTGGTCACCAAGATATCCAATTTTAGATAGTTTATCATCTTGATAACTAAAAGCTAATGGTATTCCAGTTGGTATATTTATACCAATGATATCTTTATCGCTTATATCTTCAATAATTTTTAGGATTGCTCTTATACTATTACCATGTGCGACTACTAAAACATTTTTTGTTTTTGAAAGATCTAATATCATAGAAATCGTTTTCTTAACTCTTGATACTACATCTTTTAAGGATTCTCCTAATGGAAGATCTTCATTAATATTTTTGTATAACTTATCATTATTCGGATCAAAATCAGAATTTTCCGTTGCTAAAGGAGGTGAAGTATCATAACTTCTTCTCCACAGCAGTACTTGTTCTTCTCCATATTTACTAGCTGTCTCCGATTTATCCAAACCCTGTAAAGATCCGTAATGACGCTCATTTAATGTCCAATCATTCACAATTTCGATATCTTTTTTTATTTCATCTGAATATTGAGATAATAAAAAATTTGCAGTTTCTTTTGATCTTTTTAAATATGAGGTGAAGCAAATATCAGGAACATATTTTTTATTTAATAATGTATTCCCTGCTTTTATAGCTTCTTCTACCCCACCGTCAGAGAGTTCAACATCAACCCAACCAGTAAATTTATTTTCTAGATTCCAAATGCTTTGACCATGTCTTAATAAAATCAGATTCATAAATCAACAGATTCAATTATTTTTATAAATTTATCTACATCAAGTGAAGCACCTCCAACAAGAGCACCGTCAACAATTTTTGAATTTAATATCTCGTTAGAATTATCAGGAGAAACAGAGCCACCATATATAAATTTAATTTTTTCTTCATTAAAAAATGGCTTTTTGGAGATAAATTCTTTTACTTTTGAAATAACTTCCACAATATCTTGAAGAGATGCATTCTGACCGGTTCCGATTGCCCATATTGGCTCATAGGCAAATATTATTTCATTTACTTTATCTTTTCTTAACCCTTTTGTTGAATATTCAATCTGATTAATTAAAAAATCCATATAGTTCCCGTCAGTCCTTTGGTCATTACTTTCACCAAAACAAATAACGGGAGTAATTTCTTTATCTATTAAATTGTTTACTTTTATATTTATTATTTCATCTGTTTCATTAAAATGTAGTCTTCTTTCGGAATGACCAACAATACAAAAAGAAATATTTAATTTATCTAATTGATGTGCCGAGACTTCACCTGTATATGCTCCATCGTTAAACATTGATACATCTTGGGATGATAAAAATATATTTAATTTATCAGCATCTATTATCGTTTGAATAGATCTTAAAGAGGTATGAGATGGTGCTACAACAATTGAGATTTTTTCGTCTATATCAGTATTTAACGAGTAATTTAATTTCTGAAAAAGTTGGATAGCTTCTAAATGATCTAAGTTAAGTTTCCAGTTTCCAATAATTATTTTTTTCATTATCAAATTATAAGTGGTTTGTAAATGTTTACTCCAGGTAAATTTTTACCATCTAAGTACTCTAGAGATGCCCCACCACCAGTTGAAACATGATTAAAGTTATTTAGATTAGAATATTTGTTTATAGCACTCACGGAATCTCCTCCTCCAACAAAGGTATATCCATCCGCTTTAGCTATTGCTTGAGTAATTGCCTTTGTTCCACGACTAAATTGATCAAGTTCAAAAATTCCCATAGGTCCATTCCAAAATAAATTTTTAGATGAATATATAATTTCTGAAAATTTAGTAATTGTATCTGGTCCAATGTCAATACCTATTTGGTTTTTAGAAAAATTATTACTTTTGATTTCACGTCTAATATTGCTTTCAATAGATTCAGTAACTCCAAAATCTGTAGGTAAGACAATCTTTTTTCCATATTTTGAATTGATTAAATCCTTTGCTTTTGAAATAAATAAATTTTCAACAAGAGATTTCCCAATTTCATAATCCATTGCTTTAAGAAAAGTAAAACACATTGCCCCTCCAATCATTAAATATTCAACTTTTGGTAAAAGTTTATCGATTATACCGAATTTGTCTGATATTTTTGCTCCGCCCAACAAAACAGAATAACCTGATTCTTCATTATTTAATAATTTATCAAGTTCCGAAATTTCTTTATTCATTAATGGTCCTTGATAAGAATTAAGAAAATTGCCAAAACTTACTACAGACGCATGTTGACGATGTGAAGCACCAAATGCGTCAAAAATATAAGTTTCAAATGGGCTCGTTACTAATTTTGAAAATTCAATATTATTATTCATTTCACCTTCATCAAATCTTAGGTTTTCTAAAAGAAATATCTTTGAATTCAGATTTTTTATAGATTTTTTTACATCATCACCATAAATACTTTTTATAAAATGTACTTTTCCGTTATCAAGTTTTTTTGACATATTTTCAGCTATTGGTCTTAGTGAATTATCCAAATCATTACCCTTTGGCCTACCTAAATGACTAACAAATGTGATAGAACGAGAAAAATCATAAATCTTATCAATAATTTCAAGAGATTTAGAAATTCTAAAATCATCACTAATTTCATTATTAATCATCGGTACGTTCAAATCTGATCTAACAAGGACATCTCCAAGATATTTTTTATCACTCACTGCATTTATTACCAACTTAAAATCCTTTTTTTATAAATTTTTCAAAAAAGTATTATCAAAATTTTATAAATATTAATTTTCTTTCATATCTCTATGAATAATGACAGCATCTTTACCATCGGATTTTAACCATTTCCCAATTTCTTCAGTCATGACTACACTTCTGTGTTTCCCACCAGTACAACCGATTGCAATACCAACGTATGATTTTCCTTCTGAGGTAAACCTTGGCAAAAGAAAATCAATCATATCTTTTGTTTTTTCAAGAAATATCTGTGCATCTTCAAAAGAAAGTACATAATTTCTTACCATTGGTGCTTGACCTGTGGAATCTCTAAGTTCATCTCGCCAATGGGGGTTAGGTAAAAACCTAACATCCAATACCAAGTCTGCATCTCTTGGAGATCCATTTTTAAATCCAAATGAAGTTACAGAAATTTTTAAATCTTGATTGCTTGCTGTTCCCTGAAAACCCTCAATAATTCTTTTTCTTAAATCATGAACATTCATGTCTGATGTATCTATTACAAGATCTGCTAATTCTCTTATAGGCTTTAATAATTCTCTTTCATTTTTAACGGACTGGTCTAAAGAATCCTTTCCCATAGGATGTGGCCTTCTATTTTCTTCATACCTTTCTATGAGTGAGTCATTGTCTGCATCTAAAAATATAACTCTAGTTAGAACACCTGATTGACTTAGCTTATCAAGACTTTTTGTTAACTCACTCTGCGCGGAAGATTCTCTACCATCAACTGTGAGAACTAACTGTTTGTTTGTTTCAGCAACATCATTTGACTCAACTACTGATTGAATTAGATTAGTTGGTAAATTTTCAATGACATAATACCCAAGGTCTTCAAATACATTAGCACTTGCGGAGCGACCAGCTCCTGACATTCCTACAAGCAGTAATACTTCTGGGCGTTTAGATACCATAATTAATCTAATGATATTCTAATTGTGATGTATTTACATGGAAAAATTTTCTTATTGTATGATATTTATCTTAAAAATCCCCATTGAAATAAGAATAAACTTTTTTAGCTATGTTATCAGATACGACCTCATTGAGCTCCTCAAACGTAGCTTTTGAAAGTCTAGAAACATCCTTAAATTTTTCTAATAATATTTCAGAAGACTTGTTACCAACTCCTTTAATACTTAGTAAGGTTTGATCGTCAAAATTTTTAATTCTTAATCTTCTATTTTCAGATATTGCAAATCTGTGTGCTTCGTCCCTAATGTTTTGAAGTAAAAACATCGCTTCAGAACTTTTATCAAGAATGAACGGTTCTTTACGATTAGGTTTAAAAACCTCTTCAAATTTTTTGGCCAAACCAATTATTTCAATGTCTAACTCAAAATGATCAACTACACCTTTTGCAGAAGATAATTGACCTTTGCCACCATCAATTAAAATTAGATCAGGTTTTCTCTTGAAGCTTTTATCTTTCTCATCTACTTTTGAAAGTCTTTTGAGTCTTCTAAAAATTACTTCTTCCATTGATTTATAATCGTCCTGTCCCGAGAAAGATTTTATATGAAATTTTCTATACATTGACGGTTTACAAATACCATCATCCATGACCACCATTGAGCCTGCTCTATACTCAGCTCCAAGATTTGAAATATCAAATGCTTCAATACGATAAGGAATATTTTTAAGATCTAAATTATTTTTTAATTGTTCTAATGATTGTGACCGAAATTCTAAATCTGTTCTCCGTCTAAAATTAACCACCCTTCGTATTTCTTTAGCATCTAAAATAGCTGTTTCTAATAGGTCTTTTTTCCACCCCTTGACTGGTGTTTTTAATTGAATATCTTTATCCCATTTCTCTGACAGACTTTTTTGAACAGTCTCAACATAGGGGAAATTGTGACTTACTAATATTTCATCTGATGGTTGATTTTCTGAAAAAATTGAAAGTATTATCTGTGGGAGGTATTCTTCATACTGCTCTGTGTCAATTGGTTCTAGTGTTTTCTTAACTTCACCAATTATTCTTCCATTTCTTATTAGCAGGCAAGAAATAACTACATCAAAATTACTAATATCGATTCCTACAACATCTACAGATTTTTTATCCGCAACCATTAATGTTTGTGTTGTCCTAGCATTTTCAAGATGTGTAATAATGCTTTTTGCTTGTTGAGCCTTTTCATATTCTTGCTTTTCTGAAAATGTCATCATTTCATTTATTTTTTCATCAATATATTGATCAGACTTTCCAGAATAAAAATTTTCAAGTTTAGAAATTAAATCAACATATTCAACTTTACTAATTGCATCAATACAGGGTCCTGCACATTTATCAATATCATATAGAAGACAGGCTTTTCCTAATTTTTGGTGTCTTTCGAAAACATTTTTTGAGCAAGTTCTTACTGGAAAAATATTAATTAAATGATCAAGTGATCTTCGTGCTGATCCTATAAATGGAAAGGGACCAAAGTTTTTATTTTTTTGACTAATTTTTCTGGAAATATATGCTCTCGGCCATTCTTCATTCGATAAAGTAACATATGGATAAGACTTATCATCCTTAAATTGAACATTGTATTTAGGTTTGTATTGTTGAATAAAAGAATATTCAGCTAATAAAGCATCTGCTTCATTTTTTGAAACAACAAAGCTTATGTTCTCAGACTCTGCAACAAGCCTCTTTACTTTCCATGAGGATCTATCTCTAAAATATGAAGGTACACGTTTTCTTAAATTCTTAGCTTTTCCGACATACAATGGTTCCTCGTATTCATCTTTAAAGATATAAATACCGGGACTTGTTGGAATTTCTTTTATTTCTATTTTTTCCATTACAAGACTGATTTTAAATGATAACCTGTCAAAGATGTTTTATCTGATGCTAAACTTTCAGGAGTTCCCTCTGAGATAATTTTTCCACCATTTTCTCCTCCTTCTGGCCCGAGGTCTATTACCCAATCTGAATTTTTTATTACATCAAGATTGTGTTCGATAACAAGTACAGTATTTCCTTTATCAACGAGCATATGTAAAACTTCTAATAACTTTTGAACATCTGCAAAATGTAGACCCGTTGTTGGCTCATCCAGTATATACATTGTTCTACCTGTTGATCTTTTGCTCAACTCTTTTGCTAGTTTCACCCTTTGAGCTTCTCCTCCTGAGAGAGTTGTGGCTGATTGACCAAGTGTTATATAAGATAATCCAACATCATCTAATGTTTTTATGATTCTTGAAATCTGTGGTTGATTTTCAAATATTTTAAGAGAATTTTCAACTGTAGAATTTAATATGTCAGAAATTGTATTGCCTTTCCATCGTATATTTAATGTCTCATTGTTATATCTTGAACCTTTACAATCCTCACACATCACATAAACATCAGGTAAAAAATACATTTCAACTTTTATTGTTCCGTCACCTCTGCATACTTCGCATCTTCCTCCAGGTACATTGAAAGAAAATCTTCCTGGCTTGTAACCGCGAATCTTAGCTTCTTCTGTTTGAGAATAAAGAGAACGTATCATGTCAAAAACACCAGAATAAGTTGCAGGATTTGATCTTGGAGTTCTTCCAATAGGTGATTGATCGATCTCAATTAATTTGTCTATATAATTTAATCCACTCACACTTTTATGGACACCGGGTGGGCTCCAATTTTTTCTTGAAAATTCATTTTGTATTGCCTTAGATAATATTTCTGATACCAATGTTGACTTTCCACTCCCTGATACTCCAGTAACTGATATAAATTTACCTAGAGGGAATTCAGCTGTAAGATTCTTTAAATTATTTTCTTTTGCTCCTCTTACAACAATTTTTTCATTATTTCCTTTTCTTCTGATCTTTGGATAAGGTACTTTTTGTTTTCCAGATAAATATTGTCCAGTAATTGACTTTTTATTCTTTGATACTGTTTCAAAATCACCAGCAGCAACTATATTTCCACCTTCTTCTCCAGCTCCCCAACCAATATCAATTATGAAATCAGAACTTCTCATTGTTTCTTCATCATGTTCAACCACAAGTACTGTATTTCCTAAATTTTTCAATCTTAATAATGTTTCGATTAGTTTTTTGTTATCAGACTGATGGAGACCAATTGATGGTTCATCTAAAACGTAGAGTACACCAGTTAATCCAGAACCTATCTGTGTAGCTAATCTAATTCTTTGTGCTTCACCTCCTGATAGAGTTGCAGCACCTCTATTTAACTGTAAGTAAGTAAGTCCAACTTCATTCAAAAAAAGTAATCTTTCATTAATTTCTCTTAAAATTGTTTCAGCAATTTCTTTTTCGTTACCAGTCAGTTTTAAATTTTGAATCACTTTACTAGCTTTATTAATAGATAATTTATTAAAATCACCAAGTGTAAGTGATTTTACTTTCACGTTTCTTGATCTCGGATTTAACCTTTCACCATCACAATCAGTGCACGGCAATTCTCTCATAAATTGCATATAATATTCTCTTCTGTGATCAGATTCTGTTTCTTCGTAAATTTTCTTAAATAATGGTATAACTCCAGGAAATTCTCTTTCCCAAGTTCTGGAATTTCCAAATCGATTTGTATATCTAATTGGAGTTTTTATTCCATCTGAACCGAAAAGGAGAATAAATTTGTCGTGATCAGATAAATCTTTATATGGAATATTTCTTGGTATGTCAAAATATTCACAAACCCCATAAATCTGTGCGCGAAAATATTTTCTTTTTGACATTTCCGGAAAGACATTTTCATCAATGGATTGGATTTCGTCCTTTACTAATAGATTTTCATCAATCTCGTAGTTTATACCAATACCATTACATCTTTCACATGCTCCAAATGGAGAATTAAATGAAAAATCTCTTGGCTCTAGTTTGCCATAAGAAGTGCCACATTGTTTACAACCAAGATTTTGACTAAATGACTTTATATCCTCGTCAATCTTAATATCAACTAATCCGCTTGTTAAGTTAATTGCTGCCTCAACAGATTGTGGAAGTCTTCTTCCACCGGTTTTTTTAATTTTTACTCTATCTACAACTACTGAGATATTGTGATTAAAGTATCTATCTAGCCGTTTTGCCTCATCTAATCTGACCAACTCCCCATCAATATAAGCTCTACTAAAGCCTTGTTTTACCAGATCTTTAAATAAGGTTTCAAACTCTCCTTTTCTTGATTTAACAATTGGTGCAAGAATTTCAACGTATATGTCCTCACCAATTTCTAATATTTGATTAACTATAAAATCAGTAGATTGTTTTTCTATTTTAGAACTGCAGTTTGGGCAGTAACTGATACCTATTCTTGCCCAAAGTAGACGTAAATAATCGTGTATTTCTGTGACAGTGCCTACCGTTGAACGAGGGCTTCTTGATGAGGTTTTTTGGTCAATGGCTATAGCAGGTGAGAGACCCTCAATTTGTTCAACATTTGGTTTTTCCATTTGACCAAGAAATTGACGTGCATAAGCAGATAAGCTTTCAACATATCTCCTTTGACCTTCAGCATAAATGGTATCAAAAGCAAGAGAAGACTTACCAGAACCTGAAAGGCCAGTGACTACTACTAATTGATTTTTTGGTATATCAATACTGATATCTTTTAAGTTATGCTCTTTAGCGCCTTTAACCTTTAAATAATCATTTACCATTAGTTAGGAAGCTCCATAATTTCTTTTTTTATCTCTTTAAGCTCGTCCCTTAATCTAGCAGCAACTTCAAACTCCAATAAATCAGCTGCCACTTTCATTTCTTTTTCAATATCTTTTGATATTTTATACAAATCATCTTTAGAAGCATTTTTCAAATTCAAATTTGATCTAAATAAAATATCGTCTTTTGAAGGTCTGTTTCTTTCAACGATTTCAAGAATATCAGTTATTTCCTTCTTGACAGTCTCTGGATTTATATCATATTTTTTATTATGTTTATCTTGAATCTCTCTTCTTCTTTTTGTTTCTCCAACTGCTTTCGTAATAGAGTCTGTAATTTTATCGGCATACATTATTACATAACCATCTTTGTTTCTAGCTGCTCTACCAATTGTTTGAATTAAACTTGTTTCAGATCTTAAAAAACCTTCTTTATCAGCATCCATAATTGCAACTAATTGGACTTCTGGTAAGTCAAGTCCTTCTCTTAGTAAATTTATACCTACCAATACATCGAATTCTCCTTTTCTTAAATCTCTTAGAATTTCAATTCTTTCCAGTGTGTCAATATCTGAATGAAGATAACGTGTTTTTATTCCCATTTTCAAAAAATAATCACTTAAAGCTTCACTCATCTTTTTTGTTAAAGTTGTAACAAGAACCCTATTCCCATTATTTATTACGGATTTAATTTCACTTAATAAATCTTGAATTTGATCTTTAGTAGGTCTGACAATAATATTTGGATCTAATAAACCAGTAGGTCTAATAACTTGTTCAATAAAAATTTCTGAATTTTCATTTTCCCATTTACCTGGAGTTGCGGATACAAGAATAGTTTTATTTACTTTATTTCTCCACTCATCAAACTTTAGTGGACGATTGTCAAGAGCAGCTGGCAATCTGAATCCATAATCCACAAGAGTAGATTTTCTCGACTTGTCTCCTTCATATTGTCCTCTAATTTGAGGTATAGCAATATGGCTTTCATCAACAACCATCAAAAAATCATCTGGAAAAAAATCAATTAATGTATAAGGTGCCTCTCCTGGCTTTCTACCATCAAAATATCTAGAATAGTTTTCTATTCCTGAACAAACACCAAGTTCACTTAACATTTCTAAATCAAACATTGTTCTTTGTTTTATACGTTGTGCTTCAAGTAATTTATTGTCTTTTTCAAACTTTGAAATTTGTTTTGCCAAATCACTTTCAATTTCCTTTAATGCATTTTTTCTCTCTTCATCAGAAGTTACATAATGAGATGCAGGAAATATAGCTAACTCAGTTAATTTTTCTAATATCTCACCTGTAACTGGATCAATTCTTGATATTTTTTCTATTTCATCCCCAAAAAATTCAATTCTAAAAATAGTTTCTTCATAAACAGGAAATATGTCTAATGTGTCGCCCTTTAATCTAAACGTACCTCGAGTAACAACTAAATCATTTCTAATGTACTGCTGTTTTACTAACTGACCAATTAAATCGTCTAAATCAAATTCTTTACCTTGAATAATTGGAATGATTTTATTCTTGTATTCTTTGGGAGAGCCAAGTCCGTATATACAGGAAACAGACGAAACTACTATGACATCGTCCCTTAATAGTAAAGCACTTGTTGCTGAGTGTCTTAATCTGTCGATTTCTTCATTTATATTTGCATCTTTTTCTATAAAAGTATCTGTTCTTGGAACGTATGCTTCTGGCTGGTAGTAATCGTAGTAAGAAACAAAATATTCAACTCTATTTTCAGGAAAAAATTGTTTGAACTCATTAGCTAATTGAGCTGCAAGGGCTTTATTTGGAGCAAGTACCAAAGTAGGTTTTTGAACTTCTTCAATAAGCCAGGCTATGGTTGCAGATTTACCTGAACCAGTAATACCCATTAATGTTTGAAAGTCAATATTACTATCAATCCCATTTTTTAATTTTTTAATTGCTGCAGGTTGATCCCCCTTTGGAGTAAATTCTGAGATCACTTTAAATTTATTCATTACATAGATTCTATTACTTTTTTTAGTTCACCTTCTAAATCTTCTTTGACGTCATTATTAATTACTGTACCTATTGAGTGCCACCATTTATCATCTGGTTGGTTGTTTATCCTATTTGTAATATCTTCTAAATCCATTCCTCTGTCAATTAGTCGTTCAATTCTTACCTTTTCAGGACTCCATAAAACTATTGTCTTAAACATATCTATTACATTTTTAGGAGCTGATACTTCGATGAATGTTAGTTGGTCACTGTTACTCAAAATATCTAACATTTGAGATTGAACTTTAGGATGTAAATACGTTTCTAACAATTGTAATTTTTCTTTGTCTTGAAAAACAATATTTGCTAATTTAGTTCTGACTACTTTATCATTTTCTAGGCAATCTAAGAAATTTGTCTTTAAAAAGTCAATCGAATCCTTACTATTTAATATGTTGTTTGAAATAATATCTAGATCAACAGTTTTGTATCCTAATCTAGAAACTATTGATAAAGCTTCAGATTTTCCCGAACCAATCGGACCAGTTAATATAATTCCATTTTTATACATATATATAAGATTAAGGAAAATTAGAATTTAACTTGAATTGTTAGTTACTCCCAATCCCTCTTTCTTTGAGTTCTTGTAAAATATTTTCAAGAGATTCATCCACGCCTTCAACTGTTTGTCTTTCAGCAGGTTTGTCTTCTGATTGAGTAGAGTGAGTTTTAGGCTTGTTTATTTCTTCTTCTTTTGCTTCCCAATTTGGATCAGCTTGTTTTACAGATAAGTTAACCCTTCTCTTAGGGATATCTAGTTCTAATATTTTAATTTTTACACTTTGGCCAATAGCTAGAGCTAGTTCTGGTGAATCAATTTTATCAACTGAAATTTCAGATACATGAACAAGTCCCTCAACGCCTTTTCCAATAGTCACAAATGCACCAAAAGGGACAACCTTTGTTACCACACCATTTACAACATCACCTTCATTAAAGTTTAATTCAAAATCTAGCCATGGATCCTCTGTGACTTGCTTAATAGATAATGAAATTCTTTCTTTATCATTATCTATCTCTAAAACTTTTATTGTTACAGAGTCGCCTACTTTTACAATTTCATTTGGATTTTCAACATGTCTCCATGAAAGCTCAGAAACATGAACCAATCCATCCATGCCACCAATATCTACAAAAGCACCAAAGTTTACAATTGAAGAAATTTTTCCATCTTTAATATCTCCAACTTGTAAATCTCCCAAAAATCCCTGACGTTCTTCTGATAATTCCTCCTCAAGATGGGCTTTTCTAGATAAAACAATATTGTTTCTTTGCTTATCCAATTCTAAGATCTTAGCGTCTACTTCTTCGCCAACATAGGAACTAAGTTCTTTAACTCTTCTTACGTCAATTAATGATGCTGGTAAAAAACCTCTCACACCAATATCGACAATAAGACCACCTTTGACTGATTCAATTACTGTTCCTTTAACAGATTTATTATTATCAGAAATAGTTTGTATGTCTCCCCATGCCTTTTCATATAATGCTCTTTTTACAGAGAGAATAAGTCGTCCTTCGTCATCTTCTTTTTCTAAGACTAAGGCTTGAACTTTATCTCCAACTTTAAAAACTTCATTTGGATTTATTGACTTTCTAACCGATAGTTCTCTAGACGGTATGACTCCCTCAGATTTGTAGCCGACATCAACCATAACTTCATTTCTATCAATTCTGACAACTGTACCCTCAATTACGTCACCGTTTTTAAAAGATACCAACGTTTGTTCTAATAAAATGGGAAAGTCTTCCGGATTAATATTTTCGGGAAGGTTTACGTCATTGATTGGCTTAACCGTCTCATTTAGGTTATCTGACATATGTTTTGTTTTTTCCAATCATAGTATTGCGTTAATTAGGATAACATATTTATGAAATTTGCAAGTATTTAATTTAAATTTGATAAATTTGAATTTTCTTTAATATCCACAAACAGTGGTACTTTTAATGATGCGGCATCCTCCATTTCCTTTTGCACTATATTTGAAACTTTATCAGACAAAACTTTTGGAGTTTGAATGATAATTTCATCGTGTATTTGCAAAAGAAGGTTTGTTGACTCTAAAGGTGACAATTTTTTGATTAATTTAATCATTGCAATTTTCATAATATCTGATGCAGTTCCCTGTATAGGGGCATTCATTGCAATTCTCTTTCCCATAGCTTTTACTTGAAAATTTGAAGATGATAATTCTCTGATAAATCTTTTACGACCATAAAGAGTTTCCGTATATGTATTTTTTGTCGCTTCAACAACTATCTTTTCTAGAAAACCTTTAATTTTTGGAAACTGACCAAAATAAGCTTTTATCAATTCGTCAGCTTCTTTTTTTGAAATATCCAAGCTTTTTGATAATCCAAATGACTCCATTCCATAAATTAAACCAAAATTTACTTCTTTAGCTTTTCTTCTCATATCTTTAGTTACGGAATCAATATTTGTATTAAATATTTTGGCTGCTGTTTCTGAGTGAATATCGGCGTCTCTATTTTTAAGCATATTTATCATATTTTTATCATTGCTTAAGTGTGCAAGAACTCTTAATTCTATTTGTGAATAATCAGCTATTACAAAAGTGTGTTTTGAATCCGCAACAAAAAATTCTCGTATTTTCTGACCCATTTCTGTTTTATTAGGAATATTTTGTAAATTAGGTTTTTCTGATGATAAACGACCTGTTGTTGTGCCGAACAAATTATAAGAAGTATGAACTCTGTTATTTACAATAACAGCTTTGAGCCCCTCTATATATGTAGATCTTAATTTTTCATATTCCCTATATTTTAAAATTAACTTAGGCAACTCATGTGATTTCGATAATTCTTCTAAGACAGATGCATCTGTTGAAGGAGCTCCTTTCGGAGTCTTTTTAATAATTGGATATTTCATATCTTCATAGAGGATTTCAGATAACTGTTTAGGTGAATTCAAATTAAAATCTTTTTTAGTTATAGATTTAATATTTTTTTTATAAATATTCAAATCAATATTTATTTCATCAGAAAGTTTATCGATTTTTTTTAACGAGACTTTTACGCCTTTCTTGTTCATTGAGCTCAAAATTTGAAGCATTGGAAAGTCTAAATCCTCATATAATAAAATAAGTTTTTTGTCTTTTTTAAATTCTGAGATTTCATTATTAATAATTGAAGTTTTCTGCTGGAAGAATTTAAGAAAATCTATGATATCTGACTTTTTGGAAAGGCCTGATGATCTATCTATATGTTTAGCTATGTTCAAAAGATTGTCTGGCTTAATGCTTGGGTCTTTTAAAAATAACATGCAATCATATGCATCAAATTTATTAAAATCTAACTTATCTTCAGTTAGTGAAATCGTAATTTGTGATGTAATCAAAACATAATTATTTATCTTTGATAAATTCCCAGTATATTTTCCAAATTTATTGCTATTAAAAAAATATGTTTCATTATCAAAACTTAAGATAAAAACTTCACCCTCTATAGATTCATATTGGTGGATATTTTTATCTTCAGGATTTTCTTTTTCTTTATCAATTTCATTTTTGTTTTTTAAGGTGTATTTGTTTAGTTCAAGATTTTTTACTTTTTCCTGTGCATTTTCTAAAACATCATCAGAGAAATATGCAGAATCACTCAACTTCAAATCAGGTAAATCTAGTTCTAAATCAGTTTTTATAGTGGCTAACTTTTTACTTATAAATAAAATTTCTTTGTTTGTTTTGAATGTATTTTTTAATTTTGGTGTTAGTTCATCAAGATTTTGAAGAATATTGTCTAAATTTTTATATTTTTTTAAGAGTGTAATTGCTGTTTTTTCGCCTACACCTGGCAATCCAGGAATATTATCAGATGGATCCCCTTTTAAAGCTAAATACTCAATGTACTGTGAAGGTGTTATTTCATATTTTTCTTTAAATGATTTTTCATCCATTATGTCAGTATCTGATATTCCTTTTTTTGTATAAAGTATTTTTGTTTTTTTTGAAATTAGCTGAAAAATATCTCTGTCTCCAGTGACAATTAATACATCTTTTTTAATTTCATTAAATAATTTTGATAATGATCCAAGTACATCATCTGCTTCGTGTTCTCTTTTAGAAACTTGTGGAATATTGAAGGAGTTAATTAAGTCATGAAGAAGGGGTATCTGAATATTAAAATTGTCTGGAGCAGGAGTCCTATTGGCTTTATATTCTTCATATATTTCATTCCTAAATGTCTTGCCTGGTAAATCCCAAGTAATTATTAATTGATCAGGTTCATAATCTTTGATAACTTTATTAATCATCGATAAAAAACCATGGATTACATTTGTTGGAGTACCGCTAGAAGTCATTAATGTGTCTGGGAGAGCATAAAATGCTCTAAATGCAACACTAAAGCCATCAATAAGAACTATCACCAAACCAGTCTAAACTTAAAAAATAAATTCACTTATTTTTGTAGATATCAAATATAATCTTTAAATAGGCCCGGATGGCGGAATTGGCAGACGCGCTGGACTCAAAATCCAGTATCTTCGGATGTGGGGGTTCGACTCCCCCTCCGGGTACATTTTAAAAACTAAAATATTCAATGGTTAATAATATAATGTGAAGAAAATACCAATATTTAGTGTCATAATTTTTATAATTTTAAGCATTTCATATATCGTGTATCAAAATTTATCTAGTGAATCATACGGAAGCGAATTTGTTAAACAAATACGAATTGCAGATGCAGAAAATACTCTTGAAAATATATCAGATAATTCCGTAATAAATATTGGTAAAAATATATGTCTATCATCTCCAGAATGGAGTAACGTGAATATTTCAGAAAATCTTATAAGGGTAGAGTTACTAAATAGCCAAATTGACGTTCGTGAAGACAACAGGATAATTCCAATTCTCAGATTTCAATCTGTATACGAATTATGTCCCGAAAATATTCCATACCTTGAAAAGATTTTCACTATAAATGAATAGAAAAATAATTCAAAGATTACCCCAGTGTTTTTTTGGATTATTTTTATGTGGTTTTGGGCTAGCATTTACAATTGAAGCAAAACTTGGTCTTAACCCTTGGGATGTGTTTCATGATGGCTTCAGCAAACTAATCAATGTACGGATTGGATTTGCAGGTGTCATAACAGGTTTTATTGTTCTACTTGGCTGGATCCCACTAAAACAAAAACCATTTTTAGGTACGATTTTAAATATTCTAACAATTGGTAATGTTCTTGATCTAACTATGTACTTTATTCCAACACCTCAATCAATACTCATGAGACATGGATATTTATACTTTGGAACAGTGCTTTTTGCAATGGGTGTAGGCATATATATTGGGTCAGGTCTAGGGCCGGGGCCTCGAGATGGAATTATGACTGGAATTGCAAAAAGAGGGCCCAGCGTTAGGGTCACCAGGATAGCGATAGACTTTACAGCGTTTGTGAGTGGAGTACTACTTGGAGGATCGTATGGATATGGAACAATTTTTATGGTTATTATTGTTGGACCAATCGTACAATTTTCACTTAAAAGATATGATAAAGGAGCTATTTTTTCTTTAAAGTAACTCTTGTCTGTAAATTAACTTCGGCATTATTTTTTTTAATTAAACGATTTTCAAAATATATCATCCTGGATATTGAAGAAACTATTTCAAATTTGTTCGATTTTTTTGGTGAAACAATATCTTTTACAAAATACCACTCATTATTTATTGAATCTAGAACATACTCATCAACTTTTTTTATCTGATTTTTATTTTTAAATTTACTTTTACATTTTTGTGAGCACAACAAATAGGTATCTGAACGATTTATATTTAATATTCTTCCACAATATTGACAACGTAGCATTAGTTAAATCTTAGACATTTCTTGTTGACCACCCTCATTAGTAATAAGAACTCTTCTAGGCTTACCACGATGTTTTATTCTTGATGCTTGTTCTTGACCTAGAAAACAACCCTTCTCAAAATCAACAAAATTATCTAACCATTTTGTTTCATTAGGAAGAAGGCCCTCATTTATAATTGTTCTTGATGGTATCTCATTGATGATTTCATAGTCTTCCCATGAAACTGCATCTTCAGATATATCATCAACTATTTTAATTTCTCCATTTCCAATTTTTCCAATCAACGAGTGATTGACTGTTATTATTAAAAACTCACATTCAACTCGTATTGCATATTTCATTAAACTATCTAATATTTTTTTAAGTTCGTCACTTTCTTGATAAATCAAGATTTCTTTATTAACTATGTGCGTAAAAAACCAATGATTTATTTTGCCGTCAGGTCTAAGTAAGTATGAGGGCTTTAATTTTTCATTATCTAAGTTGTTAGATATTAAAGAATCAACAAATGAAGATGCATCATTGCCCTTTATCTTTAAACATTTCTGTATATTCAATATATTTGACATATCTAAATTGTACTAAGCCACTCAAGATTTAAAAAAACGAACAGTTCCTGAAAAAATGATGCTAACACATACATTCTGTCAGTAAAAATAAGTAACCCAATAGCAATTAATGTGGAGCCTGAAAGGAATGATGAATACTTTTGGAATAAAGTAAATATCTTAGATTTTAAATTTATCTTGGAAGAAAAAATAGGCATCAATATAAATGGGATTGCTAATCCTATTGAGTAGAAAACCAATAAAGTTACTCCCTCTGTAATTGTACTTGTACTTGATGAAAGAGTTAGAAGTGCACCGAGTACAGGCCCAATACAAGGAGTAAATCCAAAACCAAAAGTAAGACCTAATATAAAATTTCTAAAAATATTAAAATTTCTCACATCAATAAAGTTTGAACTATAAAAATACTTTTTATTGAGATTTGGGAACAATAATATTAAGCCAAACAATATAATAATTATTCCACTAACCCTAGATAAAGATTCGGAATTTCTACTAAAAAAAGAGCCTATGTTTGTTGCAATAGCAGCCAATGATATAAATACAATTGAGAACCCTAGACTAAATTGTATTGACCCAAATAATCTTACTTTGACGTCTCTTTCTGATTCAGAAAAAATTGCAAGATAACCAGGCACCAATGGTAAAACACAAGGTGATATGAAAGATAAAATTCCAAACAAAAAAGCTATAAAGAAATTTACTTCCATTTATTTCATATCCTTACGACCATACTTACTACATATTGGGCACAAATCTCTTATATGTGAAATAGCAGGACAATATTCTCTTCCAAAAAAAATAATTTGAAGGTGTAATTTATTCCATGATTTTTCAGGAAAAAGTCTTTTAAGGTCTTTTTCTGTTTGCTCAACACTTTTTCTATTAGATAAACCCCATCTCCATGCCAATCGATGAATATGAGTATCAACTGGAAACGTTTGAACACCAAAAGCTTGACCCATTACGACCGAGGCACTTTTATGACCAATACCAGGTAATGACTCAAGATCTTCAAAATTTTTTGGAACTTTTGAATTATATTTTTTTACAAGAATCTTTGATAAATTTGATATTGCCTTTGATTTTTGTGGTGATAGACCGCAAGGTTTTACAACTCTTCTAATAGTGCGAACATCAATTTTTGACATGTCTTTTGGATTATCTGCAAGACTGAATAATTCTGGCGTTACTTCATTTACTTTTTTATCAGTGCATCTTGCAGATAGTAAAACTGAAACTAATAATGTATAGGGATCTTTGTGATTTAGAGGTTTTGAAGGATTTGGATAGAGATCATCTAAAATCTTGTGAATTTCTTTTACCTTATCTTGTTTTTTCATATCATTATTTTATACAAGATATTAATGTTCACTTATTCAGATGATTTTAAAAAATAAAAGCCGTGCAATTATATCTCTTGTTACATCAGCTTTACTTTTTGGTTCAACTTTTGCAGTTGTAAAAGATCTAATATCAGATCTAACACCAGTAAATATTGTTTTTTTAAGATACGTTTTAGCTGCGATACTTTTTCTAATTACCGGTGGCATACCTGAAAAAGAATATCTAAAACCTGGTTTGCTTATGGGTGTGTTCTTATGGATTGGATATATTACACAAACCATAGGCCTTGAAACAACTTCTACAATAAATTCTGGAGTAGTAACTGGTTTTTATATTGTATTAACTCCAATCTTTTCCAAGTATATAAATAAAAACTTAATCCAAAAAAAGAACTTAATAGGATCAATCGCAGGATTTGCTGGCATTTTATTGATAGCACTGAATGATCTCGATCAATTATTTGGAAATCTATACACATTAATTTGTGCAACAGGCTACGCATTACACATAGTTATGGTCGAAAAATATGTGAAGGATTTAAATATTTCAAAATTAATGTTTGTGCAATCAGCTGTTGGCAGTATTTTGTGTATTCCTTTTATAAATTATGAGAATTTAAACATAAGTTACGAATTCTTTGTACCACTCTTTTTTCTTGGTTTTGTTGTAAATTTTTGTGCTTTTTACTTACAGCTATATGGTCAAAAATTTATAAATGCTTCAACAGCATCACTCTTGTTTGGGTTAGAGGGTGTATTTGCACTATTAATAGGTGTATTTTTTGTTGGAGAAGTACTAAATTTATTAAATTGGGCGGGAGTAATTTTAATGTTAATAGCTATATTTTATGTTGTTAAAGAATAGTTTCCTCTTTATTAATACTGTTAAGATATTTCATAATTATTCTTAAAACAGCCACAAGAAAGAAAAAAGTAATTATTAAAATGATTAAAATTCTAGGTCCCTCTATGAATGGTATTTCACATGCAATTAGGTCATTACATAAACCAAATCCGTCTCCACCATTTGATAAATTTAAAATAATCAATAAAGGGTAAGCAAGAATTACAACTAGTGAAACTAAAATTAAAAAAACTACTAATCTTAATAAAAACATAATGAATTTATTTTAATATATATCTTGAAATGAAAGTAAAACTTATAAGCTATTCTAAACCGACTGATTCAATTAGTAATGATGGTATAGATAATGCACAGGAACTAGTAGCATTTTGTGCAAGAGTTTCTAATCCTTCCAACCAATTAAACACTGAAACTAGTGAAAAATTAATTCAATATCTCATCAAAAATGCTCACTGGTCTCCACTTGAAATGGTAAGTGCATGTTTAGAAATTGAAACTACAAGGGATATTGCCAGACAAATTCTTCGGCATAGATCTTTTAGTTTTCAAGAATTTAGTCAGAGATATGCAAATCCAGTTGAGGACTTAGAATTTGTAATTCGAGAGGCTAGATTGCAAGACCCAAAAAATAGACAAAACTCTATCAGTACAGACAATGAAAAAATTATTGAAGAATGGGAACAAATGCAATCGAAAGTTATAAACAAGGCAACAGAAGTCTATAACTGGGCTATTAAAAATGGTATAGCTAAAGAACAAGCTAGATCTGTATTACCTGAAGGAAACACTGTTAGTAGGATTTATATGAATGGAACTTTAAGAAGCTGGATACATTATATTCAATTGAGAGAAGAAAATGGAACTCAAAAAGAGCACATGGAGATAGCAAAAGCATGTGCAGAAGTTATCAACAACATTTTTCCAATGGGAAAGAATCTGACTTAAGTATCAAGCTTATATTTAAAAATTAAAAAATCATCTGTAACTTCAAACGTTGAGTCTGAAATTATCATGTAATCTTGAAAGTCAAGTTCCGCTTGTTTCATGAACAACATTCTTTCATCTCCTCCAACAGGTGGCATAGGTCTATCTTTTACAGCCTCTGCTCTTTCTTTAAATCTTTTTTTAAATTCTTCTACATTAAAGGACATAGTTAAATACTAGTTAATTTGTAAGTAAAGTATTGATCTCGTTTTTGAGTTGTTGAGTTTTTTTAATTTTTATTGATTTTAGTTCAAGAAGTTTTACGCCCTCTGACGAATTTACTTCAAGTTCAACTTTTGAATTACCAGGATATTTTTGTAATAACTCTTTTAACATTATTAGGTTTTGCCTATCTAGAGTTTCCTCCTCAACGATTATTCTCATTGGGGTTGTATCCATATCGATTAACATTTTGGACGGTTCTATTGTTATTAGGTCTCTAGCTCTAATTATGTTTTCAGCTCCTCCAACAAAGCTTCCAGATACTTTTACATAATTTTCCCCATCAACATCATTATTAAATTTATCTACAAGTTTATTAAAAAGTAACACGCCCACTGTTCCAGTTGTATCCTGCACATCAAATTGAATCCACGGATTGCCTTTTCTTGAAACTCTTTTTTGTACATTAGAAAGTAAGCCAGATATCACAACGCTTATCTCTTCTTCCTCTTCTGAACTTACTAATTCGATAATTGAATGTGATGATTCTGACCTTAAAACTTCTCCATATCCCTCCAAAGGATCTTCGCTTACAAAGAAGCCCAACATCTCTCTTTCTCGATTTAAATATTCTTTTTTATCCCACTCAACATCTTGAATAATTGTTTTATTGATTTCATTATCGTCAAATTCAAATAAGGATCCCTGAGCACTATTTTTGGTCTTTTTCAAATCTTTAGCGTCTTCAATTAGATCTATAATTTTCTCGTAGATACCTTTTCTTGGAAATCCAAATTTGTCAAAAGCACCACCCTGTACAAGTGCTTCTATTCCTCTTTTATTTAATGATCTTGAGTCCATTCTTGTTAAGAAATCTTGAATGCTTTCATAATCTGAATTTTTTCTTTCTATGATAATTTTTTGTGCAGTTACATCTCCAACATTCCGAATAGCGGATAAGCCAAACAAGATTTCACCATTATTTACCGAAAAATCTTCAGAGCTTAAATTTATATCTGGAGTATTAACCGTAACACCCATTTCTCTTGCTTCAGATAGAAAGATAGCAGTTCTGTCTTTATCTCTTTTTACAGCTGTCAAACATGCAGATAAATATTCAGCTGGATAATTAGATTTCAAAAAAGCAGTTTGATATGCCAACAATGCATATGGGACTGAATGACTTTTATTGAACCCATAACCGGCAAAATATGCAATCTGATCAAAAAGTTCAATTGCAAATTGCTCTGAATAACCATTCTTTAATGCTCCATCAGTAAATTTATTTCTTTGTTGTTCCATAACTTTTGGGATTTTCTTACCCATGGCTTTTCTTAGATCATCTGCTTCATCTAACTCAAATCCAGATATTCTTTGAGCTATTTGCATAACTTGTTCTTGATATAAGATTACACCATATGTTTCTTCTAAAATTTCTTTCAAGTCATTATGAAGATATTCAATTTCCTTTCTGCCCGTAGCTCTTTCTGCGAATTCAGTGTGCATACCTGCACCTAAAGGTCCCGGTCTAATCAAAGCAACTAAAGCAACCAGGTCCTCGAATCTTTTAGGTTTTAAGTTTCTTGAAACTGATTGAGCTACTCGACTTTCAAGTTGAAAAACGCCTGTCATTTTACCCTCAGCAAATAATTCATAAGTGGCTTTGTCTTTAAGATCAATCTCATCAATGTTTAAAGAATTGTCATTAATTAGCTCTATGGCACGATCAATAATTGAAAGATTCCTAAGTCCAAGAAAATCCATTTTCAACAAACCAAGCTGTTCTACAGTATGCATTTCATATTGTGTAACTAGTTCTGCTCCATCTCCTTTTTGTTGAATTGGTAAAAATTTTGTTAACTTATCAGGAGATATTACAACTGCTGCTGCGTGGATACCATCTTGCCTTCTTAAGCCCTCCAGCCCACGAGCAATATTAATTATTTTTTTAACTTCTGCGTTTTCTTTATATTGTTTTCTCAACTCTGAAGATGCTGAATAAAATTCTTTACTATAACCACTATGTGATGTATCGTCTTTATCTAGACACTCTCCCAAAGTTGCCGAAATACCTAGGATCATTGGTGGCATCAATTTAGCTACCTTGTCACCTGTCGAGAATGGAAGTCCCAATACTCTAGCTGAATCCCTTATTGCTTGTTTTGCTTTTATCGTCGCAAAAGTTACAATATGTGCCACTCTGTCACTACCATATTTTTCTGAAACATAATCTATAACATCATTCCTGTAGCGTTCATCAAAATCCATGTCTATATCAGGCAACTCTTTTCTTCCCTTATTAAGAAAACGTTCAAACAAAAGACCATACTTCAATGGCTCTATACCAGTTATACCGAGGCAGTACGATACTATAGATCCAGCAGCAGAGCCTCTCCCTGCGCCTGTTCTTATTCCTTTTGATTTTGCATAATTGATTAGATCTCCAACTATCAAAAAATAAGATGCAAAACCCATTGTTTTTATAACGTCAAGTTCATAATTTATTCTTTTTTCTAGTTCATCATTTAAATCGCCATATAAATTTTTTGCTCCCTCAAAAACTTTATCCATTAAGAATTCATCTGCATTTTGGGATTTATCTTCAATTGGAAAATCGGGTAAGTAGTATGAGTCCTTTTTAAACTCGTAATGGACTCTATCAAGTATTTTTAAGGTATTGTTACATGCATCTGGAAAATCGTTATTTGGAAACAGTTTTCTCATATCCTCAGAAGATTTTATAAAATAGCCACTTCCATCAAATTTAAATCTACTTTCATCATCTATCGTTGCATTTGTTTGAACACATAACAAGGCATCGTGAGCAGATGCATCGCTATCATAGACGTAATGTGAATCATTTGTTGCAACTAATGGTGCTGATATTGCATCAGATATCTTTAATAAATCAGGAAGGATTTCTTCTTGTTGCTGTATACCATGCTTCATAATTTCAATGTAAAAATTTTCTTTGCCAAATAAATTTTGATAGAAGTCTGCTTTTTCTAAAGCACGATCAAAACTTCTTTCTTGACCTTGGTTACCTTCTTCTCTTGAGGCATCAGGAGCTAGTAATTGAGCAATCTCTCCACCTAGACAACCTGACAATGCAATGATTCCGTTACTGTGTTCTTTTAAAAGGTCATAGTCAACTCTTGGTTTATAGTAGTAACCTTGTGTGTAAGCCTTGCTGGCTATTTCAACAAGATTCCAATAACCTACTGTATTTTCAGCTAGAAGGGTTAAATGAAATCTTTTATTTTTATCTCTATCGGGTTTTTCAAATCTACTACCTTCAATCACATAAGCTTCGTAACCAATAATGGGTTTAAGTTCTTTTCTTAATGCTGAATTATAAAACTCAAGTGCACCATATAAGTTACCATGATCTGTAATAGCTGCCCCAGGTTGACCTAGTTCTAGAATCCGATTTAAAAATGAATCAATTTTCGCAGCACCATCAAGCATTGAATATTCTGTATGTGCATGAAGGTGAACAAATGAATTTTCCATAAAGTTATTTTAAATGATTTAGATTAATTAAACATTTATGAGAGTATTAAAAAAATTTGGTTCGGTTGCTTCAAATTCATAATTATTACTTTTATGATTAAATTTGAGTTTTTTTGACATTAAGCATATCTGATCTTTATTTAGAGATTCAATTTTTTTTGCACTATACAAAACATCATTCAAGATCGGATTGCCTAAATACTCCATTTGAGATCTAATTTGGTGATTTCTTCCAGTTATTAATTGAATCTTTAACTTGGTGCAGCTTTCATACTCGTCTATGACCTCAAAGTGGGATGTGGAAATTTTTCCTTCATTGCTTACAGCTCTTTTAGTCTTATTTTTTTTTGATTTTGATAATGGTAGCTCTATAACACCAGATTGTGTTTTTAAATGTCCTTCGACTAAACATGAATATTCTTTGTACACTTTTCTTTCTTTGAATAAGGATTGTAAATAAGTAAATGTTTCAAAGTTTAAAGCAGCAACAATGAGCCCAGAAGTTACTTTATCTAATCTATGAACGATTCCTTCTCTTTTTTCAACCCCCCATTCAGTTATCGAAGGTTCAATCTCTAATAATTTATCACGTACAGAGATTTCTGAATTTGAATTTACTGGATGAGTTAAAACACCATTAGGTTTGTTAAAAACAACAAAATCTTCATTTTTAAAAATAATTTCAATCACTAGAGCTTATTAGCTCCGATAAAATCAACAAAAATATTCCGATACTAATAAATGAATCAGCAAGATTAAATGATGGAATAAATAATAATTCAATAAAATCCGTAACTTTTCCATCATTTCCATTAATAAGATTCACAAATCTTTCACCTAAGTTCCCCAGGGCTCCCCCTAAAACTAATACAAAAGCATATTCTTCAATTTTTTTATCAAACTCATTTTTAAATTGAAAAATTAACCAAATTAGAACTACTGAAGAGGCAATAAAAGTAAATGGGGCTTGATCTTTTAAAAACCCAAAAGCAATCCCAGTGTTGTAATTTAGATCAATTTCTAAAACATTTTCGATAATTACGAAATCTTCAAAATTATTTGAGCGAATATATGATTTTACTAAATTATCTAAGATACCCAGACATAATGAGATAATTAAAGGTTTTTTGTTGAGATTAAGAATCAAGTAATTCAGCACACTCTTTGCGTAAGGTTGCGTACGGCAGGGCCTCAAGTCTTGCTACTGGAATAGGTTCGCCACAGTTTTCACAATTCCCATACTTTTTCTTTTTAATAAGTACAAGAGCATGTTCGACTTGGTTAAGTAAATGTTTGGTATTTTCATCGAGAGTAAGCTCTTTCTCAAGCTCGAAAGCCATAGATCCACCATCTGCAGAAGTTGGATCAGGACTTCTTTCAGCAGACGCCTCAGATAGTCTTACTTTTTCCCTTTCCTCTTGATGTTGTTCTAACATAGATAAAAGCTGCTCTCGTTCAGCTTCAAGTCTTTTTTTAAACCTATTTATCGTATTTTGTGAAAGTTTTCTTGCCATATTTTTTTTTATTGTTGAACGTATATTAGTAAAACTACGATTAAAAAAAAGATATTTTAAAAAATTTAAAAAAATAAGTCTTTTATTAAATAATCATTAAAATTCTAAGGATATGTTCAAAAGAATTGATAACAATATTGATTTTGCAGAAAACGAAAACAAAATTTCAGATTATTGGAATGAAATAAATGCGTTTGAAAAATCCTTAGATATACGAAAAGATTCAAAGATTTTTAGATTTTATGATGGACCACCTTTCCCAACAGGTAGTCCTCATTATGGTAATTTACTTGCAGGAGTAATCAAGGACATTGTTCCAAGATATTGGACTATGAGAGGGTTCTTTGTTGAAAGGCGGTTTGGCTGGGATGTTCACGGACTTCCAATTGAAATGGAAGTACAAAAAGAACTAGGTTTGGAAGACCCACAAGATATTGATGATTATGGAATTGATAAATTTAATGAAGCTTGTAGATCTCAAGTCCAAACTAATACTGAAAACTGGGAAAAGATTACAAGAAAGATTGGCAGATGGGTCGATTTTGAGAATGATTATAAAACAATGGACGTTGGGTTCATGGAAAGTGTTTGGTGGGTATTCAAAGAGCTTTATGATAAAGGTTTAATTTATAAAGATTATAAAGTTCTTCCTTACTCATGGGCTGCATCTACACCTCTATCTAATTTTGAAGCAAATATGGACTATAGAAATGTTGAAGATCCCTCAATTTTCTTTCAGTTAGAAGCAAGAAATGACTTTAACGATATTAGAAAAGGCGACTATTTTCTTGTATGGACGACAACCCCTTGGTGTATACCCGCGAATTTAGCAATTGCAGTTGGAAAAGATATCAATTATTCAAGAGTGAAAATTGATAGTCAGTATTACTGGATTGCTACTGAAAGATTGCAGGAACTAGACAGTTATGATTATTCCGTTCAAGGTTCATGTGATGGTGAAAATATGATTGGAGGAGAATACATTCCTGCATATTCTGAATTTGAAAAAGAGAACATTGGGAAGGCTTTTAAATTAATCCATAGTGATGATACAAATACTGGATCAGGTTCTGGTTTGGTATCTCAAGCTCCCTCTTATGGTGAAAGTGATTTTTATTGTTTAAAAAACGCAGGAATTACTGCAATTGTTGATCCAGTTACATTGGCTGGTAAGTTTGATCAATCTGTGGCAGGTCTTGAAGATTTAAACGTTAAGGATGCTGACAATGTAATTATCAAACAGTTGGATGAAAGAGGCTTACTTTTTAGTTCAAAAAGAGAAATGCATTCCTATCCTTTTTGCTGGCGAACAGGCACCCCATTAATTTACAAAGCAATACCAACATGGTTTGTAAATGTTGAAAAAATTAGTGATCGAATGGTGGAACTTAATTCTCAAACCCATTGGGTCCCTGGATTTATAGGTGAAAAAAGGTTTTCTAATTGGTTAGCTGATGCAAGAGATTGGGCTATTAGTAGAAACAGATACTGGGGAAGCTGTATTCCAATATGGATAAATGATGATGATCCTGATGACATAATCTGTGTCGGTTCCATAGAACAACTTAAGGAACTTTCAGGAGTAGAGGTAGATGACTTACATAAACATTTTTTAGATGAAATAAAAATTGAAATAAATGGCAAATCATACACAAGAACCCCTGAAGTACTTGATTGTTGGTTCGAATCTGGTTCAATGCCCTATGGTCAACAACATTATCCTTTTGAAAATTCAGAAAATTTTATGGATGGTTTTCCTGCTGACTTTATTGCCGAAGGATTAGACCAAACAAGAGGGTGGTTTTATACATTAACTGTTTTGGCAGTATCACTTTTCGATTCTGTAGCTTTTAAAAATTGTATTACTACTGGAATGATTCTTGCAGAGGATGGTAGAAAAATGAGTAAAAGTCTTAAGAATTATCCAGATCCCGAAGATTTGCTTGATAAATATGGTGGTGATAGCTTGAGAGCTTATTTAATAAATTCACCAGTTGTTAGAGGGGAACCTCTTAAATTTTCAGAAGAAGGGGTAAAGTTAGTTACAAGAAATGTAATCCTACCACTTTGGAATAGCTTTTCTTTTTTCTCAAATTATGCAAATGCAGACAATATAACAATTGAAGAATTAAGTAAGGCTGATCCAATAGAAAATAGAACTTTAATGGATCAATGGATAATTTCTAGCCTTCAATCACTCATAAAAACTGTTAATGAAAAGATGGAAAATTATTATCTTTATGAAGTAATACCTCCACTGATAGGCTTTATCGATGAACTCACTAATTGGTATGTTCGAACAAACCGAAAACGATTTTGGAAGGAAAAAGATGTTGATGATATTGATAAATTAAATGCTTTTAAAACTTTACATGAAGTTCTTTTTGAATTCTCTAAAACAATGGCACCTGTTCTACCATTTATTTGTGAAGAAATATACCAAGGACTTGTACAAAAACAAAATTCAAGCATTCACCTTGAAGACTATCCTGAAGCAAATGATCAAATAATAAATAAGAAATTGGAAGAACAAATAGTTATTGCTAAAAAAATTATCAAAACAGGGAGAAATATAAGATTGAATTTGAATCTTCCAAATAAACAACCGTTAGAAAAAATCTCAATAATATCTAACAATGCTTCATTAGTTGAAGATATTGAAAGTGTAAAAGAAATAATATTGGATGAACTTAATTTAAAAAACATAGTCTACCTGAGTGAAGTTGATGATTGGTATAGATATGAATGTAAACCAGATTTTTCAAAGCTAGGTCCAAAATTAGGTAGTGAAATTACAAATTTAGCTAATTTTTTAAATGAGCTTGAACAAAATGAAATTAAAGAAATAATTGCAAACAATGGCCTGTCTTATAAGCAAAACAAAATTTCTTTAAATGATTTAGACATGAGACTTGTAAAGCTTGAGGAGAGCAAAAGCCATGAAATAATTGAAGAATTTAGTATTAATCTTGATATTCAAATATCAAATGAATTATTTTACGAGAGAATATCTAGAGAGATTGTCTCGATTGTCCAAAAGCAGAGAAAAGATTTGAAGTTTGACATAACTGATCGAATAAAACTTAATATTTTAACTGATGACGAAAAAGCGAAAGCAAGTTTTAAACTTTTTAATGATTACATAGCAAAGGAAACTCTTGCAACTGAGATTAACTTAGTTGAGAAAAAGGCAACAAACGTACTTCTTGATTTTAAATTAGATACGGTTATTGAAAAAACTTAGCAAACAAATCTAAGAATGATTGGCTGAAGAAAGTTAATTCCCAATATAAGAACAATTGGTGATAAGTCAATACCTGCCATCCCAATTCTAAGCGGGCCTATTCTGCTTCTGATTGGTTCTAACAATCTTCCATAAAAACGGTCTAAAATCATTTTTAACTGTCCAATTGGGTGATCATCTGAAACTTGTATCCAGCTTAAGATGATCCATAAAAACAAGGAATAGCTTAAAAGCCTAAATCCTAGTAAAAATAAACTACACATTTATTTTGTAGAGACCAAGAGTTTGCAATCTCTCTCGTTCAGTAGATGGAAGTGACATTTTTGAGGGAATAACTAAATATACGCCATCCTTATGAATAATTCTCATTTTTGAGTCACTGATAAAAGCAATGCCTGTTATAAAATCAACAATTCTTTGTCTGATGCCTTGATCGCTAATATCTCTTATGTCTACAGCAACAATATATCCTTCTTTTATGGGTGAACCAATAAGATGACTGTCATTAAAAGTCCTTAAAACTTTAATTTCAACTTCATCTTTTGGTTGATGGATTTTTAAATCACCACTGTAATCTTCATTTTCAAATCTATTTTCAGATGAAGGACGCACCGTGCGAGTATTTTCCGGGACCAGATCCTCAACATATTCTGGCTGTTTTAAACCTATCGAAATTAAGAATTTTTCTAACATTAATTAAAAATTTTACTACCTATCCGTATTATTGTAGCACCATAATCAAGGGCTATTTTATAGTCGCCAGACATACCCATTGATAATTCTCCTTTATAATTATTAAAATCTTTTTTAAGCTTCTCATTAATTTTCGACATCTTATTGAATGACCTTTTGGGGTCAGCATCAAAACTTGGTATACACATAATTCCAACAGGAAAAAAATTTAAACCTTCAAACTTATCAAAAAATTCATCGACTTCATTTGTATGAATACCGCTTTTATTGGGGTCATCATCTATATTAATCTGGACAAAAATATCTTGATTTTCATAACACTCATTAATTGTTAAAATTTCTTTTGGTCTTTGCAGTGTATGAATAAAGTCACAGCTATTCATTATTTCACGTATTTTTCTTGATTGTAAAGGAGCTATAAAATGAAAGCTTGCTTCTGGTAAAAACCTTGTATGATCTGATAATTCGTTTAATCTATTTTCACCAAATTCTCTGAGTCCTTCGTTGTAAATTTTTAGAATATCTTCTTTCTCCCTTCCTTTAATGATAGGAAGAAGTTTACAGTTATAGTTTTTGACTAATTCCAAAATTTTATATAAATTATTTAAATCCAAACTATACTCCATTGTCTTAAATTAGTGTTATTACGTCGATACGAGTTAAAAGAATCATTGTCTATCGTGCATATTGAGGAATTTTCAAAGTCGATATTATTTTCAATACAAAATATCTCAATTTCTTTACTCAAATCAAGATATTTTTTTTTGTGTCTCTGAATTGTCAACTCTGGAAATTTCTTAAACAAGTCATCTTTTATTTCATAACAACATTTTTGTGCGTGTGGTCCTATAGAAACTTTTAAATTACTGAGATTAAATTTTTTAATTGCCTTAAAAAAAATTTTGTTTTCGACCCCTTTCCAACCAATATGTATAACTCCCACTTTCTTTCCATCTGATATGACTACTGGCATACAATCAGCAGTTTTGACAACAAGTTTTAAGTTTTTAGTTTCAGTTATTATGGCATCTGCTTCGTATGTGCCTTTTTTATCAATTTCTAAAACTACATCACTGTGAGTTTGATTCATGTCTGCGAATGAACCAAGTTTCAAATTTTGTTTTGAATTGTGTTTATTTAGAAATTCTACGTTTTTGATTAAATTTGAATTAATCATCCTCTGATGAAATCAGGAAGACTTTCTCCTCCATTTTCATCAAAATCAGAAGATACTCTTCTATTAGGTCTTTGTCCAAATCCAGCAGCAACAACAGTGACTTCAACAGCATCACCTAATGAATCATCAACTAAGTGGCCGAATATAATTTCAGCATTGTCATCAGCTCTTTCTGTAATAACTCTCGCTGCTTCATTTACTTCTTGCAGTTTCAAGTCCTCGGATCCAGCTATAGTTATTAATACACCTTCAGCTCCATCCATATTAGCTTCTAACAATGGAGATGATATTGCAGCTTGAGCAGCGTTTGGAGCTCTTTGTTCGCCAGTTGAACGTCCAATTCCTAAAACAGCATTACCTGCATCTTTTAATATCGTTTTAACATCCGCAAAGTCAACATTTATTATTCCAGGATTTGTAATTAAACCTGTAATGCCTCTTACACCGTTTGCTAATATTTCATCAGATTTTAGGTAAGCTTCACTAATTTTTATATCCTTGTCGCTTATCTGCAATAATCTGTCATTAGGAATAACAATGAGTGTATCAACTACATCTCTTAAAGCTTGAATACCTTCTTCTGCCTGCACGGACCTTCTTCTACCTTCAAAGCCAAAAGGTCTTGTGACTACTCCAACAGTTAGTGCACCCATTTCATGAGCAATATTTGCAAGTATAGGTGAAGCACCAGTTCCTGTACCTCCGCCTTCACCTGCAGCAATAAAGACCATATCAGCTCCTTTTAGAGCCTCATTGATTAATTCCTCAGAGTCAACTGCTGCTTGTCTCCCAACTTCTGGATTAGCACCGGCTCCTAGACCTCTAGTTGATTTTCTTCCAAGATCTAATTTAAGGTCAGCTTTTGAACCAAGTAAACTTTGCGCATCTGTGTTGCATGCGACAAAATCAACACCTTTGATACCCATTTTTATCATTCTATTTACAGCATTAGTTCCACCGCCGCCAACACCAATAACTTTTATAACTGCTGCATAATTTCTCGGTCTCATATTTAAATTGACTCCTCTTTGTTTGTTGTTTGTTCTTGAAACTGCTTTTTTTGACTTAGACGTTGTTTTTCTTGCCTTCGACTTGGTAGCCTTAGCTTTAGGTTTTGATTTAGTTTGTTTTTTATTTGCCATAATTTTTCCTTATAAGGAGATTATCAAATTTATAGATATATACAAAAAGTTTTAATAATTTTATCTATATCTAAACTTTAGGTTTAGATTAGCATTCAAACAACGTTTCTATATCTTCACCGGAACTTTCAAGAATTGTTACCCTTCCCTTGCAGTCTCCCTTTTCAAGGATGTAACCAACTACGGTTCCTTTCCTTGAGAGATCCACAGCCTTCCCTGCATCAATGATCGTATCTAAGTAATTTATTGTGAGTACATTTCCATCAAAATTCATAAAAACTTCACCAAGGGCAACTTCGTATTTTTCTACCGTTAAGATAAATGAAACAATTTCACTAAAAAAACCATTAGCAATTGGACCGTTTGTAATTGCTAAATGCGCTAGGTTTCTTTCAGATGCAGCATCAGCAGTGTATAAATTTTTATACAGCACTCTTTGTTCAGGACTAGTATCTCTATAGTCAGTGTAAACGATAATTTTTTGGTACAAGTTGATATTTATTTTGATAACATTTGGCAAGTGCTTTGAAATTTCTAAGTTTTCGACATTTGGATTATCTAGATAAAATTTTTCAAAATTATCATCATTAACAAGCCAAATTGATAAGCTTTCGATTCCTTTAAGCCCTTCATAATTTAAATTTAGTTCATAATCATAATTAATGTCAGAAACTCTGTACTTATAAGAAAAAATTGAAACTAAGAGAGCAAGAATTACTATTACAACAAAAGTAAAAAAAGTAAAAGTTTTAAAAGATTTACTTTCAACTCCACTTAAGAGGTTCATAGATCAAATTCACCAATAAAAATAATTTCTTCTTCTAATTTAATTCCAAATTTACAATCAATTACCTGTTTTACGTGCTGCACAAGTTTATAAAGTGCAAGTGATTTAGCTTCTTTTTTTGCAATAAAGAAATTTGCATGCTTTTCACTTACACTTACACCATCTATTTCAAAACCTTTGAGGCCAGCTTCATCAATCAACTTGCCTGCTTTGTAGTCCTTAGTATTTTTAAAAACACTTCCTGCATTATAAATTGCTGGAGGCTGACTGTTTTTTCTTATTTTATTAAAAATTGCAAGATTACTCTTTATTTTACGTATATCACCTTTTTCAATTTGGAGAGTTGCGCTCAATATAATTTTATTATCAAGGTTTTGTGAAGATCGATACGAAAAATTAATTTCGTCTTTATTCAATTTAATTATGTTTGATGTTTTTAAGTCAAAACATTCTATATATTGAACAAGATCTGAAAATTCCCAATCATAAGCTCCAGCATTCATTTTCACAGCACCCCCTACTGTTCCTGGAATGCCTATCATAAATTCTCCATTTGAAAATTCATGTTCTTTGAAGTATCTTGATAGGTCTGGCAAAAATACTGATGCTCCGACGGTAATTTCAGTCTCACTTTTTTCTTCAATTGTTGTAAATTTTGGACAAATAACATTTCCTTGGAATTCATTATCAGAAAAAGCTACGTTGGAACCTTTGCCTATAATTACGTTTTCTTTTCCGAGTACTATTTCATCTAGATTGTTTAAATCTTCTTTATCTACCAACTCAATAAAACTTTTACAAATACCACCAAATCTATAGGTTGTTATCTTTGATAAATCTACACTAGTTATTTTCATTTATATACTTTATTATTTTAGGTCCTAGTAAAGTTATATCACCAGCACCTAAAGTTAAAATAACATCTCCTTGATTTACTTCTTGTGAAAGATATTCAGGAACAAACCTTGTTGATTGTAAGTATTTTATATTTTCACCTTCAAAATTTTTACTTGAAATTCCAGGAATAGGATCTTCACCAGCAGGATAAATATCAGTTACAATTGAAAAATCTGATTGAACAAGAGAATCTTTAAATAAATTGAAGTATTCTTTTGTTCTCGAATATCTATGAGGTTGGAAAACTACATACAATTTATTTTTAGTTATCTTTTTTAATGAACTGATTGTTGCATTCATCTCTGTCGGATGGTGCCCATAATCATCATATATAGAAATTCCTTTTGTAATTCCGATAAGCTCAGTTCTTCTTTTAACTCCTGGAAAAGAGAAAATTGCATCTAATGATTTCCTGATGCTAATTCCGTTTTTCATTGCTAATACAATCGCACCAACCATATTTGATCTAAAATGATCTCCTAATATTTGTGAATTAATAATATATTCTTTGTTCTCATAAAGAAATTTGTCTGGAGTTAAAATTAAGAAATCAGAATCTTTATTTTTACCATATTTAACTAAATTATTAAAGTCCTCAAGGTCTTGCAAAACTGAGTCATCATAATTAATGACTAAATTATCTTTCACATTATTCATAACTTTAAGAAATGCATTTTTATAGTTATTAAAGTTTTGAAAAAAATCTAAATGATCACTATCAATATTAAGTACCAACAGATCTGAAATTAAAATTTTTTCAAATGTATTATATGCTTCATCAGTCTCTAAAATAATTGGCTGATCTGAATCCCCATAATGCCCACCAATGCCGTTAAAATTTGTCACTCCTCCATAAATGTATGAGACATTTACATTATTAAAATGAAAAATGTGTGAAAGTAATGCAGTCGTAGATGTTTTTCCATGCGTACCGGTAATTCCAATTATTTTATTTTCATTTGATAAATTTTGTAAAAATTCTGGGCGTGAAATTACATTTTCTTTGTCATGAAATTTTGAAAATTTTTCTGAATCTATAGGTATTGCACTTGAATATATATATAAATTATTTTTATCGTATGGAATATCAAATTCAGAAAATACAACATCAATTCCGTCTTGTTTAAGTAAATTTGTAATATAAGATTTTCTCTGATCATAACCAATAACATTTAGTCCTTTTTGTTTTAAATATTTACCAATAGAGCTCATTCCTGAACCCCCAATCCCTAAAATATAAATATTTTTATAATCCATTTTTGATTTCCTGAATTATTTTTTTACTTATTGATATATTTCCGTTCTCAATTGTGTTGTTTACATTGTATTTATCTAACCAATCAGTATTTTCATTTTCAATAAGTAAAAGTTCTTTTTCAATGTCAGTGTAATTATTGCATATTATCGCATATTCATTATCTACGAGAAATTTAGCATTCATCTGCTGATGTGATGATGTAGTTCCTAATTTATATGGTATGAGTATTAAAGGTATATTTAAGTATAACGCTTCAAGAATACCTCCACCAGCTCTTGAAATTTGAATATCAATTTTTTGATAGAAATCATTCATGTTGTCTACATATTCGAATTGTTCATAATTATTAAAATTTTTTGATTTATCAATATTTGATGGGCCAACAATATGTAATATTTTTACTCGAATCAATTTATGATTCTCTAAATATTTGTATATGAAATTATTTATTTCATTAGAGCCTTGGCTTCCGCCTTGCACTCCAATCACAATATTTTCATTAATATCCTTAATAGACTTTTTAATATTTTTATCAATTACAGGACCAACAAATTCTACATTTTTTTTATTAACATTTTTTATATCTGGATATGAAGCGAATACTGTGCTTTTAAAATATGAAGCAATCTTATTTCCTAACCCAGTATAAATATTCTGTTCCTGAACAAACAATTTTATTTTATTTCTCCAGCTTAAGTACGCTGCGATAGGGGCAATATAGGAGCCAGTAGTAAAAATTATTTTTGTATTTTTAAAATCCATATTTCTATTGATATTCGAGATTGTCTTATAAATCTTGGTTAGATTAAATAAATATCCTAATTTTCCAATATCGGATCTATATACATCAGTCGTATAGCATTTTACATCAACTTCTTGTAAGAACTTAGAGCCTCTATTATCTGTCACTATTTCAATTTGATTTTTTGACATTCCACTATTTAATAATTCATCAATAATATTCTTCACTGGAAGTACATGCCCTCCAGTTCCAACACAAAAGAACATAATTTTATTTTGATTCATATTCTTGAATACCCTATTGCAATTCCAGTAAATAGTGCAACCATCGCACTACTACCATAAGATATGAAAGGTAAAACTATTCCGGTTATTGGTAAAAGTCCTACTGCTCCACCCAAATTTATAGCTGTTTGAATAAATACCCAAGAACCTAGTCCTACAAATATTAACTTCTTGAATTCACTTTTAGTTGAAATTGCTAAACCATAAAATGAGATAATTAAGAAACCTAGTATGATAACGAAAATTAAAAGTCCGACAAAGCCATACTCTTCACCGATTATAGATACTATAAAATCAGTATGTGAGTTAGGTAGCATTCCCCATCTCGCACGAGACGTTCCAGGTCCTAATCCAAACATTCCACCCGAACTAATTGCGATTCTACTCTGATTCAGCTGAAAACAAGCGCCCAGCAAATCAATACCTAAATCACAATCTCTATCTAGCCAAGTAGTTATTCTGCTAAACCTATAACTGCCAGAAATAGCTAAAAAGTAGAGAGGAACAATAGAAAGAGATAATATTCCAACTGGGTATTTAAAATCTATCTTTGAAAATACTATCTGACTTAATAAAATACCGAAAATTGTAAATGTTGTTCCATAATCTGGTTGAAGATATATAAAGACACAACAAATTATTGGTAGAAACATAGCTCTTCGGAGATAGAAAAAATTGTTAAATTTTGCATCTATATTAGTTAATTGGTAAGCGACCCAAAGTATAATTATCGGTTTTGCCAGTTCACTTGGTTGAAAATTAATTATTCCCAAATCTACCCATCTTCTACTACCACCTCGTACAATTCCATAAGTTAAGACAAAAAATAATGCAGATGTAACAAATACAATAGAAAAGTTTATTACTCGGTTGTAGGAATAAAAATTAAATTTTTTACCAATATTAAAAATTAAAATTCCAATTAATACCGCAGAAATGTGCCTTTTAATAAAATAAAAATTGTCATTAAATTGATTTAAACCTTGTACTGATGAGGCAGATATATTTACCAAAATTCCAAAAGTTACCAAAAACCATATACTAAAAAGATTTATTCTTTGAAAAAATGAATATGTAAGATTCATTTTGCATCGTCCTTCAAATTATATACTATTTTCTTAAAAAATAATCCCCTGTCCTTATAATCTTTAAAATCAGAAAAACTTGAACCTCCACAAGAAAATAATATTGTTTCAAAGTTTTGATATTCCGCTTCAAGATAGGTTTCTAGACTTAAAATAGAATCTAACTTAACAATTTCACAGTCTGGTACGTCAATATCAATGTTCATATTTTTTGGAATAAATATCTTTTTTATTTCACCAGAAATATTTATTTCATCTTCTGGAATATTCTTTGTTATTCCATGCATGATTAAAAGTGCATTCTTTACTCTGGATGTAGCTACGGACATGGAGTGAAAGTTAGTAGACTTCGAATCATTAATAAAATTTGTACCATTAATTGATTCAACAAATTCAAAGCGATGTTCAGAATAAACTTCTTTTTTCAAATATTCGTAACCCTCGTCTAGATTTATATCTAATTTTTCAATTATCTTTATAAAAGCTAGGCACGTATCTATTGGAAAACTCAAATCATCAAAATTGTAATTTTTCATTAAAAGCTCGTCTTTACCTTTATTAATAGGAATATTTAAAATGTTTTCAAGAGGTTTCTCTGAAAATGTATTAAAACCAGTTACTAAATTTTCGTTTGAATTTAAAAAGGTCAATAATTTTAATTTTGATTTTTTGTATTCTTTCACATCTTCGTGCCAATCAAGGTGATCAGAATGAAAGTTAAGAAATATCCCAAAATCAGCTTTAACATCTGTTGCATAATAAAGCTGAAAACTTGATAGTTCTACAATAGCAAAATCTTTGTCTTTAAAATTAATGCTCAACGGAGAAACTCCAACGTTTCCACATGCAAAAGCATTAATGCCTTTTGAAATCAGAAAATCAGTCAACAAATTTACAAATGTAGTCTTACCATTTGTTCCAGTTACGCCAATAAATTTTCCTTGAAATTCTCTGGAAAATAAATCAATATCTGTAATTATGTTTTTTGTTTGAAAATTCTTAATTTTTCTGTGATTTGGATTTATACCTGGAGAAATTACAATTTCATCAATTAAATCAGTTTTTGAATCGTCAAAAAGCAGTTCTTTTTTAATATCAAGAATAACATTTTCGTTATCGTCATAAATTAAATATTCTTTTGATTTAACTTTAAAAAAGTTTTCAACTGCTTTTCCAGTAATACCATAGCCAAAAATTAATGTTTTCACTTAGTTTCCAAACAATACCCAGTCTCCATAAAATAGACCAAGCCCTATTACGATAAATATTCCATTAATAATCCAAAATCTTACGATTATTGTTGTTTCAGCCCATCCACTCATCTCAAAATGATGATGAATTGGTGTCATTTTAAAAATTCTTTTTTGATTTAATTTAAATGAAGAAACTTGAATAATCACAGACAAAGCCTCGAAAATATATAAAAAACAGAAAAACAAAATTAAGCCATCTGCACCGATTGAAATCAATATGATTGGAAACATTGAACCAATAAAATGAGAACCAACATCTCCCATAATTATTTTTGCAGGATTGGTATTCCACCATAAAAAACCCAGTGCTGAACCAGCTAAAGCAGAAATTAGTATAGATAGATCTAGATCAAGTATTTCATTGTTCATAAAACTTGAATAATATTCTGGATGTCTAAATATCCAGAATGAAATTATTAGGATTCCTCCAAATGAAACTGAGGACGAGCCAGCTACTAACCCATCAAGTCCATCTGTTAGATTTACAGAATTAGTAATTCCAACTATTAAAAAAGTAATGATTATCCATTTAAGAAAACCTACTTCAAAACCGAATCCACTAAAAAAATAAAATGTTGATGAGTAGTCAAGATAGTAAAAATAAAAACTTGTAATGGATGCGACAAGAATTTGCAAAAATATTTTGTTTCTAGCTCTAAGCCCCAAATTTCTATTCTTTCGAACTTTTAATAAATCATCAATTAAACCTACACAAGCCATGAAAGTTCCTAATAAAAGTGATATAAAAATCACAGGATTTATATCAATAAATTCAACTTTAAATCCTGCACCGATCGTCCAAAAATTAATATGTGAAAGGATATACCCAGAGTAGGTACCAAAAATTATGAACACTCCCCCCATAGTTGGAGTTCCTTTTTTATGATCATGAAAAACGACTTCTTTTTGTATCGGTTGTCCAATATTTCGAGTTTTAAAATAATTAACTCCAATAAAAGTTGAAAGAATCACACAAATAAATGAAATTGCTCCTGCTACAATAATTCCAATCAATTTATATCTCCTAGAATGTTAGATATAAATGCAAAATCATTGAAATTAATTTTTTTATTTTTTATCTCTTGATGCATTTCATGCCCTTTACCTAATACTAATAAAACTGAGTTCTCCTTGAGTTGGTTAATGCCATAAGTTATTGCTTCTTTCCTATCAAGTATTACAACAGTTTTTTCTTTATCACATCCTTCGAGAATATCTTTTGCAATCTTTTCAGGATCTTCTTGGCGTGGATTGTCATTTGTAATAATTATTTGATCAGCATTTTTTGTTGCATTGCCCATAAGCAAACGCTTTTCTATGTCTCTATCGCCTCCTGCGCCAAAAACTACAATTACACTTGAGAAATATTGGTTTACAAAATCCACTGTTGATTTAATTGCGTCAGGGGTATGTGCATAATCTACAACAATTTTGTTACTCTTAAAATTAATTATTTCAAACCTGCCCTTAGGATTTTTAATATTCTTAAAATTTTCCTCATAATTTTGAATATTTGATTTTTCGGAAAAATAAGCCATTGATAATGCAAGTAAGAAATTTAAATTAAAATTGGGTCCCGTAACGTTTAAATTTATATCATGTTTATCTTCATTGATTTGTATTTTCAGATTGATATTTGGAAATAATTTTTCTTCTAGGATTCTGAGATTTGAATCATTGTTATTGCCTATTTTAAATGATGGAATATCAGAATTCTCTTTGATTTTATTTCCCCATTCACTATCAATATAAACAAACTTATCAGACAAGTTTTTTGAAAAAAGTTTTAGTTTAGCTTCAAAATATTTATTTATGTTGTTGTGATAGTCAAAATGATCTCTTGAAAGATTCGTAAATCCAGACGTATTAAATTTTATACCCTTAAATCTTTCTTGATCAAGAGCATGAGAAGAAGCTTCTAAAACTATATTTTCATAATTTTTATTTTCAGATTTGCTTAAAAATTTTAAAATATTGAACAATTTTGGGGATGTTAGGTGCTTCTCCTTTGTGATATCACTAAATAGATTTTCGGTGTTAGTTCCGATAAAAATAGTCTTATTTCCTAAAATTTGTTCTAAATAATGACCAGTTGTAGTTTTTCCATTAGTTCCAGTAATCCCAAAATAAGTTTTTTTCTCATAATCAGGGCAAATAAAACTATATGCTTGATTTAATACTTCTTCATAGTTCGAAATTTTCAAAATTTTTTCATTACTTATATTACATTTTTCGGATGTAAATATTTTTTTTGCATTTTTCGCCAAAGCATCATTAACATACCTATCAAGCTTTTCAACATTCTCGTTATCTATAAAAAGAATTGAATCATGTTCAACATCTGTTGAACTATTTACAAACTTATCAATATCATTCTGTGATAAGTTCAAATCTCTCAAATTTAACTTTTTCATGTTAGTCGCTTGGTAGAAGATTTCTTACAATAGTTTTAAATATAGGAGCAGCTGTAGAACCACCTGTTACATATTCAGAGATTGGTGAGCCCTTTGCCCCCCATAATATTACAGAGCCTACAATTGGACCATTAGATGTCTCGATAAATCCTGTAAAAGAAGTTGTAAATCTATCATTTGAGTAACCAATGCCTTCTAAATAAGTTCTACTAGTTCCTGTTTTGCCACCAATAACGTAATCATCCATTTTAAGTGATTTTCCTGTTCCGTTTGGCCCTTCTACAACGTTGACAAGAAGCATCTTTAACCTTTTTGCAAGATTACGATCTATAACTTTTTTGTTATTGTTATTTTGTTGATTAGTTCTTATCAACGAAAGATTTAAGTCTAGTCCTTCATTTGCAATTATGCTGTATGCTTTCACCATTTGGTATTGTGTGGTGTTTATTGAATATCCTATTGATAAAGAACTTAAACATGTTGTACAAGTTTTGAATTCAGTAAATGCTCCTTTTGACTCTCCAGACAACTCAACTCCTGTTTTGGAACCAAAGCCAAACCTTTTCAAGAACATCTCAACATCATTTATATTTCCATCATTAACAATTTTAACTGTTCCAACATTCGATGATCTTTCAATAATTTCTTTAACTGAAAGGTTAATAGGTTCATGTTTAAGAAAATCTCTAAAACACCCTTTGTAGCCTTCAAAATCTTCTGTACATGATCCATCAATAATTTCTATCTTATCTTCAACTAAATAAATATCATTTTCATTAACAACCCCATTTTCAATTAATGAGCCAATAGTAAAGATTTTTAATGACGAGCCAGGTTCATAATTTGCTCTTGCGCTAATTAAGTCAATATTAAAATAATCATTATTTGTCGATGATTCCTCTGCAGAAATAAGAATTTCTCCTGTCACAGCATTGGCAAAAACAACAGAACACATGAAGGATTGTGTGTCTTTGAGTGCGTCTTGGCAAAGATCTTCACTGAGATATTGTAATTCTGAATCAATTGAAAGTATTAAATCTTCTCCGTGCTTTGGTTGAATCGTTCTTATTTCTCCCTGTGGAATGATTGCACCATTAGGAGCCGATTCATATCTTAATTCACCATCTTTTCCTTTAAGAAGAGTATCAAAATAAAGCTCTAACCCTTCAATTCCATTTCCATCAGGATCAACAAATCCAATAATATTTGAGGTCGAAGAATCATAAACATTTCTTTTATTGGAATGTTCTAAGTGAATACCATTAAATTTCCAAGATTGTATTTTATTTCCTGTTTCGAAATCAACATTTCTTTTTAAATAAAAAAATTTTGAATTCTCCGTAATTTTTTTTAAAATTTCAGCTTCATCTAAGTTAAGTAATGAGGATAAAACACTAACAAATTCTAGATCATCGATATCATTCGATTTAACTGCAACATTATAAGATTGGACACTACTTGCTAAAACATTAAAATTTTTATCATATATAGTTCCTCTTTTAGCTTCAAGAATTTCTACTCTCTGCCTGTAAGACAATGCTTGATTTTCAAAAAAATCAGATTCAATAAATTGCAATGCATATACTTTTTGAATGAATAGATAAGAACCAAAAATAACAAGGATTAATACAATTACAAATAGAAAATTAAGTTTAATTTTATTTGATGAAAGTTTCATCTTCCAAAACCCATAACAATTGTTTCTTGAACTTCTTCTGTGTTGGCTTTATAAGGAGTTTCCAAATCTAAATTTAAACTGCCAACTCTTAATCGAACATATGATTTTAATTTTGATAGATTTTCTATATTTTCGAAAGAGTATTTTGTAATATACTCAATATTAAGATTTGCTTTTGTACGTTCTAACTCAACTATTTCAGTATTGATTACTGAAAGTTCTTTTGAAATTTCATTAATTCTCAAATTTATAAATAAAGATAAGATCACCGAAGCTGATAAAAGAACGTAAGTAAATCTAAAAATATATTTTTTTCTCATATTTTTCGTACATACCTTAATGTTGCTGAATTAGCCCTGGAGTTTGAATTAATTTCTTCTTTGTTTGGATAATATTTTTTTCTTTTTGGGTATTCAAAATTCTGAATATTATTACAAACACATATTGCGATAGACGGATCACAAATACATCCCAATGTTAAATCTTTCATAAAATTCTTTATGATTCGATCCTCTAATGAGTGATAAGATATGCAAATAATTACACCATTTTTTTGTACCAAATCTTTTACTTTTAACAACGAATCTTTTAATTCATTAAGTTCATCATTTATATATATTCTTAAGGCTTGAAATGTCCTTCTTATACTTTTTTCAATAAATATTGGATTTTGCTTTGGTACGGAATTTCTAATTATGTTTGATAATTCAATAGTTCTATTAATAGGTCTATTTTCTATAATTTTTTTGGCGATTCTTTTTGAATACCTTTCTTCTCCAAATTCATTAAAAATTGAATAGAGATTTTCATATGAAAAAGTATTCAGGATTTTTTCAGCTGTAAGTTCGTCTTTTTGATTCATTCTCATATCAAGATTCGAATCAATAGAAAAAGAAAATCCTCTATTTGGGTTATCAATCTGATGACTTGAAACACCAAGATCATATAAAATACCGCTAATTGGTGATAATGAGTTATTGTTGACATAATCACCTATCATTGAGAAATTGAGATTAATTACTTTATGAGAAGGATCACTATTATCAACAGCTTCTATATCACGATCGAATCCAATTGCTGTGAGTTGGCTGTGATTCAAAATAGTATCGAAATGAGAACCATAGCCGTAAGTTGAATCGATAAATATACCGGGAGGAACATCATCTAAGATAGAAGATATTTCTTCTTTCATCACACCATTGTGTGGCATGTACCCAACCCTGTTTTTGTTCATACCCAGCTCTCTAGAACTGGCACCAATTGGAAAGTTGGGCGGAGTAAGGGTATTCCAATTTAGTTGTCTAGAGAGCTGGCTATGAACCTATCCTTTCACTTCATTAATATTTGCAAATTCATGATCTGCATCATTTTGGATTTTTTTCCACATTTTTGTTGACCATATTTCAATAGCGTTACCTATTCCTGTAACAGTGACTTCACCATTTATATCTATCTCACTATATTGTCTTAAATTTTCAGGTATTGGAATTCTTCCAGCGGAATCTAATTTAGAGTCAACAGCACCACTGAATATAGCTCTTCTAAGCTGTCTAGAGGATTTTTCTGTTACTGGTAAGTCAACCATTTCTTCAGATAGAGAAGTCCAACTTTTTTTTGTTAGAATTTGCAAACAATTATCTTGTCCCTTGGTGACTACACAGCCCTGTTGGAGCTCTTTTCTAAACTTCGATGGAATAACTACTCTACCCTTCGAGTCCATTATGTGTTGATACTCACCAAGGAACACTTTATCCGCCTTTCGTGCCTTGAACCACTTTGTGTCATTATATGACACTATATGACACTTTGCAACACAATTTGTAAAAAAAATTATGCTGAAATTAGGTACTCTTCCCACTCAGGGTCTGGATTTGAACCTATAATAGTCTTTATCCAAAAATTTCCCTCTGGGGCGAGAGGCGATTGAATGAGTTTTAGTATTGTTTGATTTAAATCTTTATCTGCCTTAATTAAATTACACCTTTTACAACATGCAACAACATTTTGCCATTCATGTTTTCCACCTTTTGATTTTGGAATAATATGATCAATCGACTCAGCTTGAACTCCACAATATTGACAAATGTTATGATCCCTTATAAATATATTTTCCCTATTTAAAGCGACCCTTCTTGCGTATGGAGCTTTTACGTAGTAATTTAATGCAGCAACTTTAGGGATTTTTATAGTTGATGATTCTGACCTCAATTCAAGATTTGATGTTTTTATTACATTAATTTTATTTGAGAGCATGAGAGCAACTGATCTTTTAGCTGAGGCAATTGACAAAGGTTGGTATGTTGCATTGAGAATTAAAGTTCTATGGTTATGAAAATTTTTATTCATAATTTAATTTTAGATGAGAAAATTTATTTACGCTTGTAACTGTTGTGATTGAACATCATCTTCAACTTTTGTTAAAAGGTTCAAGAATCTTTCTTTATCTAATTCAAATTTTGAAACATCTTCTTTTACTTCTTTGGCAACGTAATCAATTGTTTCAAAGAATGCTAATTGTCCAAGCTTGAGTGCATCAAAAACTTCTTTGTCCTCAATAGTATAAATTGTTTCACCATCTGAAATAAGTTTTGTTTTAGAAAGTTCGTCTTGCAAGTCTCCATTTCTTGATAAATATCTCCAAGCTCGTCTAACTCTTTGAATACTCATCCCATTATCTAGTAGCGTTTTAATTACTTTGAGAGACACAATATCTCTGAAAGAATATAATTTTGGAACTCCAGGCTTACCTTGCGATGATTGTATGCTTGGAGAGACCAGACCAACTTTGTCCCAGTATCTAAGTTGATGTGAAGTGCAATCAGACAAATGACATGCTTGTTTAGATGTAAATGCGTCCTTGTTCAATTCCTTACTCCTTATAAAATTAAGACGTATTATTAATCTAATTAATACTATTTGTTTTGTCTAGAAGTATCTTTGTTTCTTACTAATTTATAGATCTGTTTAAAGTTCCACTCACTAATGTTTTCAGCACTTAGTAATGATTTTGTATTTGAAACAAATACAAATCCTGAGAGTGCCATAAGAACAAAACCAACTATGGCAAATATGGGTTGAATGGTGTAAGTTCCAATCATGGTTGTGAAGCCAAATAGAAATACAAAAAACGAAATTATAATTCTTGCTCGAGAAAAATTAGAAAGGGTTAAATTTTCAACGGCTTTTTCTAATTTCGGATCGTCCTCTGAGAGGCCCATTTCAATTTGTTTTAATATTTCTTGTTCTTTTTTATTCAAACCCATATAGAGATTTTAATATATTCTGAAACTACTCTGTAATTAAGATGAATATATTTTTGAGACATGGTGAAGTAAAAAATCCAAAAAATATTTTATATTACAATATTCCAGGTTACGAACTTTCTGAAAAAGGAATAAAACAAGCTGAGCACATTGCTGAAAAATTGAAGAAAGATTTTAAAATTGAAAAAATAATTTCCTCCCCTCTTCTTAGAGCAAGGCAGACCTCCAAAATAGTGAATAATATATTGAAGATAGAAATAACCATTTCAGATGAAATCACCGAATGGGGTGGAATTACAAATTGGATTGGAAATACTACTTTAGAAATACAGCAATCCAAAGAATTTGGAATCTACATTAATGATCCGACAGAACTTAATACTGATGAGAGTTTCTTTGATACCTTTAAAAGGGCAGATAAATTATATGAAAATAACCAAAATGTTTTATTCGTTTCCCATCAAGACACGATTAGATCATTTATGTTTTATAAGTTAAAGTCTGACGATTTTAATAAGGATAAACCAGGCCACTGTGATTTACAATATATTGATCAGAATGAGTTCAAAAACTATACTAACCCAGTCTAGGTTAGTATGTTATATAGAATAATCAAAAATAACCCAAATGATGACGAAAAGCTTATCACTCCTATCAATGGCTCAATAGATCTTAAAAATCTTGAATCTACTTTTTTGAGATAAAAGATAACTAAGTATTTACTAATTAAAAACGACAATAAACCAGCCACAATGAAATAAACAAAACTTAATAATGAAAGCCAAGGATTTACAAAATTCATCTTCTATTACAATAATGGTGAAAATGGTTTTTAGTAAAAAATTAAAATTTATAATTTATTTAATTGTTTTAAGTTTGTCTATTTATATTGGTTTTATTCTTGGAAATACATTCTGTTCAAATAATTGCAATTCCACTATTGCCTTAAATATTTTTATTACAAATATAGTAATGCTTGGTGGTGTGTTTACTTTAATAAGACTGTCTGAAAAATCGATAACTGAATGGAATGATGATAACTATTATGAAAAAGAATGAAGGGTTTTTATTAGCTTTTCTTTATTATCAGAAGTTATATCTTTATGAAAAACAAATCTAATAACTTTTTCTCGGAGATAACCTGCTTTAATTTCATTATTAGCCAAATACTTTAAAAACTCATCTGAATTACTCAAAGTATCAAAATTTAACAAAATCATATTTGTTCCTTTATAGGTTACGGACTTTATACAATCTATTTTATTCTTCATATTTTTGATTTTAGTAAATACCTCTTTCGCCATTTTATGATCAGCTGTAAGATTGCTTCTGTTTTCTAAAGCATATCTTGCAGCAGAGGCGATAATCCCAACTTGTCTCATTCCTCCACCAATTTTTTTTCTATATTCACGTGAATTGGTAATAAAATCTTTTGACCCTAGTAACATAGATCCAATCGGAGCACCAAGTCCTTTTGAAAAGCAAAATGTTAAACTGTCACAATATTTTCCATAATCAGCTTTTGTGTTTTCTTCCAAAATTGCGTGCCATACTCTTGCTCCATCAACATGAAGCTTTAAACTATTAGATTTTGTAAATTCAGATAACTTTCTTATGTTTTCAAATGGAATTATCGTACCCCCTGAAGCAAGGTGAGTATTTTCAATTGCAACCATACTGATTTTAGGTTTGTAATATGATGATTTAGAAATTTGTGAGGCTATATCATCTAAATCTAAATCACCATCATTATGATTTACATTCCTAAATTGAATTCTAGATAAAAATGAAGCTGCCCCATGTTCATAATTTTTAATATGCGAATCTTCAGTTGTTATTACTTCTTCTCCAGGATTTGTATGGTTCAGTAATGAAATTTGATTTCCCATCAAGCCAGAAGTAACAAAGAGTCCAGATTCAAACCCGAGTAAATCTGCTGCAAATTCCTCAAGCTCATTAACTGTTGGATCTTCTTTATACTCATCGTCCCCAACTTCAGAATTTACGATTACTTCCAACATTTCTTTTGAAGGTTTTGTAACGGTATCAGATCTAATATCAATCATTTTTTTAATTTAAGCAGTATTTACTTATATCATCAATCTGATCTTTAAAAGTTTTGTTTTCACTTAAAACATATATAATTTCTATGTTTGCATTAAATTCTTTTCCAGAAAACTTTAAATTTTTTGTACAATAACTAATTTTTGACTCATTGATGTTTGATTTCTTAAAAAGGTCAATCTTATTATCAATATTTTCTATGCTACCTTGCCATTGATTTAGTCCAATCGAATATTTTAAAGAAAGATCAATGAAAAATTTTGAA
>CACLRL010000003.1 GCA_902609285.1 uncultured Candidatus Actinomarina sp. | reverse complement strand
TATCTCCATTGAGGTTACTTTTTGCTCCAATTGAGGACAACTCACTTGCAAGATCATCAATTACAGTATCTTCATCAATATTTAGAATATCTTCATATATCAAAATTTCGGAATGCATGATTCTGTATGTAAATAATTGATCTAATTTATCAACAATATTGAATAGCAGATTTAAAGACTCTTCAACGTTAGATCTGTTTGGTATTTCTCTATCAATTATGTCCATTTGATATTGAATTAAAGAAGTTTCAATGATTTGTAAATTAGCACTTGCATTGGAGACATCATATCTTGAATAAAAAGGGTTTGTAGCAACATCTAACAATTCTGGTAAGTTTTCAATAGAAACATTTGTATTTTCAGTAATTGAATTTGTTAAAGTCTCTGAAGCTATATTTTCATTACGTATATTCATAAAAAATATCGACACAGAGCTTACAATGAATACTCCTCCCACAATTAACAAAGCTGGTACAACCCATTGCCTTCTCTTTTCTAAGTCTGTCCAGATTTTTCTAATCTGTGTTGTTATATTTAATGGAACAAACGTCTCAGTATTAGGTGTCTCATCTATTGTTTGCTCTTGGAAATCTTGTTCAGTCGAATAATCTGTATTAATTAATTGTTGACCAATTTCAACTGCTTCTATTTCCTCATCAACAATTTCTAATTCAGATGATACTCTTAGGTTGTCCATTTCTTTAATAATGTCAGGTGACTGAATCAATGTAATATCACTCTCAAACCCTAAAATATCTAAAATTCTGATTTTATTTGATGATTTCGCTTTCCTTATAAAAAGATAATCTCTAATATTCATCAATGAAAGGTTACCATTGAATAAAAATATTGAGATAGAAATACAACTTACTAACAATAATGCAACTATACCGTCTAAAAAGCATGATTCCGATATAGGATATGACATAAGCTCTGTTGTAGATGCTTTAATTCCATCGAATGAAGTAAAACTTATTAATACTGGAATTGCAATGTATTTACCTAACCAATGTTCTGGATTTGTTTTACCTCGATCTGGCTTAGCTTCAAAACATAAAATTACACTAATTAATAGCCCTGGTTTAGTTGATCCTGGATACACAGGTGAATTGATGGTGCCACTTATTAATCATGGGAGGACTGATTATCAGATAAGCATTGGAGACAGAATTGCTCAATTGGTACTTATCAATACAAATACTGTTGAATTTAAAATAGTAGACAATCTACCTGATACAGAAAGATCTACAGGTGGTTTTGGATCAACTGATTAATTCTTTTAATAAATAACGTAGATAAACTATTATTAATTTATTGCGGTAGTAGCTCAGCTGGCTAGAGCGTCTCGTTGCCAACGAGAAGGTCGAGGGTTCGAATCCCTTCTACCGCTCTTCACGGCGACGTGGCGGAGTGGCTACGCAGAGGTCTGCAAAACCTTGTACACCGGTTCGATTCCGGTCGTCGCCTCAAAGATAGATGATAGCGATAACTGGTGCAGGAGAATATTTAGATATAATTCGTCCCTATGACGAAATATTGTTAAATAAATTAAAAGATGACCCTTACGTCCTTTGTTTTCCTACTGCTGCTGGTTTGGAAAGTAGTGAAAGAATTCAATACTGGCTTGATTTAGGTGATGAACACTTCACAAAATTGGATGTACATCATAAATCTATAAGAGCACTTAATGTAGACGATTACAATAAACCAGAAACTTTAGCTGAAATAGAAAAAGCAAATTTTATATATTTTTCTGGTGGGAACCCAAATCACCTTTATGATACGTTAAGTTCATCATTAGCTTGGGAAAAACTGCTTAGCATTCATAACAATGGTGGAATTCTTGCTGGTTGTAGCGCTGGTGCAATGATTATGGGTGAAAAAATGAATAAAGGTAAAGGTTTTGGTTTCTTCAAAAACTCTATGGTTTTGCCACACTGGAATGAAGTACTTTATAAAGCAATACTTTCATCCTCAAAACAAATACACAAATCTAAGTACAAAATTTTGGGATTAGAAATGAACACCTATCTTGTGCTTAATAATGATAAATTAGAAGTTATAGGGGATCAAAATGTACATATTATGCACAAGAAAGATGAACATACCTATGAAAACGGTGATGTATTAGAATTATCAGTCTTGGATATATAAATGTGCGGAAGATATTATTTTTCAATTGATTTAGGCAATCTTTCATTTGTAGAGAATATTGATAGTTTTTCTTTTGAAGAAAATTTTAATATTGCACCACAGAGTTCGGTTCCAGTTGTAATTGACAACAATCTAAAAGAATGTACATGGGGTTATTATCCTCAGTGGTTAAAAGATCACAATAACTCTAGACCATTGTTTAATACAAGATTTGAGTCACTTTTAGAAAAGAAAACATTTATATCTGCATTCAAAAAAAGTAGATGTTTAGTCCCAATATCTGGATGGTACGAATGGAAAGTAGTTGATGATGGCAAACAACCATATTTTTTTAAAAATACAAATGATGAAAATTTGTTAGCAGCTGGTTTGTACTGGGATCGTTCAGATGGTTCAACAGAGTTTACAATTATTACAACAGCTGCACCTGTTGAGATAAATGAAGTACATGATCGATCACCACTTATATTGGATGATGTATCAACAGGTATTTGGCTTTCAGATGATGACCCCGAAGATATACATTCCAACATATCCCATGATTTTGGCAACAATATTGAGTATTATCAGGTATCAAAATCGGTTAATAATCCAAAAAATAATAATGAAGAATTAATCAAGGAATTCACGGATCTACCTTTCTAATGAATAAACAGTCACCCATATACTCGTTTAAATTTACAATATCTTGGATCATTGTTTATAGCTTGATTGTGTTTGCTTTAATTCAATTAATAAACATATTTATTGCTTTGTACATAGGTCTTTGGTTATTAAATCTTATTATTGAACTTACGGAACGATTATTTTTACGATTTGGAAAAAGATTAGTCACAGTTGAAGAATAATTATTCTACAAATCCTATTTATACTGCTATATTTTTTTATACGGGAGATTAGCTCAGTCTGGCAGAGCGCTACCTCGACAAGGTAGATGTCACAAGTTCAAATCTTGTATCTCCCACGAACAAAATATTTCAGTCAGTAAACTAGAGTTCTGTCAGCTTCGAAAGTAAGTTCAACTAACTTATTTGGAGTAGCAGGTGTAAATCCAAGACTTTCAAGTTGTTCTTTTGAAATTCCACGCGCTTGTGCTGATTTTCCAGATGCGTACAAGTTTACTCCTTTATCTTTTAAGGAATTTATATGATCTGCTAAAGTTCCAAGACCTACTCCTTGCATTTCATTCATAGTTATTTCATGTAGAGAAGTAACTCCATCACCTGCACAAAATATAGTTACCTCATTACCATCATCAATTGCTGATTTAGCAACCAAAAATCCTAATACTGATCGACTTGGATTTTCAACTCCTGTAATAATATGAACTAAAAGTTTTCCCATAGGTACAATATATCAAATTATTTTTGTACATTCATAGAATTTATTAGGATTAATGGATATGAATAACTGGAAACTAATCTCAAAAGATTATAGAAAATTAATAATTTTTATATATATAGGTAATATTTTAGGTTTTATTTATCTTCTTATCTATTTCTTAGAAGTTCTATAACTTTTTCTCTTCCATCTATAATTTTTGCTTCATCATATGGAATATTGTATTTTTCACCATGATCAACATATAAAGTTTTTATGTAATCAGAATATGGTGCACCGATAGCAATGCTTAATGTAACTGATACTCCAATTTGTGTTTCAAAACATTTTGCTGATAAGTCTGCACCAGCATCTAAAAGAATAGTGACAATACTAGTATGTCCCCAAGCTGCTGCATTACAAAGTGGCGTAAAATTGTCATCGTTTATTAGATTTAGATCAGCGCCGGCATCAACTAGTGCATTTGCAATATTTGTTAATCCATAAATACCTGCAAAATTAAGTGAAGTATTTGAAAACGTTCCATCTTGGACGTTTAGATCTGAACCATAAGCAATATGTTGATTTACTGTATCTAAGTCTTCATCCAGAACAGCAGTTATTAAATCTATAGCTGGCTCTTGAACACTTGAGTTTACTGTGCTCTCAACTGTCCCTTCGTTATCAGTTATATCAGCTTCTTCACCTCCACATAATGTTATGAAGACAATTACGGGTATGAATAGATATTTTTTAATCACAAGTTGAGTTTAGTTCTATTTAAACTTCTTTGGAGGTTGGGGGTTATTTTTTGGTTGGGTATCAAATTTATCAACAGACTTAATCGTATTTAAATTTAGTTCTTTTATTCCTTTTATTAAAGAATCTGCTTTATTTTCTTTATACACTTGTTGTTTATTCACATAAATAGAATAAATATTTTTATATTTAGTTTTCTTTTCATCATTTTCAACAGTGTCTTTTGTCCATTTATATAAAGGATTATCAGTTTCTTTTTTATTTTCACATTCTCTTACAAAAAATACGAAAGCATCAAACTGACACATGAGTGAAGCATCGTATTCATCTAACAAATTATTAAGTTGATCATTGTCATTAAATTCATCGGTTACGTTCAGTCTTATTTGGTAAAGAACTTCACCATGATCTGTGTAGTAGGACATTAGATCTTAATCTGCATATTTCTCAGCACCCATAAAATGAATGGACACATAGTCTTCTTCTCCAACTACCCAACTGTCGTGGGGTGTATTCGAAACATAAAATATATCTCCAGGTCCAATAACTTTTGGCTCTTCATTTTCAAATGCAACAGTGGCATTACCACTGATTACCATTCCTAGATGCTCAGTCTCGCAAAATTTAGTACCAGAAAGGGGAGAGACGTCATCAGACCATTTCCATCCTTTATGATACGTTGCTTTACCAATTGTCATATGAGGTAAGTTGACTACCTCGTATTTTCCTTTATCAAACTCTCTAACCTCATCAGGGTTTTCGAATCTTTTAATAATGTAATCATCCATCTGCTTATAATAATTCATAATGACTAAACAGACACAAAATATCATAAATGTATCCTTAACTTTGCTTGCTATATATTTGTATAGTTTTACCGCGAATAATATTGATACAGAGATTCTTGGTTTCAATTCATTTAAATTTTTGATATCTATGGCAGTCTTGATTCAATTTTTAATATTTCTTCCATCATTCTTATTTCAGACCGAAAAATTTTATGATCTCACAGGAAGTCTTACTTATATATCAGTAACTAGTATTGCGTATTTCTCGTTAGATAGTCCATCAACAATTGATACGATACTTTATCTCTATGTCATAGTCTGGGCTGGAAGACTAGGAATATTTTTATTTAGGAGAATTAACAAAGATGGTAAGGATGAGAGATTTGATAAAGCGAAGAAAAAATTCTTTTGGTTTCTTCAGTATTGGATGGGTCAAGCTGCATGGGTAGTCTTTACAGCCGGTGCTTCTATACTTGCTATCCTTTCACCTGTAGAAGCTGAATTAGAAGTTCTTGCTTTTATTGGAATATTTTTATGGTGGTCGGGATTTTTAATTGAAGTTATATCAGATTATCAAAAGAGAAAATTTAGGGAGACATCAGATCCCAAAACAGAGTTTATATCAACTGGTCTCTGGGCAAGGTCTCGTCATCCAAACTATTTTGGTGAGATAACGCTTTGGGTAGGTATGGCTGTAATATCTCTTAGTTCTTTATCTGGTATTGAATATGTCACAGCAGTAGTATCTCCACTGTTTGTTTACTTACTCTTAAGAAAAGCAGAGGGAGTTCCTATGTTAGAGCGTATTGCTGATGAACGATATGGTGAGTTAACTGATTATCAAGAGTACAAAGCAAATACACCTGTTCTAATGATGAAAATATTTAAATAAGAAAAGAAAAGAATACACTTTAAAAATATGAGTCAAAATATAGTTGAGACTGAATATCAATCATCATCAACAATTAGGGGAACTTGTCACCAAGATTTTCAGAATGTAGCAGAAACATTTGCTATCAATTTTGATAAATATAATGAAATCGGTTCATCTCTATCAGTGATCGTAGATGGAGAAATAACCGTCGATATATTTGCTGGACATACGACACAGGAAAAAGTTGAAGATTGGAACGAAAATACTTTATCTGTGGCATTTTCATGTACAAAAGCTGCTGTTGCTTTATGTGCCCATCTTTTAATTGATAGAGGTCTTCTTAATGCACAAGAGAAAGTAACTAAATATTGGCCTGAATACGGAAAGAATGGAAAACAAGACACGACAGTAGAGATGATTTTAAATCACTCCGCTGGATTACCTGCCCTTAAAACTTATGTCGAAGATGGTGGATTTTTAGATTGGAACTATGTAGTTGAACTATTAGAAAATGAAGAACCATTTTGGACACCAGGTGAAGAGACAGGTTATCACATGATGACAACGGGATGGTTAATAGGTGAATTAATTAGAAGAATTTCTGGAAAATCTCTTGGTCAATTTTTTAAAGAAGAAATTGCTGAACCGTTAAACCTTGATTATTGGATCGGATTACCTGAAAGCCATGATTATAGAGTTACAAAAGTTACGCCTTTTACATCAAGCCCAACAGATAAACCCAGTAAATTCGCAGACGCATTTAGAAATGATATTACTTCAATGCAAAGATTATCACTTACTAATACTGGGGGATACGACTACAACTCTACAGATACTTATAGATCTGAATTAGGTGGAGTTGGTGGTATTACTAATTCAAGATCTTTAGCTGCAATGATGACCCCACTTGCTAAAAATGATGAAACTTTACTTTCGAAAGAGGGCGTCAAACGTCTAAGTAAATCCAATATGAGATCAGACATAGACAGCATGCTCCTCCTCCCAACAAATTTCTCCGAAGGGCTTATGCTGAATATGGACAACAGAGGAAATTTTGAAGGTGAGGGAGGATCTTTCTTAATCGGCAATAATGCGTTTGGTCATGTTGGTTTTGGTGGAAGTAGTGCAACATTTTCAGATCCTGACTGTAATTTATCTTTTGGTTATCTTGTAAACAAATTAGGCGGAGAATATTTAATTAATGAGAGAGGCCAAAGCTTAATTGATGAAGCATATAAATCATTAGTTAATTTGCACTAAAAACCATTTACCAACAGCATTATTATTTTGGTTAGAAGAGTTTCTTACCTAAGATCTAGAAGTGGAAAAAATTTTAATTACTGCACTTATTTCAATATTGCCATTAACTAATATTTCACATCCTCATGAAGAAGATCCTTATACAACATATATTCAGGAAAAACTTATAGATTTAGGTTATCTAGATATAACAACAGGCATAAATGATAAAAACACTCAAGAAGCTATAAAAACATTTCAAGAAAAGGCAGGACTTGTTGTTGATGGAATGGTTGGTGACGAAACATTTTCTAAACTTTTACTAGGAGAGAATGCTTATCTATCTAGTCCAAATACGACACTTTCTTCTACTGTAACTACCACTACAACAGGTTTAGACACCGAAACCCCAATATGGGATGATGATTCTCCACCTTATGCTTCAGAGATTGGTTCTTTATTTAACCTCAATATTCCATCAGTTACTGATAACGTTGGGGTTGTATCTTACGAGATTTATGTCAATGGTGCTTTATCAACGTATGCAACCATTTCTGATATTCGACTGCTTGTAACTCCAAAGTATGATTTAACCTGTGCCGATCAGTACATATATGTTGTAGCTTTTGATGCTGCAGGGAATTCTTCGCAGAGCCCAACATTTACTATTCCTAAATCTGATCTCTGTATATCAACTAATAATTCCGGTGGAGATGGCCAAAGCAGATTAGGAGGTCCAAGTTCTGGTTTTCTAGTAACTTTCGGTCTTAGCGGATTTGATACTGATGCTGCTGGAGTTGCAATTGACTCTTCGGACAATATATATATAACTGGTACTAGTCAAGGTACAAATCTATTTGGTAAAAATGCTACTTCAGGAACTACTGATGATATTTTTGTAACAAAACTTAATTCCTCTGGAGTGGTCCAATGGGTTTATACCGCTGGAGGTACAGGTCGTGACAGGGGTAGAAAAATAGCGCTTGATTCCTCAGGTAATATTTATGTTGTTGGATACTATCAGAATACAGTTGATTTTGGTGGAGGAAATGTAACATCAAATGGCAGTTGGGATGCTTTTATTCTCAAACTTAATTCATCTGGAACTTTTCAATGGGTTAAGTCATACGGTGGAAGTTCTGGAAACGACCTTGGGAGAGATGTAGTTGTTGATAGCAATGACAATGTAATTATGCTCGGTACTTTTCGTGGTACTGTTAACTTCGATGGCGGTGATGGTGGTAGTGAAGTGAATTATACATCGAATGACTATGATGTTTTCTTAATAAAACTTAATTCCTCTGGAATTTGGCAATTTGTTTGGAGAACAGAGAATTCTGGAAGTGCAGACGCAAGAGCCTTGGCAATTGACTCGAATAATTTCACATACTTGACAGGAAGCTTTTCAGGAACTGTTAAATTTGGAAGTAACACTTATACTGCAGCGAATTCCAATGATTTATTTATTCATAAATTTGATACTGATAACAATGGCTCATCGCAAAGTACCTTTACCTCGAATATCGATACAACACAAAAGGCAAAGGGAATATCTGTTGATTCTTCTGGAAATATTTACGCTACAGGCACATTTCAAAATACAGTAAATTTTGGAGGTGGCAATATAACCACATCTGGTAAGGATATATATCTACTTAAACTTAACTCCTCTTTAGCATTTCAATGGGTTAAAAGATTTGCTAGTGATGATGGCGAAGCTGGTCAAGCTCTTGGAACAGCTATAGCTATTGACGACGATGGAAATGTCTATAGTGTCGGTCAAATTGGGAGTAATTATAATTTAGGAGGGCAGGCTGTAGTATCTGGGAGTAATAATGATGCTTACATTGTAAAGTATGATTCCTCTGGGACTTTTCAATGGTCAAAAACATTTGGAGGCGGTTCAGGTATGGACGCTCATGATAAGGTGCAAGATATTGTTATTGATTCCAATGATTTTATTATTACAGCAGGTCAAATTTCGGGTAATACGAACTTTAGTACTGTTGGTGGAAATATTATAGATTTTGGAATGGATGCTTATAACTGGGTACTTAAGATAAAACCAGATACTGGTCTTATTGACTAGTAATTTTTGTATACAAACATCTTTTATTAATTATTATAAACTTATGAAAAACAAAAAAAATTTAGGTGCTTTTCTTGCTCTTTTAGCGATAGCTTGGCCAGCATCTGAGTTATTCCGGAACACCTACACTCCTACTCAAGTAATTCTTGCTGCTATATTTTCGTACATTGGAGTTCGTTTAACTTATTTCGTTTATTTTAAAAATAAAAAGTCTTGATGTTTATTTCTAAAACGACATTTATTATCACGTAGATAGTACCGCTAAAACCAACGACGATTTCAACTGTTAAAATTAGCTATATGCAAGAAATTAAACCAGATAATAGAGACTTTAGAATTGCTGAATTACATGTTGAAGGATTATCAAACCCTAATATTGCTAAAGCATTAGGTTTAAATAGATCTACGGTTTACAGAAGACTACAAACCCCCCAATGTAAAGCTGTTATTAATGAAATAAGAAATATTTATCACAATTCGCTTATGGCAAGAATGCATAATTTGGCAGCAAAAGTAATTAATGCTTATGACAAGAAAATCTCAGAAGGAGACATTACTGCAGGAGACTTAAATGGATTTTTAAGAGTAATGTCAAATTTATTCACTAAAGATAACACTGTATATGAATTTGAAAATCCAGAGATTGTCAGTTACGTTCAGTTCCAAAGAGACCTAGATATTACACCTGTCGAGAGATTCAAGAATGGTGAGTATAATAAATAAAATATGAAACAAACTTCATTATTCTTCTTTCTCTTATTTATTACATGTGGGGGAGCAGAAAGTGAGAGCACTGTTGTTCAAGATTCTTCCAATGATACAGTTCAAGAGTCAACAACTACTATTGTTAATGACACGACAACTATTACTACTCAAGAAACTACTACAACTATTCAGAACTCAACTACAACTTCAATTCCAAAAAATACATGTTATGACTGCGAATATGTAACAATCACTGAATTAATATCGAACATTGATAATGTTCCAAAATATGCATGGAATGATTATCAACGAATATCTAAAGAAAATAATATTTTCGAAAACGATTCTTTTGAAATAGTATTAAATATAGGCCCTTCTACCGACTTATATTTTCAAGATAATGAAAAATATATTCAAAAAGGTATTAGTTTTTGGCAAAACTTTAATCTTCCAGAAAAGTACTACGGATTCTTTTATAACTTTGCAGACCTTGATTGGGCTATAAGTGAATTAACGACTACTGGTTTTGAAGGTGGCATGGCAAAAGCTCCATGTCGTGATGGTATTTGTAGTGGAGCAAATTCAGGAATCTATCAAAGACCTCCTCATTTTGGAGTAGGTGTATTTGGGGTTCATAGTGCAGATTCAGCTGATACGTATAGGTATGGACCACTTCATATACATGAAGTAACACATTCAGTTGTTGCATCTCAATGGATTGGTAATGCTAGAAATCCACAACAGAGTGCAAATGATGCATCTCCGTGTTGGTTGAATGAAGGAATTGCTCATGCTGCTGGGATATCTCTTGGAGTAGAAACGTTTGAAGAATACTTAGATATGAGATTATCACAAGTAACTGCTAGACATATTCAACCTCCATTTAATGATTACTCAACTCCTACAGTATTAGATTTCTACAGCAAAAGTATTCCTGGTGTTTGTACAAAAAATCCTGATTATGTTCTCGGTTATTCAATTGGTTATCTTACAGTTGAAGCTATGAATGCAATGTCAGGTGCTGATTCTGCGATGCATATGTATTCTGTTATGGCTTCAGGAATAGATTTTGAACAAGCTTTTGAGATAACTTACGACATATCATGGAATGATGCGAAACCAATTTTCGCAGAATATGTAAGCGTTGTTATTTCAGATCTTTTTAATTCTTAAATTTTTAGATTTTTATAAATCTGTAAGTTAACTTTCGCCATACCCACTCTAATGGTCCGTAATTAAATTTCTCCAAAATAGGTTTTGACCAGGCTATTTGTATTATCCAAACTAGAAAAACAAATATTATTAATTCCGATCTTGAAAAAGTATCTAATCTGAAAGCTCCTATGAAGAAAACACCAAATAGAGTTTGAGTTATATAATTTGTGAACGCCAATTTACCACATGCTTGTAATCTTGTTGATATAGAATCTCTTAGTTTTAAATTTAAAATTGTTAAAACGCCTGTATACCCAAGAACCATGGGTATTACTGACAACGTATTAAAGATATTGCTTATGAATAAAACTGATGGATCATAGTCAGTACTAACAAGTAAGTAGATACTGTAGATCGATAAGGGCAAACCAACTGAAAAACCATAAACAGCTATTTTTTTATAAAATACAATATTCTTCTTACCTTGAATAATGTTTAATTTGTATAACAAGATACCAAATAGCATCAATGATATAGCTCTAAAAAATGCACCTATATACCACCACATACCAACGAGATTGCCAAATGATTCTGAATCTGGAAACCAAAACTTGCCATATGATAATTCTCCACCTTCACTGGCTAAAAGTATCCATTCCTCATCAGAAATTAAGTTTCCATTCGTATCATATAACGATGAGAAATAGTTTGTAATTACAATAAATGCAATCATCAAAAAGACAATTGCTAAAAAAATCAGTATAGGCTTTTTAACATCAGGAAAGATAATTAACAAAAAAGCACAAATCGCATATGGTGCAAGTACGTCACCTATCCATATAGACATATGAATTAAACCAAAACACAATAAAATAAAGTTTCTCCAAATTGCAAGTGTTTTAGGCTTTGATGTTTTTTTCTCTGCATTCTCTAAAAAAATTATTATGCCTACACCAAAAAGCATAGAAAATAATCCCATCATTTTAAATTCAAAAAACACTGATGAAATTATCAAAACTACCCAATCAAGAGTATTTTCAATTCCAAATGTTGATGGATTTGTCGTAGCAGTAAGTGGAAGTCCAAATGCAATTATGTTAATAACGAGTATTCCAAGTAGAGCAAAACCTCTAATAAAATCTAAATTTGTAATTCTCGTTCTAGCAAAATTATTTTCTTTTTCCATTAATTATTTAAATTATACAAATTTTTAAATTGGAATATATTTTTAATTGTGTATTATTTGATTAGGTAATAAGCCTGTTACCTCAAAAAAGAGTTCAGGAAACTGGACTCTTTTTTATATTTGCATGTAATTTTTTAACATATAGTCAATTAGCTAAGCCCACCTTTGTAAACTTTTGATACTGGATTCATAGGTGCCAGATTATCCATCAACTCATCTGAAACATCACCTAGGATTGTCATTTTTTCGATATTTACCATCTCTCGAAATTTTAAATTAACGGGAGTTCCCATTACTTTTCCAGCTAACCCTTGAAAATTTTCTGATTTTTCAAAAACCTCGACTAAAGTTCCTGCGTTAGAGTCTTCATCAACAAACCATTCAAATTTTATCAAACCTTCAGGATCTACGCTATCAATGAACTGGCATTGTTCATTTAATATAAAATCCATAAACATATCTTTGTCTTCAAATGAAACATCAATTATCACTGTTATGTTTCCGCTGTTATTATGTATTTGCATTGTTCTCCTTAACTTATCTATTCAATTATAGAATACGCTGTGTCAACCCTTTTGTCGTGTGAAGCCTCCCAACTTTCCCCTTTTTTAATAATTGCTGATATAGGTCCATAACTATTTTGTAATTCTTTCAGTTGATTAACTTCATGACCTTTATTCATTAAATCATCAGTAATTTTTTTATCCAGTCCAGGTTCTAAATTTAATTTTGATACTGTTTTTTTTCCGAATTCATCAATGTTCCATCTAGGAGATAACATTGCATTTTTTAGATCTTCATTTTTTAGTAATTTTAAAATAAAATGGCTTAATAGTTGTGGTTGGTATCTGCCACCTCTTGTACCTATTACCATATCAAGATTTCCATCTACACTCCATATGGTTGGAGACAATGTGTGAAGTGGTTTTCTTCCTGGCTTTAACGAATTCGGATGATTTTGTATTAAATTAAAACCAGCCCCTCTGTTGTGTAAAAAGAAACCATAATCTTTAACACCAATAGTGCTTCCTATTCCGTAATAATTCGATTGAATAAGTGATACAGCATTACCGTTTTTGTCCTTTGTACACATGTACGCAGTTCCACCACCAATATCAGTAGGTTGATTAAATGTCGAAGAGTTATCTAAATCAATTAAATTAGACAAAGATTTTAAATATTCAGTATTTAAACCTGGAAATAAATCAATATTATTTCCGTAATCATATGTTATATCATCTCGTTGAGATGCTGCTGCTCTGTATGATTCAATTAGTGTATGCATATCTATATCTTTTAAGTCACTATCTAACATTTCATATATTTTCAACGTAGCCAAAGTAAGATAACTTTGAGTTTGAGGGGGAGTAACCCATCCAATTTTTCCATAAATTTCGATTGATAAAGGTTCAATCCACTGAGGATAAAAACTGCTTATATCATGCGAAGTAACGATATTAGTTAATGAATCTGATATTGCTTCACTAACTTTACCTGAATAAAAATAATCAGACCCCTGATCAGATATATTTTTTAAAGTCTTACCTAACATAGTTCTTTGTACCGTGTCACCAATGCCGGGCACTTTTCCAAAAGGATATAATTCTTTCCCTGAATCCTGGATTTTCAATGATTCTTCATGTCTTTTTAAAGACTGATGAAGTTCTGATGAAACATTAAATCCTTTTGAACATATCTCAATAGCTTGGATAAATAAATCCTTCATTTCCAAACTACCAAATCGTTCATGCATTGCATACCAACCACGGACTGCTCCTGGTACTGTTACCGACATAGGGTGATCTAAAGGAATGTTACTGTAAGAACTTAAACTTGATAGGTCTGCATTAGATCCTGCATAACCTGATGAATCTAAACAATATGGTTTAGTCTCACCATTTATCCATATCAATGCAAACAAGTCACCACCAATTCCACATGTCTCTGGAGCAACTACGCCTTGAACAATATTTGTAGCAATAGCTGCATCAATAGCATTACCACCATTTCTAAGAATTTTTATACCAGCTAAAGTTGAGAGGCTATGCGGCGATACAACAATATTCGACATTATCTTGTTAAAAAATTATAAAAGGATAAAGCGATAAAGGATCCCCATACAACTTTATCAAACCGTTTAGAGATCCATATACGTCCATACGATCTGTGAAAACCAAAAAATAAAAAAAATTTTCGAATTATCCCTAACATTATGTATTGAGTTGCTTAATAAATTGTTCTAACTCACCATCATTCATTGATATTGTATGATTACTATTTGGAAATTTATTTGCATCAACATCATTCTTGAAGGCTTTTATTGCTTTTTTACGTTCTTCTTTTAATTGGTTAAGAATACTTTTTCCTTCACCCCATGACTTGGCATGCCTAGGCATTTTTATATCTTTTGTTTCACCACATATATCTTCAAAGAATAAAAAAATTACATCACCACCTGATCCAGAACCCAAAGAGTTTAGTACTAGACTTGTATGCTTGCTGATTTCCACTAACGCATCTTCAGCAACACATTCAACTTCTGCTCCAAATGCTCCTGCATTTTCTAAAATTTTTAATTCATGAAGAACATTAAGTGCTTCTTCTTTAGTTTTTCCAACTGTTCGTATTCCTCCATACTTTGTAGCGTTCGAAGGTACCATTCCTACATGACCTTGAACGTGCATGCCTTCATTTGCTAACAGTTCTACCACTTCTGGACTTCTTGGTGTTAGTACAGAATCAGCGCCTTTCATTGCAACCTCAATTGCACCTTTTAATATATCTTCTTTAGTTATAAACCTTCCAGCAAATAATGCTGCTGTAATAAATGTGTTGGGTGCACCCTTTCGAACTTCCTCATAGGAATCACTTCCGGTAATGATCATATCAATATTTTGATCAGCAAGTATTTCTGCTTCTTGCATATTTTGTGCAGTTACCTGTGTCATTTTTATATTATTTTTTTTATTTTCAATTATGTCAGCAATAGTTATGTTTCTCTTTACCTGTTCATGACCATATGTATAAATTCTTTTCATAGTTTTATAGTAGAAGCATTAACTATTGAGGTTCAAATCTGAATTTAACTAAATAATATTCTTAGAGAAAGCAATATTGATACAACTACTAGTATCGGCCTGATCAGTTTATCACCTATCTTAATAGCTGACTTAGATCCAATATATGCCCCCGTCACACCCCCAACTGCCATAATCAATCCAAGATCCCATAGAACATATCCTTGAAATGCAAATATTAAAAATGCTGCAAAATTTGATCCAAAATTTAGTAATTTCGAAGTTGCTGTAGATTCAAGCAGTGTTTGATTCTTGAATACTATAAATAACATAACAAAGAATGAACCAGTACCAGGCCCAAAGAAACCATCATAAAATCCTATTAGAAAGATAACGGGAGTAAGCAAAACAATGTATTTACTCAAATCAGATTTCACTTGTCTATTTATTATGAAAAATATTGCTACTGATATTAAAAGAATTGGTATCAGAGTTCTTAAAATTTCATCTGATAACCTACTTACCATCAAAGTTCCAAATGATGAGCCAATGAATGATAAAAAGAAATATTTGTTTTTATTTACATCAGTTAAATACCCATTTGAAAAATAATTGCGTGTAGAAGTGAAAGTACTAAAAGATGATTGAAATTTATTTGTACCAAGTACAGTTAATGGATTAATTCCAACTAATAACATAGAAGGTGTCGTTAATAATCCACCACCACCCGCAATTGAATCAATAAATGAAGCTATTATTGATATGAGAAAGAGGAAAAAATATATTAAATTTGTGTCCTGGGATATATCCATAATTTATTCCGTTACAAGTTTATTAAATTGATATTACAACTAGATTTTTATTTATGCTTGATATAGTAATTAACAGAATTATTCAGGGCTTACTTTCTGCTGTAGGCTTAGGGACAGTCTTTTATCTATTGCCAGTTTTTAGACATATTTTTAGCAAAAAATATAGAAGTCGATTTGAGATTGAAGATTATGGTAAAAATCTTTTTCAAATAGAAACTATCAAATATCTTAGGATGGGACTAATTTATGGTTTTATATACGGATTTGTTGCTGGAAATGTTATCGGAAGATATGGAGATAGTGGTTTGTTTCTAATATTTACAAATAATTAAAAATGGAATATTTTCTCTCAATTGATCAAGGTACTACAAGCTCTAGATGTATTTTATTCAATGAAAATGGAGAAATTAAGTTATCGCATCAAGTTGAAATAAAACAGTATTTACCTGATTCAAATTCCGTTGAGCATGATGGTAAGGAAATTATTAAAACTGTTGAAGAATGTATAAAAGCTGTTGTAAAAAATATTGATACGAATTCTATAAAAAGTGTTGGCCTTACCAATCAAAGAGAAACTACTATCGCATGGAGCAAATCTACTGGAGAGCCATTTCATAATGCAATCGTTTGGCAAGATACGCGCACGCAAGATATTTGTAATGAATTATTAGCTAACAAAAAACTTAAAAATCATTTTGAGAAAACAGGATTACCTGTTGCTACGTATTTTTCACTTTCAAAAATCTTATGGTTGATCAGAAATGTTCCTTCTATAAAAAATGGATTAGATGATGATGTTTGTTTTGGAACTATCGACAGTTGGATTATTTATAATCTTACAGGCAAATTTTTAACCGATGTAACAAACGCTTCAAGAACATTGATGTTTGATATATATGATTTGGATTGGTCACAAGGAATATTAAAAGAATTAGGTATTCCAATTGATTCATTACCAAAAGTAATGCCATCTTTATCAAATTTTGGCGACATAAACAAAATCATTCCTGGAGTTCCAATAACTGCTGTGTTAGGTGATCAGCAAGCTGCATTATTCGGGCAAAACTGCACAACTAAAGGCGATGTAAAAAATACATATGGAACTGGATGTTTTGCACTTACTAATACAGGTGAAGAAATAATTAAATCATCACATGGGCTATTGACTACAATCGCTTATCAAGTTGAAGGAGAAAAACCACTTTATGCGCTTGAAGGCTCTGTACCCATTGCAGGTGCTGCTGTTCAATGGTTAAGAGATAATTTAAACATCATAATACAAAGTAAAGATATAGAGTCACTTGCGATGATGGAGAAAGACAACGGAGGAGTGTATTTTGTTCCTGCATTTTCCGGATTATTTTCTCCTTACTGGGACGAAACAGCAAGAGGTTCATTATTTGGTTTAACTAGATTTTCAAATAAATCACATATAGCAAGATCAGTTCTTGAATCTGTAGCTTTCCAAACATTTGAGTTGCTTAAAAGTATGGAAAAAGATTTAGATATTGAGTTTGAAAATATAAAAGTAGATGGGGGAATGGTAGAAAATAATTTACTTATGCAATTTCAATCTGATATTTTAAATAAGTCTGTTATGTCACAAAATATTAATGAAATAACTTCCTTAGGAGTTGGAGTTGCAAGTTATATATATGTTAAAAAATTACCTATTGAAGAAATGGGTAAATATTTTTCTACAGCAAAAACTTGGAGTCCAAATATGAATAATGATTCGAGAATTATGACACTTAGTTTATGGTATAAAGCTATTGAGAGATCTAAAAATTGGTTATAAAATTTATTACTCTTGGATATGCGGGATTCTTTGTCGTAGCTGGAATCAATCATTTCATAAATCCAGATTTCTACGATAACATTGTCCCTGATTTTATTCCTTTTCCACGTTTTGTACATTTATTAACAGGTGTTGTTGAGATTACGCTACCTCTCTTCTTTTTTACTAGGTTCAGAAAAGAAGCAGCTATATTAATGATTATCTTTTTAGTCTTGATCTATATCGGTAATTTAAATGTCTGGGTTAATGATCTCCCATATGGGAATCGATATTTCTCTAATACTCAACATTTTTTAAGATTTCTTTTACAGTTTTTTTATATCGGTGTTGCCTATATTATTTATTTATATGAATGATTTAAAATTCCCAGACAAATTTCTTTTTGGTACTGCCGTTGCTTCTTACCAGGTAGAGGGTGGCATTTATAATAACGATTGGACAATTTGGGAAAATAGAAATAATTCTGTATGCGTAGAGCCCTGTAATGAAGCATGCAAGCATTATGAAATGATTGATGAAGATATTAACCTTCTAAAGAACTTAGGCATTAAGGCATTTAGATTTTCAATTGAATGGAGTAGAATCGAGCCAACACAGGGAAATTTCAATGAAGATGAGATCAAACATTATGTTGATAAAGCTCACAAATTAATATCAAATGATATTACCCCTGTAATAACATTTCATCATTTCACAACTCCCGAATGGTTGTATAACCAAGGTTCATGGCTTAACCCAAAATCTGATGAATATTTCAATAATTATGTTGCTAAATTAATGAAAGAATTACCAAAGGAAATTGTATATTTTAACACCATAAATGAACCAGGAATATTTGCGTATTTTGGTTATCTATCTACAAATAAATTTCCACCAGGAATTGCCAACGAGACAAAATTCATAATTGCATCAGAAAATATTATGTCTGCACATAAAAAAGCTCTTAAAACAATCAAAGAATTTAACTCAAATGCGAAAGTTGGAATGACCCATGCTTTACAAGAATGGGAAGATGATGATGACAATAAACTTAAAAAATATTTGAAATATCATCTTGAAGATAAATTTCTTGAAGCTTCTAAAGATGATGATTTTATAGGATTGCAAACATATACAATTGTTCGATATCCAAAAAGTATTCTTTTAAAATTATTCGCCCCTTTATTGCTTAACATTGGTGTAATCAGAAAATTTATATTACCAAGAATTATTCAAATTTTTGCTGGAAGAAATGGTGCTATGACCAAAGATACAAGGACTACAAAAATGGGTTACGAGTACAGACCAGATGCAGTTTTGTACAACTTAAAAAGGCTTAATAAAAGATTTCCAAATAAAGAAATCTTTATTACGGAAAACGGTATTGCTACTGATAATGACGATGAGAGAATCGAATTTGTTACTACCGTACTTAAGGATGTACACAAGTTTGAAAGCGAAAATTCAAATGTTATAGGTTATCTGTATTGGTCATTACTAGATAATTTTGAATGGGATCTCGGCTATCAAATGAATTTTGGCCTAGTAGAAGTGGATAGAGAAACATACGAACGCATACCTCATAAATCTGCAAAATGGTTTGGTAAGATTTCATCCTCAAATATTTTATCTATTACTTAATTTTCTTTTAGAATATTAATCATGGTTTACATTGTCGCTGGTGCAACAGGTGTTGTTGGTTCAGCTATATCTAAAGAATTAGCATCTGAACATGATGTAATAATAATTGGAAGAGATGAAGAAAAATTATCAGCATTATCCAAAGAAATTGATGCTGAATATTTTGTAATTGATCTTGATAATACTATTGAACAACGAGAATTTAGTAAGATAGTTCCCGAAGACAGAGAAATTAAAGGTTTAGTAAATTGTATTGGCTCAATACTAATTAAACCTTTACATGGAACAAAAATTGAGGAATTTGAAGAAGTAATTAAAGTTAATTTATTTTCTAGTTATTACTTGCTCAGTTCTTTTGCACGTAGAATGAAAAATGGTTCAGCAATATTTTTCTCCTCTGTTGCAGGTACAAAAGGTTTATCAAATCATGAAGCAATAGCTGCTGCCAAAGCAGGTTTAGAAGGGATGGCAAGATCTGCAGCTGCTTCATATGCAAAAGATAATTTGCGTGTGAATGTAATTGCTCCTGGCTTACTAGATTCGAATATGAGTCAAAGGATTCTTGCTACAGAACAAGCAAGAGAACTATCAAAATCAATCTATCCAATCCCAAAAATTGGAGATTTTAATGATATACTTCCTGTTGTAAAATGGTTATTGTCCGAAGACTCAAAATGGGTTACTGGACAGACGATACATGTTGATGGGGGTCTATCAACGGTAAAGCCAAGGTAGGTAAATATGTCAGATATAAAATATTTAGAAACACATGAATGGTACTTAATAAACGAAGAAGTAATAACTGTAGGTATATCAGATTTCGCACAAAATGAATTAGGAGATATTGTTTATGTTACCCTTCCAGAAGTAGGACAATCTTTTGAAAAAGGCGGTGCAGTTGTAGAGGTTGAAGCTACTAAAACTGTTGCTGAAGCGTATGCACCCATGGATTGCACTATTACAGAGGTCAATTCACAATTAGAAACCGAACCAGAAACAATAAACAATGATCCTTGCGGAGATGGTTGGATGTTTAAAGCAAAAGTTAATGCCGTTGATGATTCAGGAATGACTTATCAGGAGTATGAAACTTTTGTATCTTAATGGATAAAAAAACAACTCAACTACATTCATTTCACGAATCTAATAATGCAAAATTTATTGATTTTGGTGATTGGTCGATGCCTTTTTCGTATGAAGGCACGTTAAAAGAACATGATATTGTAAGAAATTCATCGGGTTTCTTTGATGTATCTCATATGGGACGTTTAGAAATTGATTATTCAGAATTAGATAAGATTTCTTCATTAATCTGTTCTGACTTAATAAATATACCGATGAACAAAGCATTGTATTCTATTTTTACAAATGAACATGGAAATGCATTAGATGATGTAATTTTTTGGAAATTTGAAGATAAAATCATTTTGATTCCTAATGCATCAAATGCCTCTAAAATTAAATCACATTTAGCTGACCACAAAGTTGATTTTATTGATAAATCACTAGACACAGTTTTGATAGCTATTCAAGGACCAAATACAATTGAACTTATTAATGATAGATTTGAAATACCTGATAAGTTCAGTACAGCAAAATCAGACAACTTTATGTATGCACGAACTGGTTATACAGGAGAAGATGGTATTGAAATTATGGCAAGTAATGATGAAGCAGATTCCCTTATTAGTTTTCTTATCAAAAAAGGTATAAAACCATGTGGATTAGGTTCTAGAGATACACTTAGACTTGAAGCATCACTTCCATTATATGGATTTGAGTTAACTGAAGATATAACACCTGTCGAAGCCTCTTTATCCTGGACAATTACAAACGAACAAGATTTTTTAGGTTCAGACAGACTAAAAGCACAAATACAAGATGGAAATCATAAAATTTTAAAGAAATTTACTATTAAATCTAGAAAAATTGCAAGAACTAAGACAATTGGTATTTCAGGTGATATTAAAGGTGTTGTTACCTCTGGGAATTTCTCGCCCATATTAAATAAAAGTATTGGATTTATTCTTTTTGAAAATAAGCCTTCTCAGGATTTAATAGAGTTCGATATTCGTGGTAATTTAATAGAAGGAAATATAGTAAATAAGAGGTTTTTAAGCTAATGTTTATACCACATTCAGAACTTGATTTGAAAAAAATGTTTGATGAATTAAGTATTAATTCACTCGACGATCTCTTTACACATATACCAGATGCATTACTTCTTGAAAATGGTCTAGATTTACCAGAGTCTTTATCAGAACTTGAATCAATTGATTACTTTAATGATATTGCTGCACGTAACAAATCTGAATTAGTGTGTTTTGCTGGTGGAGGTCATTACGATGTTTATTTACCTCAAACTGTTAAATCACTAACAATGAGACCTGAATTTATGACTTCTTATACTCCTTATCAAGCTGAAATCTCTCAAGGAATTCTTCAAGTATTATTTGAATTTCAATCATTAGTTTGTGATCTGACAGATATGGAATTAGCGAATGCATCATTATATGATGGAGCAACATCAATTGCAGAAGCAATTTCTGTAGCCATAAATAAAACTAAACGAGATGATGTAATAATTTCATCAGGTTTTAACCCGAACAGCAAAGAGGTTATAAATACTTTGATTGATAAAAATAAATTTAATTTAAATTATGTTGATTTAGATAATTACTTATTTCCAACAGATTATGATTTTGATGAATCACAAGCAGCATTTGTTGTTTCTTATCCTCATTATGAGGGTTCCTGCCAAGATCTTACTGAATTAGTAACAAAAGCCAAAGATAAAGGAATTGTTACAATTTGTTATGTTGATCCATCAATGTTGGGAGTTCTTACAACACCAGGACAAATGGGATTTGATATTATAGTTGCCGAAGGACAATCTCTTGGATCTCCATTATCATTTGGAGGTCCTACAGTCGGATGGTTCGCTACCAAAAAAGAATTTGCTCGATTAGTACCAGGACGTTTAATTGGTGAATCAAGAGATAAAGATGGCAACAAATCTTATGTAATGACCTTAAGGGCAAGAGAACAAGATATACGCAGAGAAAAAGCATCATCAAATATCTGTACAAATCAAACGCTTAATGCAATTGGATCTGCAATCCATCTTTCATGGCTTGGGCCAGAAGGTTTATATGATATGGGTTATCACTCAATACAAAAAGCCAACTACATGAAAAAATCGTTAATTAAGAATGGTTATGTTATTCCTAATGACGATTCAAGCTTAAGAGAGTTTTTATTAGAAGTAAAAACTAATGCTTCTGAAGTTATTAACAAAATGGGAGACAAAGGATTTTTAGCTGGTATTTACTACGATGATAAACATGTTTTAGTTGCAGTTACTGAGAAAAGAAAAAAAACAGAGATTGACAGTTATATTGAAGCTTTACAGGAGATAGACAATGGTTAGTGGTGGTAACGCTAGTTCACTTCCATTAGTTGGAGGTAAACCTGAACCGACAATTAAAGAATTATCGAGCCCAGGAAGAAGGGCATCCAACTTTCCTAAATTAGATGTACCTGAGGTCAAAATTAATCATGAATCATTAAAAAAAGAAAAAGCCAGATTACCAGAAGTTTCTGAACACGATTTAGTCATGCATTATTCGAGATTGGCTCATAGAAACTTTGCTGTTGATTTAGGTTTCTATCCACTTGGATCTTGTACGATGAAATATAATCCAAGATTTGCTGACTCTATTGCTTCTGATTCTAGATTTGCAAATATGCATCCTTCTATGCCAGAAGAATTTACTCAGGGATGTTTAAAAGTTATGTATGAAATTGGTAATTACTTATGCGAGATTACTGGTATGGACTACGCAAGTTTTCAACCACCAGCAGGTGCCTCTGGAGAATTAACTGGATTACTTATTATTAAAAAATATTTAGAAATTAATAATCTTACAAATAAGACAGAAATTATAGTACCTGATTCTGCTCATGGTACTAATCCTGCATCTGCACGTATGGCAGGATTTACTGTTGTTGAGGTTGAAACAGATGATAGAGGAATGGTAAATATTGAGAAATTAAAAGATATAGTAAATGAAAACACCGCTGGTTTGATGTTAACTAATCCAAACACTGGTGGCTTATTTGAAGAGGAAATTTTAACTATATCACAAATCATTCACAATGCTGGTGGGTTACTTTACTATGATGGAGCTAATTTAAATGCGATTGTAGGTACTTCAAGACCTGGAGATATGGGTTTTGATATAGTTCATTCAAATCTTCACAAAACATTTGCAACACCTCATGGTGGTGGAGGTCCAGGATCTGGCCCGGTTGCTGTAAAAGAATTTTTAAAGGAATACCTACCAGGACCTATCGTTCAGAATAAAGACAGAAAATATAACTGGTATCAACCTGAAAATAGTATTGGAAGAATGCATGGATATCATGGAAACTTTTTAGTTACCTTAAGAGCGCTTGTATATATGAAACTACTTGGAAAAGAAGGTTTAGATACCTTAGGTGCCTATGCAGTTCTAAATGCAAGGTATCTTAGCTCTAAAGTTTCTAAAATTATTCCACTAGCTTATGATGAACCATGTATGCATGAATTTGTGACTTCTGTTAAAGACTTAAAGAAATCTCATAAGATAAAAGCATACGATGTAGGCAAAGCACTTTTAGATAAAGGCTTTCATTCACCAACAATATACTTTCCATTAATTGTTCCAGAAGCCTTGATGTTTGAGCCAACAGAAACTCAATCTAAAGAAACTTTAGATGATCTAGCTGATAGCTTAAAGATAATTATTTCAGATTTACAACAGGAGGATATAGTTCTTGAAGATTATCCCAAAAACTTACCTGTAGGTAGACCGAATGAACTTATTCCTGCAAAATTTTTAACAGTTAACTGGGGAGATTTTGAACTTCTCGAAATAACTGAATAATATGTAAGTATGTCCCTTACAAAATTAGATATTGATAGATACATAACAACCTTAAGGACAAATTCTAAAGAATTTAATAATATTTCAGACTTACAACTTTCTTCAATGCTTGAAAATGTAATTTCAAATATCAATGAAGTGGCTTACTTTTGGTCAACCGTTTGCTCTGATAATAAGGGAACAACTAAGACTCCCGCAGAAGGTGAGGAGTGGCTGGGTGGACCATTTGCTGCAGTACTTGCTACTCAATATTACATTGAAACACTTCAGTCAAGTGATGATTTATCTTTAGACTCTTTTAACAAAGAAGAAAACAGTTATAAAGTATTTCCGAATAAGTTCATTGAAAAAATTACTTTTCCCTTCATAGATGCAAAAGTGTATTTTAATAAATCAATGTCATTTGAAGATATAAATAAATTTAGAGGTTTTTCAAGACGATTCGATATAGATCCTTCTATTACTTTAGTTTTAGGAGCAGGCAATTTTTCTTCTATCCCATATTTAGATGTTCTTTACCATCTTATAACTCGCAGATCAGTTATTTTGCTTAAGTTAAATCCAGTCAACGAATATCTCAAACCTGTGTTCGAGAAAGTATTTCAAAATTTTATTGAAAGAGGATATGTAATAATAACTACTGGCAATATTGAGGAATCTAAATATATGGCTACTCACGCTGGTGTGAATCATATTCACTTAACTGGATCTGACAAAACTTTTGAAGAAATTGTTTATGGAAGAGAATTGAATGATAAAGAGAAGAAATTGAAAAATATATCAAAAGTGAATACAAAACCCATTACATCTGAACTTGGTAATGTTACACCGTTTATAATTCATCCTGGCAAATGGTCAACATCAGATATTAAATATCAAGCTAGAAAAATAGTGACAGGAAAGCTAAATAATAATGGGTTTAATTGTATAGCTGCTCAAGTAGTTGTTCTTCCTGATGGCTGGGGCCAAACAGAGACATTGATCAAATATATAAAATTTTATATGAATAAAGCCAAAGATAGAAAAGCCTATTATCCAGATAGTATTGAAAGATTAAATAAACTTGAAAAGGACAAGTCATATGAAAGAGTTAACAAACTAAGTTGTGTTACGCCACATTTAACACGAGAAATTAAAGCATACAATAAGTATGAACTAGATGAAGTTTGGTCCTCTACACTTTATTTTAAAAAAATAGAATACACTTCACCAGAAGATTATTCATTAAAGGCTGTTAAATATTGTAATGAAGAATTATGGGGTAATCTAGGTGTCTCAGTATTAATGAAACATCATGGTAAAAAGCACAATCAACACATATTAGAAAATTACATTGAGAAATTAAATTACGGAACCGTAGCTATAAATGAATGGGCTGCAATTGGATATATTATTCCGCAATTACCTTGGGGTGGCTTTCCAGGAAACAAAGATAACGACATACAAAGTGGTCAATCTGTAGTACATAATACTTTTTTATTCGAATCACCTTTAAAGGGTGTAGTTGAGACAAAATTTCGTATATCAAGATTAATTGATCCACCATGGTATATAACTAATAGAAAATCAAGAAGATTATTTAAAAATCTAACATATTTTCAGATTAATAATTCGATAATTAATTTCTTAAAAGTAGGATTCTCAGCACTAGTATGATTCTATGAAAAAATTTACTTTATTTTTTTTGTTGATAACATTAGTAGCTTGTACATCTGCTGAAAACGCAACAGATATCACTGATACAACAAGTAGTTCTACAACTGTAACAACCAATGTTGAAGAAAATACTACGACAACTTTAGACAATAAAGAAGTAGTTGAAAGCTATGTATATGATAAAGAAAAAATGTCACCTTTTACAGGTTTAGAATTATCTCCAGAAATATGGCTTAAAAGACCCAGACGTGTAATTGCTTTTAAAATTGATAATAACCTTAATGCAAGGCCACAGTCAGGCTTACAAGAAGCTGATTCAGTTATGGAAATTTTGGTAGAAGGTGGAATGACCAGATTTCTTGCTTTTTATCTTGATAAAACAAGTGCATATATTGGACCAATCCGATCTGCTCGACCTACTGATCCAACACTTATAAGGCCTTATGGAGGAGTGTTAGTTGTTTCTGGAGCAACAGCAGGATTAATACCTACAATTAGGGATTTAGGAGTTCCTGTCCTTGAAGAAGTCTCTGCTCCAACAATGTTTAGAATTTCAGATAGAGTTGCTCCTCATAATTTATATGCAGATACAGAACTCGTTAGAGAATATATCGACCAACAGGGTTTCTTGTTTAATCAAGATGTAAATCCTCTATATAATTTTGGAAATAATCAGTCAAGTTGGTCAACAGGAGCAAATAGAGTGACTTTAAAATATAGCGATTTTACAACAGTTATTTGGAAATTTGATAATGAAGAATATAATCGTTTCATTGTTGATGGTTATTCTTCTAATGATGAAGCAGTTGCACATAATTTCATTACAAGAGATGGTTACTCAGACATCTTAAAATCACCAACAGTAGTCGTAATACAAGGTCCACTTTATAATGATGAGGCTACAACTCTTCCAAGTGTTTTAACAGTTGGTGTTGGACCATTAACTATTTTTCATGATGGTAATTATGTTGAAGGAACTTGGAGAAGAAACGATATTTCTGATCCGTTTGAATTTCTTGATACAAACCAAAATAAAATAGAAGTACCTCCAAGTAAACAATGGATTCATTTATTACCTTTAAATGGTGAAATAATTATCGCTGATAATTAATTTCTATTAATAAATTACCTAAATATTTATTTACTAAAATAATATCTAGGGTTGTGTATGGAAAAAAGTTTACATAAAAATTTATATTCTAAAAGAAACAAAAAACGTACGTATCCCAAAATCAATAGAGATACTGAAACTACCTCAATAGAGTCAGATTTAATTGAGATTGATGACCTTCATCTTGTTACGGGTGGAAATGATAACACTTACAAACGATACATAATTTCTACTGTTGCTGTTTTTGGTTTAATTATTTCAATTTTTATTACAACAAATAATTTACAAATCTCAGATCAATCATTAGTTTCTGAAATTGTTACTGAATCTAATATACCTTTATCATCAATTACATCGACTACTCTTGTAGTAACATCCACTTCTTCAAGTACAACTACTTCATCAACTACAACATCATTACCTATTAAAGTATTGTCTCTAGAAGATGCACAGAATCAACTTTTTAAATTGGGTTTATATATTGGTGATATAGATGGCATTCTTGGAATTGAAACTAAAAATGCCATTAAAGAATTTCAAAAATTATCGGGGCTTGTTGTTGATGGAATTTTAGGACCAAAGACTAAGTCTGCATTAGAAAAAGGTGAAGATTCATACATTTCAATTGGTGGTGCAGAAATTGAAAATGTATCTGAAGTAACCTATTCAAAAGGCATTGAAGACGCTCAAACCCTACTTAAAGATTTAGATATTTATAAAGGTGTAATAGATGGCATTCTTGGAATTAAAACTAAAAATGCCATTAAAGAATTTCAAAAATTATCGGGGCTTGTTGTTGATGGAATTTTAGGACCAAAGACTAAGTCTGCATTAGAAAAAGGTGAAGATTCATACGTTTCAATTGGTAATCAGCCAGTATCTTCTTCAACTACTAGTAATTCAGCGTTAGATTTAAGAAACTATAATCCAAATGCAATATGTATTGTTGGATATGTTAATGATATGCAAATTTGGGTTCCGGATCCTTGCTTTTATCCAGTATTTGTATTTAGGTATGGTCAAACTGCTCAAGTAAATTCTCAAGCAGAGCTTGATGCATATTTAAATCAAAATTGGTCACGTACTAAAGAAAAAACATATAATTCACTTGGGGAAGTATCAACACAAAACTATTTACCAGGAATAAATTCACCCGTTAACGGACTACCAATGTCACCAAATTCAAATAATTCAATAGTTATTGGAATAAAAAATGATAATAACGTTATGGCACGTCCACAATCCGGACCACAAAATGCCGATGCGGTATTTGAAGTTTTAGTCGAAGGAGGAATGACAAGATTTATAAATATTTTTTATCAAAGTGATATTTCATATCACGGACCAATAAGATCAGCAAGACCGACTGATCCTACCGTTTTACGACCATTGGGTGGTGTATTGGTAGCAAGTGGTGCAACTGGTGGATTAATTCCTGAAATAAATGATATGGGTGTTCCAGTTATTACAGATAGAAGACCTGATTATTTTAGGATTTCATCAAGAAAACCACCTCACAATTTGTATGCCGATACACAGAAATTAAAATCAACAGCGGTATCCAAAGGGTATAAAAAAGTTAATACCCCACAACCATTATTTCCTTGGGGGGATCCAACTTTTAATAATTGGCAGGCAAACTCTTTTTTAACATTGCTTTTTTCTGGATACACAGAAACAACTTGGACATGGAATGGCTCAACATATTTAAGAACATATTATGATGCTTACCAAAATCAAAAATACGACAATGTTCATTATTGGTCAGATGAAAATGGAAACACGGGTCAAATATCTTTTGATACTGTTATTGCTTTATTTTGTGAGCCATATGTACATCCCTTGCAACTTCCTTCTGTAAAAACTGTTGGTGAGGGTAGAGCGATCCTTTTACACGGGGGAAAGATGATTGATGCTACGTGGAAGAGAGGTTCTAATTTAGATCCTTTTCATATTTTCGACAGCAACAACAACATATTGTATGTTCCAAAGGGTAAAGTATGGATTTCTCTGGTACCAAATACAAAATCGCCTTCTTTTGGGTAAATAGCTTTACTTTTAAGAAAAGTTCATGGTAATCTAAGAGTGCGTTTCAATTAAGTGTGATACGCAGCCCTGTTGGGAAGCCTCCTTTTTGGGGGCTTCCGTTTTTTTTAAATCTTTTCTGATAAGATTTCAAGGCTGTTACCCCAGACAATATCGGGGATATAAGCAATAATATATGAACAATCGACAGATTTAAATTCATCAACAGTATTAAATACCTTCTCTTGAGTTCCTACGAGAGGTTTATCTATGTACATTTCTTTTGGTATTCCTGTGACAGTTGAAATTTTTTCAATTTTATTCTCTAAATCTTTTTGATTTTCTCCGATGATTACATTTGTATGCAATGTTTTTTTAATACTTGAAAAATCTCTCTCCTGCTGTTCACAATGGTTTTTAAGAATTTCTGATTTATGAATAAATCCATCTACATCAACATCCCAATTTCCATAATCACCATACTTTGCAAGTAATTTGAGTGTCACTTTTTCTCCACCTCCACAAACCCAAAGAGGTGGATATGGTTTTTGTAAGGGTTTCGGTTGATTGATTGCGTTTTTTATAGAATAAAATTCTCCATCAAATGTAGCTTTTTCTTCTGTATTCATAGCTATATATATTTGTAAAGCTTCCTCAAGCATTTTTAAGCGAATACCGGCGGATGGATATTCATAACCGTAAGCTTTATATTCTTGGTCATACCATCCAGCTCCAATTGCAAATTCCAATCTACCACCTGACATTGAATCTATTGTCGATGCTACTTTTGTTAAATACGCAGGATTTCTATACGAGTTACATGTACACATTTGTCCAATCCTAACTTTTTCAGTTACTTGAGATAAGGCAGCCATTAATGACCAACACTCAAATGTTGGATCTTGGGTGGGTGATGGAACTGTGTGAAAATGATCATATACCCATACAGATTCATAATTTAAGTCTTCAATTTGTTTTGATGCTTTTAAAATAGTATCCCATTGGTTTTCTGGTGGAATGCCATTTAAATCCATCCTCCAACCTTGAGGCACCATTGCTCCAATTTTCATTTATTATTTATCCTTTTTAATAAAGCTAAAATGTCAGACATATCATCTCTTGCCGGTTTATTTTTATATAAGTAAATTAAATATAATAATAAAGAAATTAAAAAAATTAAGCTAATTGTCGATGTGATTATTACAATATATGCTTTTTGTTGACATGTATTCCAGTTAACTCTTAAATCTTGACTAAATTCACTTATATCAGTTGTATTAATAACAGATAATATATTTCCACACTGTACTTCGTAAGTTCTAAAGATATCAACTGATATTCCGTAGTATTCAATGGTTATATTAGAAAATACATTAACAATTATTGTTATTAAAAGTAATACAATTAAACCAATTGGTAATTTTATATTAAACATTATCAATATAGACTTTAACCAATGGATAAAATAACTATTTATAAAGATCAATTAAACAGAATGCGATCAATGAATCGATATTATCATGATCAATTTTTGCTTGATGTGAGGGTATTATTTATTTTAAATACAATTTTTATCTTTCTTTCATTTGAAAATGACAATGCTTTTTATTTATTACCTTTAATATCTCTTTTTGGATCAGTTTTGTTAAGTTTTCATGCTTACTTTTTAATATTTTCGCGTCAATATACAGAGTTCATTGAAACAGAAATAAATAAAGAATTTGATCAGGAAATTCTTATCGCTCATAAATTAGAAAATGAATACTTTTTCCCAATTAATGACAAAAAGATCGTTGTTGCAATTCTAGGTAAGGGCTTTACATGGTTCAGCTTTGTAACTTTATTTATAACAGCATATGGCATTGGAACATTTTTATTTTCCTCTTATCAAATCTATATTAAAAATCTTGGTTTAGTTTATTTTTATGTAATAATCGGTTTATTATTGGTCACCACGTTTATTGGCGTATGGTGGTTTGTATCAGGTACAGGCGAGCAACGATTGAAGAAAGTGTTTGAAAAATATGAATCATAATGACTTCCTTAAAGGCACTTTTGATCCATTCATAGGTCACAAAATATTGGAAATTAAAGAAAGTTATATTAAGAGTTCTCTTGATGTTGAAGAATTTCACAAACAACCAATGGGCATGGTTCACGGTGGAGTGATTGATACTATGGCAGAAGCAGCTATTTCATATGCAGCTTATTTTACTCAAGAAGGTCAATGGGTAGGTGTTAATAACAACACTGATTTTATCAAGGCAGTAAGAAATGGAACCATTATCTGTGAAGCAACGCCAATCAAACTCGGCAAAAGATCGCAGATATGGGAAGCGATCCTATCCAATAATGGTGATGTCTGTGCCAGATCTACAGTAAGATTGACTAATATAGAACGATAATGAAAAAAATTTCTTTATTAATTTTCTTAGTATTCGTTTATTGTGGTACAAATGAAAGTGATTTAGAAATAAACACTACACCTATGGAGGAAGAAATTATGGTATACGATAAAACATACACAAATCCACCTGCATTTTCAATTGATGTTAATAAAACTTATACTGCGGAGATCAACACAACTTCAGGTTTAATGACTGTAGAATTATTTACAGACATTGCACCAAATACAGTAAATAACTTCATTGCATTATCTGAAGATGGTTATTATAACAACATAATTTTTCATCGAGTAATTAAAGATTTTATGATTCAGGGTGGAGATCCTAGTGGTACTGGTCATGGTGAGATGGGTAAATATCCAGGATACGAATTTCGAGATGAATTGGATAATCCAATGCCTTATGAAAAAGGAATATTAGCAATGGCAAATAGGGGACCTAATACGAATGGGAGCCAATTTTTTATAATGCATACTGACTATCCACTACCTTACCAATACACTATTTTCGGCAAAGTAACTGAAGGTTTGGACGTAATTGATCAAATAGCTATGGTTGAAACTGATTCATCCGATAAGCCTTTGAGCGATGTGATAATTAATTCAATAACAATTAAAAATAACTAAGATTTTTTAAACTTTTATTACTTAGTATTCCACCAGCTAAACCAGGTTTTGAATTACCAAGAAATCCATCTTTAAAGCACTCTTTTGTTAAGTTTTTAACGTAACTTTCTTTATATTTAACTTTTTTTGAAATCTTTTCAGATATATTTGATCCAAAATCCCTCTCTAAATTTATATATAAAAGTGAATATACAGACAACAATTCATCCCGGTTTTTATAACTATTTTTATTTATAATTTGAATTAAATCCTTATTATTTAGTGTAGGTAAGTATTTTGCACCGATTTTCTTATATTTTGTAGGTTCTAATTTTATATTTTTATCAATCAATTTAATGCTTGTTTTAACAAGATTGTGAATATTGATTTTTCTTAAATCTGTTGAATTTATATGTAATGATTTTGACATATTTGTTATAGATATTTTCGTACAAGTTAGCTGGTATTTATTTAATGGCGTAAATTCGAGTGTAATAACTTGATTATTTATTAATTTATTAAATACAACAACAATTTTATTTTTATTAATTATTACATCCGTATTTTTCTTCATGTATTTATTAAAACATATGTTAATAAAATTTATAGTTTCTTCGGTAGAATATATTCGTAATTAATATAAAAATATAATGATAAAAATAACTCTTCCAGATAAGTCAATTAAAGAATTTGAATCCGATATTGATGGAAAAGAGATAGCTAAATCTATAAGTAATAGCTTGGCAAAAAGTGCTATATGTATTGATGTTAATGGAGAGTTAAAAGATTTGTCCTACGTCATTACAGAAGATTCAAAGTGTAAAATTTACACAAAGCAAGACCAATATGCTCTAGATACACTGAGACATTCAACTGCTCATGTCCTTGCTCAAGCAGTCCTAAATCTTTTTCCAGGGACTAAATTTGCAGTAGGGCCGTCTATAGAAGACGGCTTTTATTATGATTTTTTGTTTGAAGAAAATATTAAAGAAAGTGATCTTTCATCAATTGAAAATGAAATGAGAAGAATTAATAAAGCGAATCAACTATTTATACGTGAAGAAATTTCAATTGATGATGCTAAAAATAAGTTTTCAAATCAGCAGTTTAAACAAGAATTAATTACTACTGCTGATCCTTCTGAGGGTGTCGATGGAGATAATATATCCATTTATAAAAATGAAAACTTTGAAGACCTCTGTAGAGGACCTCACGTTTTAAGTACAAGCCAAATTAAATATTTTAAGTTAACTAAATTAGCAGGAGCATACTGGCGAGGGATAGAAACAAATCCTCAACTACAAAGAATTTATGGTACCGCATGGTTCTCTAAAGATGATTTAGATAATTATTTAGCACGTCAGAAAGAAGCTGAAAAAAGAGATCACAGAAAACTTGGTAATGAATTAGATTTGTTTGTTAATACTGATGAAATTGGTCCAGGTCAGTTTTTGTGGAAACCTAAAGGATCAATCTTAAGACAAAATATTGAAGATTATTCAAAGAAAGCTCATGCAGATAATGGTTATGAGTATGCATATACTCCACACATTGGACGTTCAATACTTTGGGAAACTTCTGGCCATCTTGATTATTACAAAGAAGGGATGTACCCACCGTTGAAAAATGAAGAAAATGAGAATGAAGAATACTACTTAAAGCCAATGAATTGTCCTTTTCATATTTTAATTTACAAAAGTGATATACGATCATATAAAGAGTTACCATTACGTTTCTTTGAACTTGGTTCTGTTTACAGATATGAAAAGACTGGTGTCCTTCATGGATTGTTAAGAGCAAGAGGATTTACACAAGATGATGCTCATATATTTTGTACTAATGATCAAATCGAAGAAGAAATTTTAAATCTTTTAACATTTTCAATAAAACTACTTAATGCGTTTGGATTTGATTCAATTGAAGCTGATTTATCAACTAGGCCTGAAAAATCTATTGGAAATGATGAAGACTGGGATAGGGCAACAAATAGTTTGGCCTCAGCATTGGACAACCAGAATATTTCTTATATAACAGCCCATGGAGAAGGAGCTTTTTATGGTCCAAAAATAGATCTTCATGTCAAGGATGCAATAGGTAGAAGATGGCAATTATCAACTATACAAGTAGATTTTTCACAACCAGATAACTTTGATTTGCAGTATGTAGATTCAAATAACAGACGAATTAGACCGGTCATGATACATAGAGCATTATTGGGCTCTATAGAAAGATTCACTGGAATATTAATTGAAAATTATGCTGGACATTTCCCAGGTTGGCTTGCCCCAGTTCAAGTAAAAATATTAACAATCGGTGAAGTAACGAATTATGTTGAAGAAATAGTAAAATCACTAAAAAATGTGAGACTTGAAATTGATGATAGATCGATACGCTTAGGCGAAAAAATTCACGACTCAACTAAAGATAAAGTACCAGTATCAATAATCATTGGAGAAAAAGATGTTAGTTTGCGAACAATGGCGTTAAATATTCATAATCAAGATAATCAAAAAGATATTAAGCTAGAAGATGGAATTAAACAAATTAAAAATACTATAAAAGTTCCGAAGTTTAAACTCTAATGGCTGAAGGAATAAATATTAATGAAGAGGATGTTCAAAAACAGAATGTACCAGACGATTTAAACTCTCTAGCTGTTGGTAGTTATGTTATTCCCGATCCAATTCGTCGTAGAAGATTTGGACACATAGTATCAGTAATAGCATTTTTAAACTTATTCCTTAATTTTTTTATTGATTGGATAAATTTTGCTACAACGTCCTTAATATTATTTTTAGTAGCCATATTCATATATTTAATTGATAATCGTATTTCATTAAATCAAAATTCTATTATCGAACATCTTGAAAATATCATTACACATTCAATTGGTTATTACTCTATTGCTTTAACTTTTGAATTTAAATTAAAACCTTTATTTTTAAATCCTGTTTGGACTGTAATAGTCTATAGCCACGAAAATCCCCCCAAGTTAAAATCTATTGTTGAGATAAATGCTTACAACCTTAATTTAATTAACGACGTTTACACAGAAGATGTATTAGATGCTTGAGAAGTATTTTAAGGAGCAATCTGAAAAGTTTGCTTCACCTTTTATAAAATTTTGTATATTTATTGGTATTAAACCTAATGTACTTTCAATAATTGGTTTGTTAGTCGTAACTCTAGGATGTTACTTATTATTTATAGACCTTAAAACTTTAGGTGCCATTGTTATTTTTCTTGGTAGTGCTATTGATGGTCTTGATGGTCCATTAGCTAGAAAAACCGATACCATGTCGAATAAAGGAGCATTAATTGATTCATTTATCGATAGAATTGGTGAGCTTTTTATTTGGAGTGTTGTAGCTATAAAATTTACAGATTCAGAAGTTCATTTATTTTTTATTTTCTTGGTACTTTCAGGATCAACACTAGTACCTTATTTGAGAGCAAGAGGTGAAGCATTAGGAATAAATAATAAGGTAGGCATTGCTGCAAGACCGGAAAGAGTAATTTTTGCGGTAATTTACATGCTATTCTCATTACCTTTTACATCCGTTTATATCTTTACTTTTATTTTATGGACTACAGTTTATCAAAGATTTATTATCCTTTACAAGCATCTGTAATGTATCTTTTTCAATATCTGTTTATACGTTTTTTTCATGGGGTATTAAAAAACCTGCCATTTAATTTTGTTCGATTTCTTTCTTATCCAATTGGATTTATATATTTTATTTTTACATTCAAAACTTCAGCAAAACTATATAAAAGAAAAAAAGAAATATTCGAACCTAAAGAATTACCATACGATCCTTTGTTAGTAAAAATTAATTATTCTAGATACTGGTTAGAAACGCTTTGGTTAACTAATAACAATTTCGATAAATACATATCTAAGAACATTGAAGTAGTTAATTATGAAAATATCAAAAAACTAAAAAAACAATATCCTGGTCTTATTATTGCATTACCTCATATGGGTAATTGGGAATTTGCCATTCCTGCTGGTAATAATATTAATTTAGATTTATTAGCTGTAGCAGAACCATTATCAAATAAATATGTTCTTAATTGGTTTAAAAAATTGAGAGAGAGTCTTGGTATAGAAATTATAATTGGTGGAAAAGGTCAAAATACTTTCAATACCCTTGAAGAGAAATTAATTAGTGGGAAAGATATCTGTTTGTTATCTGACAGAAGTGTTAACAAGTCTGGCGTTGCTGTTGAATTTTTCTCTAATATTGCATCATTCCCGAGAGGACCAGTTGCATTATCTTTAAAAACGGGGGTACCGATAGTTCCAACAGCAATGATAAAAAAATCATCAGGTTACATTCTTTATTTTCATAAACCTTTTTATGTACCACTATTTGAAAATGAAGCTACAAGCATTCAACAAGGGCTCAAAACATTATCAAATAGTTTCGAGGAGTTGCTTTCAATGGACATCAATGATTGGCACTCTATACAACCAATTTGGACAACTGAATATTAAAGTCTTACTTGTTTGTCCTTACGATCTAGAACATTTTGGTGGTGTTCAAAATCAAGTTAAGTTATTAAAAAATGGACTCGTTAATAAAGGTATCGATACAAAAATACTTGGTCCATCATCTTATGATTATGATATCGGGAATGCTATCAAGATTCCGTTTAATGGTTCACAGAACCCAATAAGCTTTTTCCCTATTAAGAAAATTATTAAGGAAGCAATTTCTTGGGCTGATGTCATACATGTGCACGAACCATTCATGCCATTTTTCTTTTGGAGATTACATACTAAAAAAAAGATTATTGTTACTCATCATGCAAATATTGGAAATTTTATAAATTCATGTTTGAAGTTTTTATATCTATTTACAAGATATAAAAAATTGTATTCAACCGCTGTTAGTAGTGAAGCTTTAAATAATGCTACGGCATTAAACAAGGAAATAGTAATTATTCCAAACATGATTCAAATAAATAAAGATATTAGATACGTAGATAATGGCAACTTTCTGTTCATTGGTAGAAATGAAAAAAGAAAAAATCTAAAACTTTTTGTTCAATTAGCTAACTATTATGAATCAAAATTTAAGTTTATAGCTGTTACTAATGAAAAAACGGTGAATAAGTCTGTCATATACCATATAAGTCCATCTGAAATAGATAAACAATCAATAATTAGTAATGTTGGTATATACATAGCTCCAAACAAAAAATCTGAAAGTTTTGGCATTACGATTTTAGAGGCAATCAATCACGGAAATGTTGCTATTTGCTCAGATATTAAAGCATTTAAAGAATTGTTAAATGACTCTGGCATTTTCTTTTCAAATGATAATTTTGAAGATCTTAAAGATACAATAAGTAATCTTAAGGAAGAAAATTTAGGTGAAATTTGGTCGAAACAATACGATTATATTTCTAAAAATTACAGTATGGAAAAAGTATTGCAAAAATGGATTTATGTCTATAAAAATATATAGTTATTATTAGTTATATGAAAATTGAATCAACATTTAAAATTAAAAAAGGTTTAGCAGAAATGTTAAAAGGCGGAGTCATCATGGATGTGGTTAACGCTGAACAAGCTGTTATAGCTGAAAAGTCTGGAGCTGTAGCTGTTATGGCCTTAGAACGTATACCTGCTGATATTCGTGCTGAAGGCGGCGTAGCCAGGATGTCATCTGTTGAAACTATACAAGAAGTTATTGATTCGGTAACTATCCCTGTAATGGCTAAAGCAAGAATAGGTCATTTTGTAGAAGCACAAATGCTTGAATCATTGGGAATAGATTTTATTGATGAAAGTGAAGTTTTAACTCCTGCTGATGATAAAAATCATATATATAAGCATGATATAAAAACTCCATTTGTTAACGGTGCTACCGATATAGGTGAAGCATGTAGAAGAATTGGTGAAGGTGCTGCAATGATTAGAACTAAAGGTGAAGCTGGAACTGGTAATGTTATTGAAGCTGTAAGACACATGAGAAGTATGACCGATGGGATAAACAAAATTATTACTGCTGATGTAAATAGCCTTATGTCAATAGCTAAAGAAATAAGAGCACCTTTTGAAGTTGTAAAAGAAATACACGAGACAAAAAAATTACCTGTTGTAAATTTTGCTGCAGGCGGTATAGCAACACCTGCTGATGCAGCTTTAATGATGCAGCTTGGTTGTGACGGTGTATTTGTTGGTTCAGGAATCTTTAAGAGTGGTGATCCAAAAGAACGTGCTGAAGCTATTGTGATTGCTACTACTAACTTTGATAATCCAGAAAAACTTGTTGAAGTATCCAAAGAACTTGGTGAACCTATGGTTGGACTAAATATTGACGACTTAGATGAGACGGAGAAACTAGCCAAAAGAGGTTGGTAATGAAAACCGGGGTATTAGCTCTCCAAGGATCGTTTTTTGATCACGTAAAATCACTAGAACTTATTAATAAAGAATACCAATTAATTAAATCTGTTTCAGATCTTGATAACATAGACTCATTAATTCTTCCTGGTGGCGAATCAACAACAATGATGAAAATTCAAAAAACTGAAGATTTGTTCGAAACCATTAAAATTAAAATAAATGAAGGCATGCCAACTTTGGGAACATGTGCTGGATTAATTCTTTTAGCAAATGATGTTATTGATGGACAATCATCAATTTCTTGTTTAAATACAGTCGTAGAACGGAATGCTTATGGACGGCAAAACGAATCTTTTGAAGGTTTGGTTAATTTCAATGATAATAAGGAAATGTATTGTTTTATCAGGGCACCAAAAATAATATCTTACGGTAAAACTGTCACTCCAATTGCATTAATTGATGAAGAAGTTGTTGGTATACATGAAAATAATATTGTTGGTTTATCATTTCATCCAGAACTTTCAAATGATAATGTTTATCTAGGATGGCTTAAAAATTTTCTAAAGGACGGTTTGAATGTCAGGTCACTCTAAATGGTCTACGATAAAACGCAAAAAAGGTGCTAACGATGCTAAAAGAGGCAAACTTTTTGCAAAACTTATAAGAGCAATTGAAGTTGCTGGAAAAACTGGAGGTACTGATCCAAATAACAATGCATCTTTATACCAGGCTATTAGTAAAGCAAAATCAAATTCCGTTCCTAATTCGAATATTGAAAACGCACTAAAAAGATTAAACGGTGATTCATCAATAGGCGTTTACGACGAAATTACGTACGAAGGATATGGTCCAAGTGGTGTTGCGATATTGGTTGAATGTTTAACAGACAACAAGAACAGAACATCATCAGACGTCAAAGCTACATTTAATAAACATGATGGAAGTACTGGATCTCCAGGAAGTGTCAATTACTTGTTCGCACGTAAAGCAATTTTCCAATTTGATGAATATGAGGAAGATATTATAGATATTGCAATTGATAATAACTGTGTTGATATTCAAGAAAATGAAAACGGAGTAACCTTTGAATTTAATCCATCTGAATTTCAAAAAATTGACAAACTATTCAGATCTTCAGAATTCAATTTAGTAAATTCTGAAATTGCTTATTTACCATCTACCTTTATTAATTTAGATGTAAATGCATTTAACAAATTATCTAAATTAATAGAAGCACTAGAAGATTTGGATGATGTGCAAAATGTTTATGCAAATTTTGACATAGATAACAAACTCCTAGAAGAAGCAATAACACAATAAATTTAGCTACAATTAGTCTGTGGTTAATAAAGCAAAAAAACAGGGTACTACTTACGAAACAAATATTGTCAAAAGATTAAACAAAAATTCGAATATGAAAGCTCAAAGATTTGCTGAGGGTGGTTCAAATGATCTTGGCGATATACAACTATTTGTTGATGGAGTCGAATATTATATAGAAGCAAAATCAAGACAAAATTTAAACATTCATCAGTCGTTAGAAAAAGCATTAGAAAAATCTGGAGATAAAAATACTGTCTTATTTTGGAAAAAATTAAAAAGACAAACAGGCAATAAAAGACGCAGTAGCGATGGTATGCCAGAAGTCGTTTCTATGTCTTATGATTTGTTTATTAGCTTGCTAAAAAAATAAGTGGATAAAACACCAGTATCTGAATTAGATTATGAATTACCTATTGATTCTATAGCTCAAGAACCATATAAAAACCCAGAAGATTCAAAGTTACTTGATGCTTCCACAAAAGAAATTTATAAATTTTCAGATATAAATAAAATAATAGATTCAAAATCTTTAATAATATTTAATTCTTCGCAGGTAGTTGATGTAAGAATCAGAACACGAAAGATAAAAACTGGGGGACATTTTGAAATTTTTATATTAGAAATTTTAAATGAAAACACTGCACTATGTCTTATAAAAACTAGTGGAAAAAAGAAACTTAATGAAGAAATCATACTTGAGAATTTTAATATAACACTAGTTTCACAAGTAGAAGACAAGTTTAAGGTTATATTTTCTACTTCAGTAGTTGATATTATTCAAAATTTTGGAATTACTCCCTTACCTCCGTACATCATTGACGAGAAACATAAATATAAATATTATAAAAACTTTTTTAGCAAGAAAGGTTTTTCTACAGCATCATCTACAGCTGGTTTACATTTTACACCTGATATTTTCGACAAATTAACAGACAAAGGTATAGAAATTGATTACATAAATCTAGACATAGGACTTGGTACTTTTAAGCCCATCTCTTCTGATTATGTTGAAGATTTTAATATTCATTCTGAAAATTATGAGATTAAAAAAAATACATATGAAAATATTATTAAAAAGAAAAAAAACGGATATAAAGTTTACTGCGTTGGGACTACAACGTTAAGAGCATTGGAGTATGTAAATATTACGTCTGTATTAAAGGGTTCAACCGATTTATTTATTACTAAAGATTTTAAATTTAATATTGCAGACTATTTAATCACTAATTTTCATGCTCCAAAAAGTACTTTAATTTCAATTGTTCACGCAATATATGGAGATAATTGGAAAGAACTATATAGCTATGCACTTAAAAAAAAATTAAAATTTTTAAGTTTTGGTGATGCTGTACTCTTTAAAATAACAAATAAATGAAATTTGAAATAGTCAAAACAGATAAGAAAGCTAGGGCAGGTCTACTTTCATTAAATGGGAATAAAGTTGAAACTCCTACATTTATGCCTGTTGCTACAAGAGGAACTATAAAATCAACACCACACGAATATTTAAATAAAACTTCTATTTTATTGGCAAATGCTTATCATTTACATTTACGTCCTGGACCCAAAATAATTAGTAATCATGGTGGCTTACATAAATTTATGAATTGGGATAAATTAATTCTTACCGATTCAGGAGGCTTTCAAGCATGGTCATTACCAACAAAATTATATGATGATGGAGTTGAATTTAAAAACGTTTATGACGGGTCGTACTTTAAACTAACTCCTCAAGATTCAATAAAAACTCAGAACTTGCTCGGAAGTGATATAGCAATGATTTTTGATTGTTTAATCGACGTTGATAAAACTGATGAAGAACAAAAAAAAGCGATTGATATAACAAAAAAATGGGCATTTATAGCAAAAGAAACACACAATAATTCACGACAAAGTTTATTTGGTATTGTTCAAGGTGGTTTAAATCTTAACCTAAGGGAACAATCCGCAAAATCTATGATTGATTTAAATTTCGATGGATATGCAATAGGTGGATTAGCTATTGGAGAATCAAGGCATGAAAGAAAATCTGTTGTTGAATTTCTATCTAATGTACTTCCAGTTGATAAACCTCGTTATGTTATGGGCTTAGGTGACACAATTGGATTGATAGATCTAATTGATTCTGGTGTTGACATGTTTGACTGTGTATGGCCTGCTCGTTTAGCAAGACATGGAAAACTTATTATTAAAAATAAATATATAAACATCAAAAATAATAGATATGAAAAAGACACAAGTCCTATTGATGAAGATTGTAATTGTTATGTCTGTGTAAGTTTTTCTAAAGCATATTTAAGGCATTTATTTGTCAACGAAAACACATCTTCGTGGCTTTATCTTACTGTTCATAATATAATTCAAACTGAAAATATTATTCAACAAGCTAGGGATAGTATATTAAACTCAAGTTTTGATAGTTTTAAAAAGGAATACTTAAATGAATGAATTTATTAATTTATTACCAATAATTCTAGTTTTTGTAGTTTTTTATACTCTTCTATATTTGCCTCAAAGAAGAAGAGCTAAAAAACATGATGCATTTATAGAAGATTTAAAAATTGGGGATGACGTAATGACTGATGGTGGCGTTTATGGTCGAGTAACATCAATAGAAGATGCGACAGTTACCTTAGTTCTTAAAAAAGGTGAAATTAAAATCCAAAAAGCTTATATTAAAAATATTTCATGAAGCGATACTTTAAATTACTTTTTCTTCCATTCATTGCTATTGGTTTATTTATTTATGTCCAACAAACTAGTCTTTCACCGAAACTAGGTCTTGACTTGCAAGGTGGCATATCTGTAATACTTACTGCAGATGAAGAAACTGATCCAGAAGTTTTACAGAAAGCTGTTGAAATAATGAGAACTAGGATTGAGGCTTTTGGAGATGTGCAAGAACCTGAGATTTCTATTAGTGGTAATAGTGCCGTATTAGTTCAGCTTCCTGGTGTTACAGACCAAGAAAGAGCTATTGAGGCATTGGGTGCAACTGGATTATTAACTTTTAGACCCGTCCTTGATTCATCTATTGATACTGGTTATTCACCGGCATTCCAGTATATTCCAAATGAAGATGATCCTGATAACCCTACAAAAATTGCTGTACCTGGGGTTGATGAACAAATAGGTATAACTATATCAGACAATCCTAATTTTGATTCTTATTTACTTTCAATAGACCAAGGATATCCAGTTATTTATCATTTAGGACCAGCTGAATTAACAGGTAGCGATATAGAAGATGCAATTGCTGTTTATCCCGAAAATGAATGGATAGTATCACTTGATTTTAACCCTGAATCTGAGGATAAATTTACAAACCTTACTAAAAAATTAGCAAATGAAATTGGAGAAAGAAGAAGATTAGCTATTGTCCTTGACGGAGAAATAGTATCAGCACCAGGAATTGCACTAGACGTGAATCCAGATGTAGGTATTACGGGAGGAACAGCTGCTATCTCAATGGGCAATACTGATACGGGTGAAGCAGCTAATAATTTAGCTGTAATTCTACGTTATGGTGCATTACCAGTTTCATTTGAAAGATCATCAATTCAAAAAGTTTCAGCAAGTCTTGGTGAGGATACTTTAAATCTAGGACTACAGGCAGGTTTAATCGGTTTAGTTATTATATCTATCATTATTATTCTTTACTATCGGTTACTTGGATTTGCATCCGTATTTGGATTGTCAATGTTTGGCTTATTATTTTATTCAGTTATTTCATTACTTGGTGAATTTCAAGGATTTACTCTTACTTTGGCTGGTATTGCAGGGATTATAGTTTCTATTGGGCTGGCGGCAGATTCATATATTGTTACATTTGAAAAGCTAAAAGATGAGATAAAAATTGGTAGATCCTTTGAATTTGCAGCGAATAAAGCAGTTGACGAGTCATGGAAAACAATTTTAACTGCTGACTTTGTATCTATCTCTGCTGCATTTTTACTATATATTCTCGCTGTTGGTCCAATTCGAGGTTTTGCTTTAGCATTGGGTATTGCAACAATTTTCGATCTTTTATTTACAAGGTTATATACAAGAAACGCAATTCCTTTAATTGCAGGTAAATTAAATAATACAAGATTGATGTATCCAATTAAAAATAAGGATATGACAAATGTTTAAAAATCTATTTTTAGGTAATACATCAATCAATTTTTATGAAAAAAGAAAAATATTACAGAATGTATTAATTATTGAGGTTCTTTTCTTTTTAATTGTTTTTGTTGGTGCTTCACTTGGATTATTAAATTTAAATTTTTCTGTAGATTTTACTGGTGGAACAACATATCAATTTTCTTCTGATTATGAAAAATCCGATATTGATGATATTTTAGCAAACGAGATATTAGAAGTTTCAAGATACCAAATGTTTGAAAATTCAAATACAATTCTCTTTAGGGCTGTTGAAGGAACCCAATCAGAGGAAACGGAATTTCTCAACTATCTAGCTAATAAATTTGATGTAGATCCTAATGAGATAGAATTTCAACGTGTTGGTCCGACTTTCGGTCAAGAAATAACAAGTAGCGGTATTCGCGCACTAGTTATTTTTCTATCTTTCATAGTTTTGTTAATATCTATAAGATTCCAATTTAGGTTTTCAATTGTTGCTCTTATTGCATTAATTCACGACTTACTTATTTGTACTTCGATATATCTTTTATTAAATTTTGAAATTACCCCATCTACGGTTATCGCATTATTAACTATTCTTGGGTATTCACTGTATGACACTGTTATTTTGTTTGATAAATTAAGAGATAGTCAAAGATTAAATAAAGAATCTAATTTATCGATCAAAACATTAAATAAAACTTTTAATGAGATTCTCATGCGAAGTATTAACACTTCAATTACATCTGCAATACCTATTGCTTCAATATTATTCTTGGGTAACATTATTGGGCTTTCAGGTACGCTAACTGATTTTGCATTACCATTATTTATCGGAATTATTTCTGGTACTTACAGTTCTATCTTCGTAACTATTCCATTTTTATCAAAGATAATTAATAAATAAAAAACTTACTACCATTAAATTATGGTTAAAAATTCAGATATCTTAAGTGCTGATGAACTATTTAATGATTTAACTTCAAAATTCATTAAAGATAAAGAACTATTAGAAAAAGCATATAATTTTGCCTCCGATGGACATAAGAATCAGAAGAGAGCTTCTGGAGAGCCTTATATTACTCATCCCTTACAGGTAGCTCTTTACTTGTCAGATTTAAGTATGGATTTAGAAACAATAATTGCTGCAATTTTACACGACCTTATTGAAGATACTGATGTAACGTATAAAAACATTAAAAAAGAATTTGGCTCTGATGTAGCAAATATTGTAGATGGAGTTACGAAGCTAGACAGAATTCAATACAACTCCAACGAAGAAGCAAAAGCTGAAGCTATCAGAAAAATGGTAATTGCGATGTCTAAAGACATAAGAGTTCTTATATTAAAACTTGCTGACAGGCTTCACAATATAAAGACAATAAAATATTTGGCAGATCACAAACAAGAACGAATAGCAAGTGAAACACTGTATGTTTATGCACCATTAGCTCATAGACTTGGGCTCCAAAACATTAAACATATATTAGAAGATGTATCCTTTGGACTGTTGCATAAAAATCAAAATATGGAGATTGAAAGTTTAATTGAGAAATCTGCTCCTAATAGAGATAAAAATATTAAAAAATCTGTAAAAGTTATTGATAAACTTTTAGCAGACAATTCTTTATCGGCTGAAGTTATTGGACGCCCGAAACATAACTATTCAATTTACAAAAAAATAATAAATAATGGATTATCATTTAATGAAATTAATGACTTAGTAGGTTTAAGGATACTCACAGATGACGTTAAAAATTGTTACACAATACTAGGACTTATTCATGCTAATTTCCAACCTGTTTTAGGTAGATTTAAAGACTTTATTTCAATGCCCAAATTTAATTTATATCAAAGTCTTCATACGACTGTTTTAACTGAAACAGGTCAAAAAATGGAAATACAAATTAGAACTCATGATATGCATTACAGAGCAGAATATGGTGTTGCTGCTCATTGGAAATATAAAGAAAAACCACAAAATGACGTTCAAAAATGGGCATCTGATTTATCTGATTTGACTACCGAATATCCTGATCCAAATGAATTTTTAAATCACATGAAACTAGATCTATATGAAGACGAAGTATTTTGTTTAACACCAAAAGGAGATGTTATAACATTACCGCAAGGATCAACACCCGTAGATTTTGCATTTTCTGTACATACTCAGGTTGGTGAAAAACTTATTGGTGCAAAAATCAATGGAAAACTAGTAAATTTAAGTACAACACTATCCACAGGGGATACAATTGAAGTATTAACAACAAATGAAAATAGTAAAGGGCCAAGCAGAGATTGGTTATCATTTGTTAAAACAACTCGTGCTAGATCTAAAATTAAACAATGGTATCAAAAACAGCTTAAAGATGAAGATATACAAAAAGGAAAACAAATTCTCAATACTTGGCTAGAAGAAAATGACGAAATTTTTAACTATTCAGATAAAGAAACTATTTTAAACGAACTACTCAATATTTTAAAATATCCAAACTACGAAACAATATATCAAAATCTTGGTAACGGAAATATAAAAATCACAAATGTAGGTAATAAAATTCGTAAATTTGTATTTCCTGAAGAGATTACTGAAGAAGAAGATATTCTATCTCCTGATAAATATCAGACAACAGATGATCAATTAGTAATTGTCGAAGGATACGATGATATTAAAGTACGAATGGCAAGATGTTGTGTTCCAGTACCAGGTGATGATATTCTTGGATTTATTACGATCTCAAATGGTATATCTATCCATAGATCTGATTGTTTAAATATAAAAATCGATAGTTCTAAAGGAGAAAGAATCATTGATGTCACCTGGGGTTTCAATGCACAAACTGGATCTATCGTATGGTTAGAAATTGAAGCAATAGATAGGCCTTATCTCCTTAGAGATGCAACCATTGCAATATCTGATAATGGAGGTAATATTCTCGTAGCTAAATCACTAACCAACAGTAAACGAATTGTTACTTTATTATTTCAAGTAGAAATAAGTGGTAGTGAACAACTCGATTCAATCATTAACGATGCCAAAAATATTGAAAATGTATTTGATGTTCAAAGAGTAAATCCGGGTAGTTAAAATTGGACGATATTTATACTTACACCAGTTTCACAACATCAAATTGTTATATATTAACACCAGATATAAATGATGGTATTTCTTATGTCATTGACTTACCTCCTGATTTGGGTGACGTATTGAATTACATTAAATCAAAAAATTTAACTATTGGAGGGGCTCTTTTAACCCATGGTCACTTTGATCACTCTTTAGGTATGAGTGCGTTTGACGGTTCTATATATATTAATTTGGATGATGAGCAATTAGCACGTAATCCTGAAGAACAACTTAAAGGATTTTCAGGTCTTAATTTAAATCCATCAAAGTATGAAGGTGATTTAATTTCAATTCATAATTTAAATAACGATATAAAAGTTCACAGTAATCCAGGGCACACTAAGGGTAGTACGAGTTTTGCATTTCCAAATATGGGTGTTGTATTTACTGGGGATTTTGTATTTAAAGATGGCATAGGAAGGACTGATTTATATTCTGGAAATACCAGTGAAATGATCAATTCATTAAATAGTGTATTTACAATATTTCCAAATGATTATCTCGTCTATCCCGGACACGGAGATAAAGACACAGTAAAATCAATTAAAAATAACAATTTGTTAGTAAGAGAATATTTGAATGATTGAACAAGTAAAAGGTACAAGAAACCTTTACGGGCTGGAGGCTGAAAAGTATCTATATATTTATGATATATTCCGTAAGTCCTTTAATACCTATGGATATGATTTAATAGAATTACCAACAATTGAACATAAAAAGTTATTTGATAAGTCTATCGGTGAAAATTCTGAAATTGTTACAAAACAAATGTATGAATTTAAAGATAAAGGTAATAGAGATCTTGTTTTAAGACCAGAAGCAACGGCGAGCGTAGTTAGATTTCACAACGAATTTTTTAAGAATGAATCAAAGAAATATTCATATTTTGGAAAAATGTTTAGGTATGAAAATCCTCAAAAAAATCGATACAGAGAATTCATACAGGCTGGAGCAGAAATAGTTGGAACGATTGATGAATACTCAAACTTGCAAATACTGAAATCTTCAATAAGATTTTTGTCATTATTAAACATAAAGTCGAAATTAAATCTCAACACAATTGGAACCAAAGAAGAACGTGAAAAATATATAAGAGAACTAGATAAGTATTTCACTAAAAATAAAAGAGAACTATCCAAAGAAAGTGTAGATAAAATTGGAAAAAATACACTGAGAATTCTTGATTCGAATGATCCGTTTGATAATCAAATCATCGATTTAGCACCAGTTATTTATGACTATCTTAGTAATGAAACATTATCCCAATATGAAACTTTTAAAAAAGAATTGACAATAGAAGATATAGATTTTGTTGAAAATCCAAAACTAGTTAGGGGATTAGATTATTACAATGATTTAACTTTTGAGTTTATAGCTAATGGAACAGTTGTAGGTGGTGGTGGTAGGTATGATAGTCTCTCAGAAATTCTTGGATTAGGAAAATTATCAGGGATAGGCGTAGCATTTGGAGTAGATAGATTGATTAATACTGTTAATTCCATTCCTTCTAAAACAAGAGTTATGTTGATAGCTCAAAATTTGTCTGATTTGAATCTAGTTAGTTCCAAATTAGACAAAGCTGGAATAAATTATTTATTACCGGTTAGAGACAGTAAAGAAAATACTCAATATAAAGAAGCAATCAAAAACAATGTTGACTATGTTGTAAATTGTTCTGAAAATATTATTAAGAATATTAACAATAACGAATCAATGAAGTTTAATATAAGTAATTTACGAAAATTATTATGAACATATCAGAGTTAAAAAATAAAGCTACCAATAGTGAAGTTACTAACTTAATGGGTTGGGTAAGTAGTGTTCGTGATCATGGAAATCTTATATTTATTGAATTAAGAGACACAGATTCAAGAATACAATTGGTACTAGACGCTGAGAAGGTTGAGTTAGACACATTTAAATCAGAATACTATATATCAATTGACGGAGAATTTATTAAAAGAGATCCTGCAATGATAAATAAATCACAAGCTTTAGGTGAATTTGAGATCAATGTTAAAAATTTCAATATTCTTTCAAAAAGTAAAACGTTGCCATTTCAATTAGATGACTCGGTTGATACAGAAGAAAACATACGACTTCAATATCGATATCTTGATCTAAGACGAGAAGATATGAAAAAAAATATTATTACTCGATCTGAAACATTTAAATCTATAAGAGGAACTATGAACGAATTAGGATTTTTAGAACTTGACACTCCAACGTTAACTAAATCAACGCCAGAGGGTGCTAAAGACTTTCTTGTCCCTTCTCGTAAACAAATCGGTTCTTTCTACGCATTACCGCAATCACCTCAAATGTATAAACAATTATTCATGGTGTCTGGTTTTGACAAATACTACCAAATCGCTAAGTGTTACAGAGATGAAGATTCAAGAAAAGATAGACAACCAGAGTTTACTCAACTTGATTTAGAAATATCGAATGGATCACCTGAAATAGTTAAAGAAGTTACTGAGTCAATAGTAAAAAATCTTTTATCTGACGTATTTGAATTGGAAGTTGAAATACCTTTTATAGATATGACATATGATGAAGCTATAAAAACATATGGTACAGATAAGCCTGATCTTAGAATAAAAAATAAAATTCAAGACTTTACAAATATCTTTAAAAAAACTCAAATTAAATTTATAAAGTCTGCATTAGAAAATAATGGATTTGTAAAAGGATTTGTTACAGAAGATATTTTATCTAGATCACAAATAGATGAATTAGATGAAATAGTAAAGGAAAATGGTAGCAGTGGTCTTGGTTGGTTTAAGATCGAAAAAAATGAAGTTAGCGGTCCTTTATCTAAAATTATCAACGATGATGAAAAAAATGAAATATTACAACTTGGTGAAGGAATGCTCATTTTTCAATCAGGCACAAAGGAAATATATCCAATTCTTGATATTTTAAGAAGATCAATCTTTAAGCCAGATGATACGTTAAATTTTTTGTGGATTTACGATTTTCCTTATTTTGAAACAGAAGATGGGGAAATACAGCCGTCACATCACCCCTTTACATCACCAAAAGATGTTACAAGCTTTGTAGAGGATCCTACTTCTTCAAAAGCATTGCATTATGATTTAGTCCTAAATGGATCTGAACTAGGTTCGGGTTCACAAAGAATTAATGATCCGTCTATTCAAACAAAAGTACTCGAAATGTGGGGTTTGTCAGATAACGATATTAAGAATAGGTTTGGATGGTTTATAGAAGCTCTGTCTTATGGAACTCCTCAACATGCAGGAATTGCACTAGGCATAGACAGATTTGTTGCTGTTATGTTAAATACCGAGTCAATAAGGGATGTAATTCCTTTCCCTAAAACGCAATCAGGTTTAGATCCTTTAACTGGTGCACCAAGTGTTATTTTTGAAAATGAACTAACTGAATATAATTTAAAATATATTGAGGAAATAAATGAAGAGTAATGAAATAAGAAATGCTTTTTTAGAATATTTTAAAAATTCAGATCATAAAATCATGCCGTCTGCATCACTAATTCCAATTGATGATACGTTATTGTTCACAGCTGCTGGTATGGTACCGTTTAAAGATTATTTTCTTGGTAATGCAAAACCCCCAAGAAATAATTTAGTTTCTTCCCAAAAATGCATAAGAACTGTTGATATTGACATAATTGGAGATACAGATAGACATTTAACTTTTTTCGAAATGTTAGGAAACTTTAGTATTGGTGAATATTTTAAAGAAGATGCAATTAAACATGCATATAAATTTATAACAGAAGATTTGAAAATCAATTCTGAGGATTTGTGGTATACGGTATATAAAGATGATGATGAGTCATTTAATATTTGGAAGGACGTTATAGGTGTTCCTGAGGAAAAAATCCAAAGAGGTGATAAAGATAATTTCTGGCAGATGAATATACCTGGTCCTTGTGGTCCCTGTTCTGAAATATTTATAGATAGAGGTGAAGAATATGGTGATGATGGTGGACCTATTGGTGGTGGAGAAGATAGATTTATAGAAATTTGGAATTTAGTCTTTATGGAGTCTATACAGGATGAACCATATAATGTAATCGGCGAACTTCCAGCAAAAAATATTGATACAGGGATGGGTCTTGAAAGAATTGCTATGGTTCTACAAGATAAGAGCTCACCTTTCGAAATTGATACATTTTTACCAATATATAACCTTTTGAAACCGAAAATTAAAAATGAAAATACTAAATTTGAAAGAATTGTATTAGACCATATGAAAGCTTCTACATTTATGTTATCTGATGGAGTCGTACCTACAAATGAAGGAAGAGGTTATATTTTACGTCGCTTAATTAGGAGGGCAATTAGAGCTTTTTATGGCTTAACAACCAACATTGAAAGCTTAGAGTTTTTAATAAATCCCATAATTGATGTTTATGCTGATCACTATCCAGAATTATTGAAGAATAAAGACAAGATATTAAAACTTTATTTAACTGAGGAAAAATTATTCCATAAAACATTAGAAAAAGGAACAATCGAAATTCAAAAGTTAATTAAAGATAAAAAATCATTCAATGAAGAGAAAGCTTTTTTCTTATTTGAAACATTTGGATTTCCATATGAATTAACAAAAGAAATAGCATTTGAGAATGGCATTACACTTAAAGATAGTAAATATATGAAAAAATTTGAAGAACATCAGGCTAAATCAAGTATGTTTAAAAAAGAATCGACTGAAAATTCAAATATTGAAGTTGATTGCAATATTTTTACAGGATATGAAGAAACATCAACTCTTAGTGATGTATTGATGGTAAGTGTAGATGAATTGTCTACAACTATTTTTATGGAGAAAAATCCATTCTATTTCGAAGCTGGAGGTCAGATATCAGATCAAGGCAAAATTATTTATGAAGATAATGAATACCAAGTAGATGAGGTAATCCAAACAAGTTCTGGGGCTATTGGGATAAAAATCAATCAAAGTTTAACCATTTCTAAAGGTGAAAAGATTGAATCAGTAGTGGACGATTCCTTTAGAAGGTCCGTTTCAAAAAGTCATACATCAGCACATATTGTTCATTCATCTCTCAGAGAAATTCTTGGAGATCATGTCGCACAAGCGGGTTCTTATGTTGCACCAGGTAAATTTAGATTCGACTTTAGCCATTCTGAGAAAGTGTCATCAGAACAATTATCTGAAATATTCACATTAAGTAACAAAAATGTATTTCAGGATTTAGATGTTTCTACAAAAGTAATGAATATTGATGATGCAAAAAAAGAAGGTGCATTAGCTTTTTTTGGGGATAAATATGAAGACGATGTAAGAGTAGTCAACATAGGGGAATTTTCTAAAGAATTATGTGGCGGAACTCATGTGGGGAATTCCAATGAAATTGGATTAATTGTATTATTGAATGAATCGTCAATAGGTTCTAATTTAAGAAGAGTAGAGATGTTATCTGGTTATGAAGCTTATGATTTTATGACTAATGCTTACAATTCCTATAAAAATGTAAGTAGCATTCTTAAAACTAACATTGACAATGTGCCATCAAAATTAGAGACCTTTTTAAATACGTATGAAGAGTTAAAATCAAAAATAGACAAATATAAGCAAATTGAAAATAATCAGATTGTAAATAACATATCAAATAATTTAAACGTAATAAACAAGTTAAAAACATATGTTGGCTCTATTGAAACTGATAGCGTTGATAGTTTAAGAAATATTGCTGTTACAGCTATCAATAATGAAGTAGCTGATTATGTTTACTTGATTGCAAAAATTGATAGCAAATATGTAATTGTTTCGATGAAAAATGAAAAGACAATTAAAGATTTTAACGTTTCTAATTTAGTTATTGAAACTTCCCAAAATTACGGAGGTGGTGCATCAAAAGATGAAACTCTATCTATTGGAGGTGGACCAAAAGATTATTCAATAGATAAAACTTTGATGTTCGTTAACGAGAATCTAAATAAAATACTCAAGTGAAAAATATAATTGGTATTGATTATGGAGAGCGCTTTATAGGTTTAGCAATTAAAAAAAAATCACTGAACACTCCATATCCATTAAAGATATTAGACAGTAAAGAAGCAGATATTTTGGTTGAAATTAAGAAAGTATTAGATGATAACGAAATTGAAGAAATTGTAATTGGATATCCAATAGGTTTAAATAATCATGAAACTAGGATGACAAAAGTTGTAGATAAGTTTATCTCAAATGATTTAAACAAAATTTGTGAACTGCCAGTTATAACAGTTGATGAAAGAATGACATCAAAATTAATAAACGATAATACTGAAAGAACTGACGATCTAGCAGCTGTTGAAATACTCAATTCTTATTTGATAAATGATTAGTTATTACTTTCGTAATAGATTGTTGATATCTGTACTCTTTACGATAATTGCTGTAATAGTTGCTGTTTCTTTTGCGTCTGACATTGCAGCTTCTATTGATAGAACTGCAAATATTGTAACAAGTGATGAACAGGTCGTAGAATTTATTGCAATTGTAAATATTCCTCAGGGATCATCAGCAGCTGAAATTGCATCAATATTATCATCAGAAGGGATAATTACGTCATCACTTGCATTTGAATTGTATTTAAGAAATGAAAATCTCTCAGATAAATTAAGAGCTGGAGAATATGAAATATCAAATAAACTAGAATTTGAAGAAATATCATCAATTTTGCTTAAGGGGCCTCCTTTAAAAACATATACAATCACAATTCCAGAAGGTTTATGGATATCTGAAACTTTAGAATCAATTTCATCTCAAACTGGATATGACAGTGACTTACTTGCTAACTCACTAATATCTGGAAATGTGAACAGCAAGTATGTATATCTTGGTGATTTTACAAACTTGCAACATTGGGAGGGATTGCTATATCCGAATACATATCAGATTGCATTAGATGCTTCAGGTGAGGATATACTCCAAATACTAGTTAATGAATTAGAGTCAGTCGTTGATACTCTATTACGTGAATATCAGTTACCTTCCTGGTTAAAAAGCGCGAATGAATTGTTTACTGTTGCAAGCCTCGTCGAAGCAGAATCAAAACTTCAAGAAGACAGACCCTTAGTGTCATCAGTAATTAAAAATCGATTGTATGATGATATGCTTCTTCAAATTGATGCAATGGTTCTTTATGCACTCCAAGAAAGAAAATCTCAAGTTTTACTCGTTGATTTACAAGTTGACTCAATTTACAATTCATATAAATATACAGGTTTACCGCCTACACCAATTTCTGGTTTTGGTGAAAGGTCGATGAAGGCTGTTCTTGAAACTCCGGAAACTGATTTTATTTATTATCTTTTAACTGACAAAAACGGCAAGATGTCCTTTACTAATGATTATTCAGATTTTATTAATATGAAAAACAAAGCTAAAGAAGAAGGTGTTATTCCATAATGGTATCTACAAACGATATTAGACCAGGACAGTCGATAATTGTTGATGATGTCATCTATCAAATAATGGAATACGCGCATGTTAAGCCAGGTAAAGGTAAAGCATTTGTTAAAACAAAATTAAAAAATATGAAAGATGGTGGAATCATTGAAAAAACATTTCGTGCTGATGAAAATGTTGACCAAGCATTCATTAATAAAATACAATTTCAGTACTTGTACAGCGAAGGTGAGACTTTTATTTTTATGAATAATGAAACATACGAGCAGATATCTTTAGATCAAGAAAAAATCAAAGAGATTGAATTACTACTAGTTCCTAATAATGATGTCACTATACAAATGTATGAAAATAGTCCTATAGATGTTGTACTTCCACCCAGTGTAGAATTAATGGTAACAAAGGCAGAACCTGCGGTTAAGGGGGATACAGTTACTTCATCTACTAAAACAGTAACTTGTGAAACTGGATTGGAAGTTGTAGTACCAATGTTTATAGCTGAAAATGACGTTATAAAAATTGATACTAAAGATAAATCATACATGACAAGAGTTTCATGAACGATTTTAGAATTGATTCATTTGAAAAAGTATTCGCTGCAAGTCTCGATGAAATTGAAAAAATTGATAGGAATTTTACCGAACTAAGTGATAACCAGAGATTAAGAGCTCAACAATTACTCCAAAACACTCAAGATAATAAAGAAAGGATAGAAAATTCCATTCGTACATATTCAGAAAATTGGTCTTATGAAAGAATAGGTAAAGTAGAAATTATAATATTATCACTAGGAATTTCAGAATTAATAATGGATTTAACTCCAAAAAAAGTAATAATTTCTGAATGGGTAAAGCTATGTGATAAACATTCATCTTCTCAATCTGCGAAATTTGTAAATGGTATTTTAAATACAATTTCAGAAAATATTAACAATGAATAACGAGTACATTTTAAAAGTTAAGAAAAAAAGATTATTGTTTATAGATGAATTTGAGAAAAACATAGAAAATATATACGATGAGTTAATCAAAGCCAAAAATGATAACCAATTATCGTCGATAAGGGTGCATAAATATTTAACTACTGGTGGAACATTAGGTAAAGTTAAAACAGCTAAATACCTTGATGAGATAGGTCTAGATGAAAAAACAAAATTTAAAAATTTAAAAGAAGCTGATATAAAAAAATTAGTAAAATACGTAATTGAACAATGATAGTTATATTTAGTGGTCCATCGGGAGTTGGTAAGTCAACAATCATTAACTTACTTAGATCTAAAATTGATTTTTATTTTTCAATATCTCACACAACCCGTCCTATGAGAGATGATGAAAAAGATAAAGAAGATTATTACTTTATTTCTGAGGACACTTTTAAAGAGATGGTTTCCAATGAAGAATTTATAGAATATGAAAGATATGGAAGCTTTTTTTACGGTACTTCCAAAAATGAAATTATAAAAAGTGATTTCACGATATTAGATTTAGAAGTTAATGGGGCAACCAAACTTTTATCTAGTAATTCAGAGTTTGTAGGTATATTTGTTGATATTGATGACGAAATTCTGATTAATCGACTTACAGAAAGAGGTCATGATCATCAATTCATTGAGGAAAGAATGAAATTAGCTTCAGAACAAAGAAAATCAATGCCTAAGTTTGATTATGTACTTAAAAATATAGATTTAAACACTACTCTTAAAGAAATATTAGATATATTATATGACCTGGAGAAAAAATGATAAAACCACCTATTGAAGAATTATTAAAGAACTCACCTGGAAGATTTGCTTTAGTCATTACTTCAGCAAGACGTGCTAAAGACATAAACTCATATTTTAATCAACTTGGTGAAGGTATAGGCGCTTATACACCTCCACAAGTACAAAGTTTAAGTCGAAAACCACTTACCGTTGCATTTGAAGAAATTGCATCTGGAAAAGTAGAGGTTGGCGAAAAAGAATAAATCAATGAACGAAAATATACTACTTGGTATAACTGGTAGTATCGCTTCTTCTAAGTCTGAGGTACTTTTTCAGCTTCTAAATAAACAAAACAATGTTGAAATTTTTTCAACTATTGAAGGTCTCAAATATGTATCTCAAGATTTTCAAAATGAGAATACGATATATTCATCATGGGACCAACTCGAAGGATCACCACATATAGAATATGCAAGATGGGCAGACAAAGTTATTATTTACCCTGCAACTGCGAATTTTATCAGTAAGTATGCTCATGGATTAGCTGATGATCTTCTTTTATCTACATTATTGATGTTTGACAAGAATATATATATTGCACCTGCAATGCATGAAGAAATGTTTATGGATGAAAAAATTCAAGAAAATATTTTAAATTTAAGTGACAAAGTTACATTTTGTGGACCAAGATTTGGAAATCTAGACATAGGGGATCAAGGTGTAGGAAGATTAATTGAACCAAATGAACTTTTTGATATTTTATATACAAAAAAAGATAAAGTAATTGTTACATCAGGACCAACTTCAGAATATATAGATAATGTAAGAGTTATAACAAATAAATCATCTGGAAAACAGGGGAGAGCAATAGCTATAGAACTAATGAGTCAAGGTTATGAAGTTGTATACATTCATTCAAAAGACATAGAACCTGTAGCAGGAGTAAGAAATATTATTTTTGAAACTTCCGAAGATTTAATAAAAGCAATGGACAGCGAAACAAATAACTTAAAACACCTTTTTATGGTTGCTGCTGTTTCAGATTTTGTTGTTAAAAAAACTAAGGGAAAAATTAATCGATCAAAAGGAAACGTGTCTATTAATCTGTCACCCAATATTGATATAGTAAAAGAATATAAATTAAAGAACAGAGATGTAAATGTGATAAGTTTTTCTGCGCAAACAAACAATGATTTGAACTTCGAAAAAATTAAAAATAAAGATTCTGATTACCTTGTTATAAATAATTTAAGTGATAATTATTTTGGTTCAGATATGAATAAAATAACAATAATTAATAAATCTGAAATGATTTATGAATCCGGGAATGAAAATAAATATCTAATTGCTCAAAAGATAATTCAGAATACAATAATTTAAAGTGTTTGCAGATGTTGAGATTTTGTCGAACAATACATATAAATTTAGTAAATTTACATATTCAATTCCTACACGCTTAAGACAGAAAATTAAAATAGGTTCGATAATTAAAGTTACGTTTAGAAACAATATAAAAGATGCAGTTGTAATAAGCACACATAATGAATCACCAAATATAAAACTGATTAAACCTATTGAAAAAGTAACAGGTCAACTTAACAGCTCACAATTATTGTTTTTAAAACATGTTGCCTCTGCAAATTATCTAAACATAGGCATGACGCTATTTAACCTTTATAAAGATACTGATTACAAATTAGATAGTGGATTAGGTTTATCACAAAACTTAATTTTTAACAATAATGACATCTACTCAAATCTTGAAAATAAAGAACGAAATATAATATTTACACCATCTCTAAAATCAGCAAAAACTCTGTATGAGAATATGATCAAAAATAACATTCAGATTGATTTTTATCAAAAAACAGGTGGTAAGAAAGAAATATCGAACGTTATTCAAAGTCAGAGTAAATATACAAATACAATTCTCTTATCAAATAATTACCCAAAAATTTTTCAATCAAAAAACACAAATTGTCACTTTTTTGATACAAATGATATTGGATTTAATTTACCAAAATTAAACTCAATGAATATTATCGAGCTAGCTTCTCTCAAGCATCATTACTTTGGTGGTAGATATTATTTCTATAATGAATATCCTTCATTGAATATTTTTGATATAGCAACTCATTATAAAAAACCTGATCTTACAAATGTAGATATTTATCACGGAAATGGCATAACTGAATGTATCGAGTTATTAAAAACAAAATATAAGGTTTCAACAAATATACTTGCTCATGATCAATCATCCGAAGAATATTTAAATGACTTTAACATAATCAAAAATAATCAAGAAGATTACGACATAAGCGTATTAATAAACCCAAGAATTGTATATAAAAATAATTTAAATTCTGAAAGGCTCATTTATTTAATAAAAAAAATAAATGAAGTAAATACTAAAAATAGAAAATTAATAATATTATCAACACAAAATATAGATCTACATAAAGCCCTTGAATATGAGAATGTAGCAAAGTTAACAAAAGAAGAATTAAAAGAACGAAAAAAATGGGGTCCAAACTTACATCATAAAGTTTATAAAATACTTTCTGATACAGAACTCTCACTTAAAAACACTAATTTAGTATTAGGTCCAAGAGTTAAAGATGATGTTTTTGAATATGAAATCAACATTAATTTAAGAAACAATATTAATTACAATGAAATTATTACAAGCTTCAGAAAGCTTCAGACTTATGAACCAAGGAAAGTGACTTCAATTTAATGGAAGAAATAGTAATATTTGGACATCCATCATTAAGAACAAAGTCTTCAGAAATAACTGAATTTAATAATGAATTAGAAAAACTATCCGAAAGAATGATAAAAATAATGTATGAAGCACCGGGAGTTGGCTTAGCTGCACCTCAAATTGGAATTAATAAAAATATATTTGTATTCGACGCTGGTGATGGTCCAAAAACAGCAATAAATCCGACTAAAATTGAAGTAGAAGGAAGTGCTGTGTTTTTAGAAGGATGTTTATCTCTTCCTGGTTATTATTGGGAAATCGAACGACCTGAATTCGCAAAAATATATTGTCAGAATCTTAAAGGTGAACCTATAACTTATGAAGGTGATGAACTAACTGGTAGAGTATTACAACATGAATTTGATCATTTAAAAGGAAAGTTATTACTTTCATCTCTAACTAGAAAAGAAAGAAAAGAGGCAATTAAAAAAATAACAGTAAACGGTTTTCCAGGCGATGACATATAAATATTTTTTTGGGAGTGATAAAAGAAGCGTTCCATATTTGAACTTTCTTTCAAAGGAAATAAAAGAATTAGTAGTGGTAACAACAAAGCCAAAAAAAAGTGGGCGTGGAAATAAAATAAGAACAAATCCTGTAGAAAATTTTTGCCAAAATAACAATATTATATTTAAGTACTTTGACGATTCTGAAATATATTCAGATATGGATTATGGAGTATGTGTAAGTTTTGGTGCAATTTTTAAAGCTGACTTTATAAATGGTAATGCACCTATTTTTAATATACACTTAAGCAGGCTTCCAGAACTTCGTGGCCCTTCACCGGTAGAATCAGCAATATTAAAGGGGAATACATTATTTGGATATTCAATAATTAAAATTGTTCAGGAAATTGATGAAGGACCAATTCTTTACCAAAATGATGTGGAAGTACTCGACAATTACTCATCAAATGTTTATGAAGCATTGCTTGAAGATTTTATAAGGAGTTTTAAATCTATTGACTTTAAATCACCATTGCAAATTCAGGAAGGCAATGTTTCTGTAACCAGCAAATTTGTAAAAACTGACTACATGATTTCAAAAGAAGATACAATTTTTGAAGCTAAAAATAAAATTAAAGCATTCGATATTCTAGGGCCTGCATATATTCAATATGATTCCAAAATAATTAAAATTCATAAATATACTGAAGATAATTCGGATTTTAAATATGAATTAAAAGATGGAAATTTATATTTAGATGAGATTACACCTGAAGGGAAAAATAAAATGACGGCTAATGATTACATACGCGGGCGTCAATGAAGATTTCGGCAAGTATTCAGGCATCTAACATTTATAATCTTCTAAATGAGCTAAATGAATTTAGTGATAGTTTTGATCAATTACATGTTGATATAACTGATGGGAACTTTACAAATAATATATCCCTTCCTGTTGCAATTATTGAATACATCAAAAAAAATACAGATTACGTGATTGACACCCATTTGATGCTGAATAATAACGAACTGTTTACACGAAAAGCTTTTGAATATGGTTCTGATATTGTCACTGTACATTGTGAAACTACAACTCCAAAAATCTTTAATTCGCTTGTGAACAAATTTACATATGTGGGTATTGGAATACTTCCTACTACAGATATGAAAACTTTATCTACTTACATCGATACAACCTATAGTGTCTTATTATTGACAGTTAATCCTGGTTTCTCAAATCAAACTAAGGCAGTAAATTTAATTGACAGGGTACAAGAATTTAAAGATCTCTATCATGGTTACTCCAATTTGTTAATTGTTGATGGGGGAGTAAAAAAAGAAGAATTAGAATCCTTAAGAAATCTTGATGTCGATATAGCTGTTCAGGGGGGAGCTATATTTGCAAAATAGTCTTGAATTCTTAAACTTCTCTGAATACATGATTGAAGCTATAAAAGTTGCATTGCGTTATAACCCAACACCAAACCCGAGAGTGGGAGCTGTACTTGTTGATAAAAATAATAAAATTAAAAAAGTTGCAGCACATCAAAATAAGGGATACGATCATGCAGAATACAGTCTATTTAAGAATTCAGAAGTAACACCTGATGATACGTTATACGTAACTCTAGAACCTTGCTTTCATAATGATACGTCACCTTCCTGCGCATCAGCTGTAATACAGACAGGTATCAAATCGGTAGTGGTAGGAGATATTGATAAAGATAAAAGAACAGATGGAAAAGGTATAGATCTCTTAAGACAAAACGATATAGAAGTAATAGTTGAAGAAGGTGTTAATGAATTTCTTAACCCTGGATATAAATACTCTGATACAAATCCTTTTTTAATTGGTAAAGTAGCAATCTCAAATGACAACATTATTTATAAAGAAAACAATAAATATATTAGTAATCAACAATCTCGTGAAATATCTCACTATATTAGATCAACCGTAGATTGTATAATCATTGGAAAAAATACGTTAATAAAAGATGCCCCACAACTTAATGTACGCCTCGATGATAAATTTACAAGTCCAACACCAATCGTCGTTTGGGGAAACAATACAAAAGATTTAAAGACCTATAAAAAAAATAATAGTAATTTTTCATTCTACGTTGAAAATGAAGAAGGATCATTTAATGACTACGTATTAAGAAATAACTTAAAGACAGGGCTTATTGAAGGCGGTAATAAGATTCTTTCATACTTTTTTGAACAACAACAAATAGATAAGTTTTATATGTTTAAATCTAATTCTAATTTAATAAATGGTTTGAAATTAGATACAAGAATTCAAAATAGTTTGAAAAAAGATTATATTCTCAATGATCAATATCAGATTAAAGATAATTCATTATCTACTTATACTATTAAGTGATGTTTACTGGAATTATCAATTCAATTGGGAAAATTGAAACATTAAATGATGATGTTATTCAAATCAGTACTGATAATAACTCATATCAAAATCTTGATGCTGGAACAAGTATTGGGATTGATGGAACATGTCTTACCTTACGTGACTACGAGAATGATTTATTAAATTTTCAAGTATCGGATGAAACATTTAATAGAACAATTGCAAAAGGATATAGAACTGGTTCAAAAATTAATCTAGAATTACCTGCAACCTTATCATCATTTTTAAGTGGCCATATTGTTCAAGGACATGTTGACACAACTTCAGAAGTTATAAACATTGAAGAAAATGAAAATGATCTATGGACTTACTATTTTAAAATTTCCGATTCTAAATATATTGTTGATAAAGGTTCAATTACGATAAACGGTATATCTTTAACAGTTGTTGATCCGAATGAAGAATCATTTAGTGTTGCAGTTATAAGTGAAACTTATCAAAGAACAAATTTACAATACCTAAAAAATGGCTCATTAGTTAACATTGAATATGACATACTTGCTAAATATATGGAGAAAATGATTAATGATAAGTGACATAGAAATTATTATTGAAAAATTTAAAAAAGGTGAAATGGTAATACTCGTTGATGATGAGGATAGAGAAAACGAAGGTGACTTAATTGTATCTTCTCAATATCTAACACCTGAACATATAAATTTCATGATTACTTATGCAAAAGGACTTGTATGTGCACCTATTGCTAAAGATGTTGCTAAAAAATTAAAGTTAACATTAATGCAGGGAATTGATAATGAAGAGGATACACAATTTACAACATCTGTGGATCTTATGGGCGATGGTGTTTCAACAGGTATTTCAGCTGATGATAGATTTAAAACTATTAAAGGATTGAGTGATCCAAGTGCAACTAGAGATGATTTTAAAGTTCCGGGGCACGTTTTCCCCTTGCAAGCTATGGACGGTGGAGTTTTAAGACGTGCTGGACATACAGAAGCAGCAGTAGATTTATGTTTAGTTGCAGACCATTATCCTGTCGCCGTAATTTGTGAAATTATTAACGATGATGGATCAATGGCAAGAATAGATGACCTTATTGAATTTTCAGCAAAGCACAACGTTGCTATTGGAACTATAAAAGATTTAATAGAGTATCGCTTGAAATTATCCAATCCAGTAAGTTTGGTGTCTAGCGCGAAAGTACCTACAGATTTTGGTGAGTTTACCGCACATGTGTATAAAGATAATAATGACAATACAGAGCATATTGCTCTTACCTATAAAGATTATCTACAGGGTGAATCAACTATGGTGAGAGTTCACTCTGAGTGTCTTACAGGTGATGTTTTTAGCTCGAATAAATGTGACTGTGGATATCAACTAAATAATGCAATGGAGACAATAGTTCAAAATGGTTCTGGAGTTATTCTGTATATGAGAGGTCATGAAGGAAGAGGTATAGGTCTTGGTAACAAAATAAAGGCTTACTCACTTCAGGATGAAGGTGCTGATACAGTTGAGGCAAACTTAAAATTAGGTTTTGAAATGGACCAAAGAGACTATGGAACAGGAGCACTTATCCTCAGAGACTTAGGAATTACAAATATGAACCTATTAACGAACAATCCTAGCAAAAGAGCAGGCCTTGAAGGATTTGGTTTAAATATTGTAAAGAGAACACCATTGAAAGGTAAAATAACGAATGAAAATTCTTCATACCTTGACACTAAAGAAAATAAAATGGGTCATAATTTTAATGAAGAATAAAATTGCAATAGTTCATTCTGATTATTATCAAGATATAAGTACATCACTTGTTAGTGGTTTTAAGAAGTCTATTAATGATAGCTTTCAGTGTGACACATATAATGTAGGAGGTAGTTGGGAGTTAATTTATAAAATAAACTCTCTTATTGGCGAATATGATAAATTCGTTGCGATAGGAGTTATTGTGAAAGGTGAAACAGATCACTATGAGTACTTATCTTCAAGCATTGCTAATGCACTTTTATCAATAACTATTACAAAAGGTGTTTATATATCAAATTGTGTACTTAACGTACAAACTCTTGAACAAGCAAAAAAAAGAGCTACGGATGATAAAAATAAAGGATCCGAATCTGCATACGCCATAAATAATCTTTTTCCGACATAATCAAAATTTAGTTATATAATGAATTCAAGCGAACAATGTTCCACCTACTGTGAAAAATAGTTAGGTTTTTAAAACAGCTTCGTGCTGTTTTTTTTATTGAAAGGAAAACAAATAGCAGAATTAAATGTAAACGAAGAGATTAAATCTAAAAAATTACTCGTCATTGCCCCTGATGGAGTACAAGTTGGAGAATTGGAGTTGAAGAAAGCTTTGATTCTTGCTGAAGAGCTTGATCTTGACTTAGTAGAGGTCTCTCCGGAAAGTAAACCTCCTGTTGCAAGGCTTATGGATTATGGAAAATATAAATTTGAATTAAAACAAAAAGCAAGGGAATCAAGAAAAAAACAAGTAAAAATTAACGTAAAGGAAATACAGCTAAAACCAAAGATTGATACTAATGATTACAAAATTAAGTTGAATCAATCAAAAAAGTTTTTAGAAGATGGAGATAAAGTGAAGTTCACAATGAGATTTAGAGGTAGAGAAGCAGAGTATCCTGAATTAGGACAAAAAATTCTTGATAATTTGAGAGATGAGCTTGAAGATCTATCCATGGTTGAATCTACGTCAAGACCAGATGGTCGTTCACTTACAATGGTTTTAGCACCTAATGGAGGTAAAAAATGAAACACAAAACTCATAAAGGTATGAAAAAAAGAATTAGAGTCAGTGGAACTGGAAAATTTATGAGAAGACGTGCCCATAGATCGCACTATAAACTAGCCAAAGGAAGCAACTCCTGGTCTAGGCTAAAACGTGATGTAGAATCCTCAAAGGGTGATTCAAAGAAAATCAGAAAGTTGTTGAGTTAAATGGTAAGAGTTAGAAGATCTGTTAATAGCAGGAAATCAAGAAAAAAAGTTCTAAAGCAAGCTAAAGGCTATACAGGAGCACGAAGTAAAAGATTACGAACTGCAAAAGAGCAGGTTATGCATGCTGGCAATGATGCTTTCGCACATAGAAAAGACAAGAAAGCAACATACAGAAAAATTTGGATCTCAAGAATAAATGCCGCTTCAAGAGAACATGGACTTCCATATTCTAAATTTATTAACGGTCTCACTAACGCAGAAGTAAAGGTTGATCGAAAAATACTCGCAGATTTAGCAATAAATGATCCTGATGGTTTTAAAAAACTTGTTGATTTAGCCAAAAAAAATATAAATGCCTGAGGTTAATACAGAAAAGATATTTGCATCTTTTTTATTAAGTGTTGGACAAGTTACTAAAATAGATGAATTCAATGACTTAGAAAAAGAATACTTAGGTAAAAATTCGCTAATTTCAGAAGAACGAAAGAAATTATCATCTATGAGTGAAATCTCTAGAAAAAAATATGGAAAAGTCCTTCAAGAGCTATCAACCCAAATTTCTGAAAGATTAAATCAAGAAAGATTAAGTTTTCAATCTAAATTTTTTAAAGAAAAAGAATTAAATGACAATAAAGATATAACAATCAATTGGTACAAAGATTTAGGAAGCAGAGAGCACGTATTAACAAGTGTTATGAATGAAGTTGTGGATATATTCTCTGCAATTGGTTATACGGTAGCTACAGGCCCAGAAGCAGAAACCTCTTGGCATAATTTTGATGCTTTAAATACACCTGATTGGCACCCAGCTCGCTATGAATCAGACACACTTTATTTAGATGAAAATTTAGAGCAACTTCTCAGAACTCAAACAAGTACGGTACAAGTAAGGCACATGCAAAATAATAAACCACCGGTTTATATAGTCGCTCCTGGTCGTGTTTATAGATCCGATCAATTAGATGCAACTCACTCACCAGTTTTTCATCAAATCGAAGGTTTGGCCGTAGATGAAAATCTAACATTTTCAGATTTAAAAGGGACATTAGAGTATTTTGTTCAAGAATTTTTTGGTAAAGAAATTAAAACTAAATTTATTCCACATTTTTTTCCGTTTACTGAACCATCAGCTGAAGTATTAGTAAGTTGGAAAGATGGCGAATGGCTTGAGATATTGGGATGCGGTATGGTCGATCCTAATGTGTTTCAACATGTAGGATACGATAAAAATTCTCAAGGTTTTGCGTTTGGTGTAGGTGTAGAGCGATTAGCAATGATTCGCTATAAGATTGACCATATCAAAAATTTCTATGAAAATGATCTGAGATTTCTAAGGCAGTTCTAATGAAAGTTTTGAAATCTTGGCTTAATGATTGGATAGATATATCTGAAATATCAAATGAAGACATTTCTGAAGGACTAGAAAGTTTAGGATTTGAAATTGAAGAACAGTCTGATTTAAAACCGAATTATTCAAATATAGTCGTAGGAAAAGTTCTTGAAATATACCCACATCCTAATGCAGACAAAGTGAGAGTAACGAAAACTGATGTTGGTAGTAAAACTTATGAGATCGTATGTGGGGCATGGAACTTTGATGTTGGTGCTGTAGTACCTGTAGCCCTTCCTAATTCTGAAATTAAAGATGGTTTTAAAATTGATAAAAGAGACATTCGAGGAGTTGAATCTAACGGTATGATTTGTTCAGCCTCTGAGCTTGATCTATGGGATGATCATGAAGGCATACTGATATTAGACGATAACATTCTACCAGGTACTGATTTCTCATCTATATATGCAAGTTCAGATTATTTGTGGGATATAGGTATAACACCAAATAGAGGTGATTGTATGTCATATTTGGGAATTGCAAGAGAACTGTCCAATTACTTTGATAAAAAAATAAACATTAAAAAATCGAAACTTAATCCATCGATAACAAACATTTTAAACACTAACAGTGGAAAAATTAAGGAATGTGATTCATATGGTTCCGTTGAAATAGAAAATTTTAAAGTAACAGATTCATCATTTTTAATTAGATACCGATTATCAAATGTTGGAACAAGAATAATTAATAATGTTGTAGATATTACAAATTACATTTTGTACGACGTAGGACAACCTCTACATGCATTTGATAGGGATAAACTTTTTAATACGGTATCTGTTAGAAAAGCTAAAAACAATGAAACAGTTACAACTCTTGATTCACAAATAAGAAAACTTACAAATGATGATCTAGTTATAACTGATGGAGATAAACCGATTGCTTTAGCTGGAGTAATGGGGGGACTTGAAACTGAAGTTACTGACAGTACAGTTAATTTACTAATTGAAAGCGCTTACTTTGATAAAGTTTCAATAATGAAAACTTCAAGAAAATTGGGACTTATTTCAGACGCCTCAATTAGGTTTGAAAGAGGAATAGATTTTAACATTCAAAAATACGGGTTAGAACAATTTCTCATGACATTAAAAAATAGTCAAGACATAAAATATTCCGAATTAAGTATTGATACTAAAAACAACATCAAAAATGAAAAAGTTAATCTCAAAAAAGATGAAATTAAAAAATTACTTGGAATTGAACTTAAAGATTCATTTATTAAAAAAACTCTTAAAAATTTAATGATCGATGGGGAAATAAAAAAAGATATCATCGAGTTTACCGCACCATCATGGAGATATGATTTAGACAGGCCAGTGGATCTAATTGAAGAATTTGCAAAACATTATGGATTTAATAATTTTTCTTCAAATCTTCCACAAGGACTATATAAAAATGAAAAGGGTAATTTTTGGAAAGTAAAAGAATATCTTTCAAAAATACTTATTTCAAACAACTTTCAAGAAATACAAACTCTAAGTTTTGTTAATAAAGAAATGAATACTGTATTTAATCCAGAAAAAAAATATGTAACGGTCTTTAATGCAATTGATAAATCAAACAATTACTTACGATCTAATTTAATGTCAAGTCTTTTAGATACTTATATATTTAATCTTCAGCAAAACAACATTTTAAACAGCTATTTCGAAATAAATACAGTTTTTAACTCTTCTGTGGATAACACATTTAATGATGTGCCGAATCAAAATGTTGTACTTGGGTTTATAACATCAGCTAATCTAACAACTCAAGATATCAGAAAAAGTGATCAAAGTATTGACATATATTACGTAAAAAGTTTGATTAATCAATTAATAAACAATACACAATTGGAGCCAATAATAAAACCAGGATTTCATCAAAATTATTCTTTTTCTATATTTAAAAATAATGAAATTGTTGGGCATTTTGGTCAATTGTCTACAGAATTACAAAATAATTTTGAATTAGAGAATGAAGTTTTTCTAGGAGAAATATATGTAAATAAACTCAATTTAAATGAATTAAAACTAATAAACTATCAACCTCTTTCCCAGTATCCCTTTATTAAATTCGATTTATCATTCTCAGTTCCAGTTGAATTTTCTGCTCATTTAATCGTCGACGAAATCAAAAAATTATTAAGTAAAAATGAAAATGAAATAGAGATATTTGATGATTTCCAACATGAGAATTCAAGAAATTTAGGAATTAGAATAGTTACTAGAAGCTATGAAAAAACTTATGACGATAACGAAACAAGACAAATATTGATGAAAATCTCTGACTCATTAGAGGCAAAATTCAAAATCACTCTCAACAGTGGTAATAATGATTGATAATCTTGGTCTAAACAACAGGGTTTTTCAAATACTCTCACAAAACTCCCAAAAAGCTGCAGTTGATATCTTAGGTATGAGAATATCAACAAAATATAAAAATAAATTTACTGAAATAATGATTACAGAAACAGAAGCATTTGGTACAGCAAATGGAGATGAGATGTCTCTAGCAAATCAATTAAATAGAAAAATACCAGTATCTTTACCCCTAGGGCCACCCCATATAATGGTTTTAAAAACATACGGGTCTAATAACAGTCTCTATTTTTTGACATCTAAACCCGGTTCTTGTCAGGGCGTATTGATTAGATCCGGAAAGATTATTCTTGGTAAAAATTATGCCGAGACAAGAAGAAAACAAAAAATGAAAAATGATAATTTATATGGACCTGGAAATATAACAAAGGCTCTTGGTATAGATGTTAAGCAAGATGGTGAAAATCTTTTAGATGGGACAATATCTTTATCACCACGTATACATCCTGTTGAGAGAGCGATAGCAAAGCAAAGAAAAAATTCTAAACCACGTGATAAACACTTATGGAGATTTACACTGGTCATATAATGAAATATATAGAAGATAGAGCAACAAATATTAATCCTGAGAATGACTTTAAGGATCTTCTTCAATCAAAAAAGAAATTAAGAGTAAAGTTGGGTGTTGACCCAACAGCTCCGGATGTAACCCTAGGTTGGTATGCAATTTTAAGGATGTTGAAAAAATTTCAGGATAACGGACACACTGCAGTTTTAATACTTGGAGAGTTTACAGCACAAGTTGGTGATCCTTCTGGTAAATCTGAAACAAGAAAAGTTATTGGTGAAACAGAAATTAACGATAACTCAAAAGGAGTGCTTCCTATTATTAAAAATATTCTTAACGATGATAATTTAGAAATTGTATCGAACAAAGATTGGTTGTCAAAATTATCAATTCAAGACATGATGGAATTAGCATCAAAAACTACATTAGCTCAAATGATGGAGAGAGATGATTTCTCAAATAGATTTAGAGACAACAACCCAATATCTCTCTTAGAATTTTTCTATCCGCTGTATCAAGGTTTTGATTCTGTAGCTGTTGAAGCTGATATTGAAATTGGTGGTAATGATCAGCTTTGGAATCTTATGTTGGGAAGAGAAATACAAAAATCTTACGAGATGAATCCACAAATTGCAATGACATTTCCATTACTAGTTGGTACAGATGGAAACAAAAAAATGTCTCAGTCTTTAGATAATTACATTTCAATTACTGATACACCAAATAATATATTTGGAAAAATTATGAGTATACCTGACAAAATCATGTGGGAGTACTTCATAATGCTTACTGATTTAGATATTTCTGAAATTGAATCTTTTAAATTAGCTGTAACAAACAATTCTAAAAATCCGTTTGAATTTAAAAAAATTCTTGGAAAATTAGTAGTGTCCGAGCTTTTTGATAGTAAAACTGCTGATGCTGCTGAAAAAAGTTTTGAAAACTTAACAATTAATAAAAATATTCCAGATGATATGGCAGAAATTTCTCTTGAATACAATATAGAAGTACATTTACCCAACTTTTTGACAGAAAATAAATTATCTAAATCTAATTCTGATGCCAGAAGGTTAATTGAAGCAGGGAGTGTCAAGATTGGTGATAAAAAAATTGATTCAATTGATGTAAACTCTGAAATTTTAATTGATAATGTGTTGCAAGTTGGAAAAAGAAAATTTCTTAGAATAAATAAGAAATAATACACATTAAACCAATTACTGTTATTCTTATAAGTACGAGATTTTGGCTTTTTGACAACTGAGTAATGTATGAACGCCGGTAGTGCAGAAATTAATTTTTCTAGCACTCTTTTTTTGTCAACTTTTTACTAAGTTGATTCAACTTTTTTAAGTTGAAATGGGTAAAACCCATGTTGATTCTTTGGTCAGATTTAAATTATTCAAAGATTTTGTTGGAGAGTTTGATCCTGGCTCAGGACGAACGCTGGCGGTGCGCCTTATGCATGCAAGTCGAGCGAAGCTTTTCAGTAGTTTACTACAGAAAATGACTGAGCGGCGAACGGGTGAGTAACGCGTGAGCAACCTACCTTAGTTACTGGGATAGCCCGAGGAAACTCGGATTAATACCGGATATTCTTATTTAATCACATGATTTTTTAAGGAAAGGTCAGCCGAACTAAGATGGGCTCGCGTTCTATCAGCTAGTTGGTAGGGTAACGGCCTACCAAGGCTACGACGGATAGCTGGTCTGAGAGGACGATCAGCCACACTGGGACTGAGACACGGCCCAGACTCCTACGGGAGGCTGCAGCAGGGAATATTGTGCAATGAACGAAAGTTTGACACAGCGACACCGCGTGTGGGATGACGGATCTAGGTTTGTAAACCACTTTCAGGAGGGAAGAAAATGACGGTACCTCCACAAGAAGCCCCGGCCAACTACGTGCCAGCAGCCGCGGTAATACGTAGGGGGCGAGCGTTGTCCGGATTTATTGGGCGTAAAGAGCTCGTAGGCGGTTCAACAAGTCGGTCGTGAAAGTTCAGGGCTCAACCCTGAAATGTCGATCGATACTGTTGTGACTAGGATACGGCAGAGGTGAGTGGAATTCCGAGTGTAGCGGTGAAATGCGTAGATATTCGGAGGAACACCAATTGCGAAGGCAGCTCACTGGGCCGCTATCGACGCTGAGGAGCGAAAGCTAGGGGAGCAAACAGGATTAGATACCCTGGTAGTCCTAGCTGTAAACGATGGATACTAGATGTAGGAATTGGTTTAACGATTTCTGTATCGTAGCTAACGCGTTAAGTATCCCGCCTGGGGAGTACGGTCGCAAGACTAAAACTCAAAGGAATTGACGGGACCCCGCACAAGCGGCGGAGCATGCGGCTTAATTCGATGATACCCGTAGAACCTTACCTGGACTTGACATATAGGGAAAAGTTATAGAAATATAATGTGCATTAGCGCCCTATACAGGTGGTGCATGGCTGTCGTCAGCTCGTGTCGTGAGATGTTGGGTTAAGTCCCGCAACGAGCGCAACCCCTGTCCTATGTTGCCAGCAAGTAATGTTGGGGACTCATAGGAGACTGCCGGTGATAAACCGGAGGAAGGTGGGGACGACGTCAAGTCATCATGCCCCTTATGTCCAGGGCTGCACGCATGCTACAATGGCAAGTACAACGAGTCGCAATACCGCGAGGTGGAGCAAATCTCTTAAAGCTTGTCTCAGTTCGGATAGGAGTCTGCAACTCGACTCCTTGAAGTTGGAGTCGCTAGTAATCGCAAATCAGCAAAGTTGCGGTGAATACGTTCTCGGGGTTTGTACACACCGCCCGTCAAGTCACGGAAGTCGGCAATACCCGAAGCCAGTGGTCCAACCCTTTTAGGGAGGAAGCTGTCGAAGGTAGGGTCGGTAACTGGGACTAAGTCGTAACAAGGTAGCCGTACGGGAACGTGCGGCTGGATCACCTCCTTTCTAAGGAGCATAGAACTTTAGGTTCCTAGAATTTATTGTTCTAAGGTTAAACATCGGTTGTCTACAAGACTGATACATTACTCAGCTGTGAAAAAGTCATTTGGCTTTTTGAAAATTGTATAGCAAGCGCAATTGCAAAGTATTCATATAGTTCAAGCTACTAAGGGCTATTGGTGGATGCCTTGGCGCTGGAAGCCGATGAAGGACGTGGAAGGCTGCGATAAGCCACGGGAAGCTGTCAAACAAGCTTTGATCCGTGGATTTCCGAATGGGGAAACCCAATTTATTTATAAATTACTCCTGTTTGAATATATAGAACAGGTAGAGGGAACTAGGGGAAGTGAAACATCTCAGTACCTAGAGGAAAGGAAAGCAAAAGCGACTCCCTGAGTAGCGGCGAGCGAAACGGGAAGAGCCTAAACCAATTTAATGTCAAGACTGATGTCGTTGTTAAGTTGGAGTTGCGGGACCTCTTAGAAAGAGCATCAGATCTTTCAATAAGTCAAAAATAACTGAATTAGAAAAATTAACTGGAAAGTTAAACCATAGAGTGTAATAGTCACGTATTTGAAAATTCTTTTACTTATTAGAGTAATCCCAAGTAGCAAGGAGGATATTCCTTGTGAATCTGCGAGGACCACCTCGTAAGGCTAAGTACTAACCAGCGACCGATAGTGAACAAGTACCGTGAGGGAAAGGTGAAAAGTACCCCGGCGAGGGGAGTGAAATAGTACCTGAAACCAATAGCTTACAAGCAGTAGGAGGAAAATTTATTTTCTGACTGCCTGCCTTTTGAAGAATGAGCCAACGAGTTATCCGTATGTAGCAAGGTTAAGGAGTAATTCCGTATCCGCAGCGAAAGCGAGTTTTAATAGAGCGTCTAGTTGCATGCGATAGACCCGAAGCCAAGTGATCTATCCATGGGCAGGGTGAAGCGAAGGTAAGACTTCGTGAAGGCCCGAACCCACTGATGTTGCAAAATCAGGGGATGACCTGTGGATAGGGGTGAAAGGCCAATCAAACTTGGTGATAGCTGGTTCTCTCCGAAATGTCTTTAGGGACAGCGTTATATGTTGCGCTTTGGAGGTAGAGCACTGATTGGGCTAGGGGGCCAACAAGCTTACTGAACTCAGTCAAACTCCGAATGCCAAAGTGTTTAAGTATAGCAGTGAGCCTATGGGGGATAAGCTCCATAGACGAGAGGGAAACAACCCAGATCATCAGCTAAGGCCCCTAAATGTATGTTAAGTGTGAAACGATGTGAGAGTGTTCAGACAGCCAGGAGGTTGGCTTAGAAGCAGCCATTCCTTTAAAGAGTGCGTAACAGCTCACTGGTCGAATGTTCTCGCGCGGAAGATGTAACGGGGCTAAACATACTGCCGAAGCTATGGGATCTTATTAATTCAGATTTCGATCCAGAAGATAAGATCGGTAGGAGAGCGTTGTATGGACGCTGAAGCGACAACGTGAGTTAGTCGTGGAGACCATACAAGTGAGAATGTTGGCATGAGTAGCGAAGGAAGAGTGAGAATCTCTTCCGCCGAATGTCCAAGGGTTCCTGGGGAAGGTTCGTCCGCCCAGGGTTAGTCGGGACCTAAGGCGAGGTCGAGAGACGTAGTCGATGGATAACAGATTGATATTTCTGTACCACTAATTAAGCGCCCAAACCGAATATATGTTGCTAAGGAAAGCCTTTCGGGGCCTACCGACCCACATATTACTAGGTTAGCAATGGAGCGACGGAGAAGGATAGATGATCCCAGGCGATGGTTGTCCTGGGGTAAATGAGTAGGAAGACTAATAGGTAAATCCGTTAGTCATAAATTCTGAGACATGATGCCGAGCCGCTTTTAGGCGAAGTCATTAATTCCATACTTCCAAGAAAAACTTCTAGTTAGTTTTTTTAGTGCCCGTACCCCAAACCGACACAGGTGGACAAGTAGAGAATACTAAGGCGAGCGAGATAACTCTGGTTAAGGAACTCGGCAAAATAGTTCCGTAACTTCGGGAGAAGGAACGCCCAAGTAAAGTGATTAATTAACTTTATGAGCTTGAAAGGGCCGCAGTGACTAGACTCAAGCGACTGTTTATCAAAAACACAGGAGGGTGCAAAGTTCTAATACAACGTATACCCTCTGACACCTGCCCGGTGCTGGAAGGTTAAGTGGAGAGGTTAGCTTCGGCAAAGCTTTGAAATTAAGCCCCAGTAAACGGCGGCCGTAACTATAACGGTCCTAAGGTAGCGAAATTCCTTGTCGGGTAAGTTCCGACCTGCACGAATGGTGTAACGATTTGAGTACTGTCTCAACCAGAGACTCGGCGAAATTGCAATGTGAGTAAAGATGCTCACTATGCGCGACAGGACGGAAAGACCCCGGAACCTTTACTGCAACTTGATATTGAAGTTTGGTGTGCAGTATGCAGGATAAGTGGGAGACTTTGAAACAGCGGCGCTAGTCGTTGTGGAGTCATCCTTGAGATACCACTTTCTTCATATTGAGCTTCTAACCTAGATCCGTTATCCGGATCAGGGACATTGTCTGGTGGGCAGTTTCACTGGGGCGGTGGCCTCCTAAAAAGTAACGGAGGCGCTCTAAGGTCACCTCAGCGTGGACGGCAATCACGCATTGAGTGTAAGTGCAAAAGGTGGCTTGACTGTGACACAAACAAGTGGAGCAGGTACGAAAGTAGGAACTAGTGATCCCATGGTTGCATGTGGGTGCGCCATGGCTCATCGGCTAAAAGGTACTCCGGGGATAACAGGCTTATACCCCCCAAGAGTCCATATCGACGGGGGTGTTTGGCACCTCGATGTCGGCTCTTCTCATCCTGGGGCTGGAGCAGGTCCCAAGGGTTAGGCTGTTCGCCTATTAAAGAGGAACGCGAGCTGGGTTCAGAACGTCGTGAGACAGTTCGGTCCCTATCCGTCGCGCACGCAAGAGTTTTGAAGAAAGTTGTCCCTAGTACGAGAGGACCGGGATGAACGAACCGCTGGTGTGCCAGTTGTCCTGCCAAGGGCACGGCTGGTTAGCTACGTTCGGAAAGGATAAGCGCTGAAAGCATCTAAGTGCGAAGCCCCTTCTAAGATAAGAACTCTCACCGGATTAACCGGTTAAGACTCCTTATAGAACATGAGGTTGATAGGTCAGAAGTGTAAGTACAGTAATGTATTCAGCTGACTGATACTAATAAGTCGAGGGCTTGAGCTGAATACGGCGTAAGCGCGCTTGCTATAGAATTTTTAAGAAGTTGAGTATTACGGTGGTGATAGCAGTGGGGATACACCCGTTCCCATTCCGAACACGGAAGTTAAGTCCACTAGCGTCGATGGTACTTGAGGGGCAACCCTCTGGGAGAGTAGAACACTGCCGATATTTATTAAAAAGCCCCTAGAAAACTAGGGGTTTTTTATTTATAATGTTTGAGAAATGAAACTTTTAAATTTCAACAAAATTCTTGATCTCTTTATATTGTTTTTATTAACTGGCATGGGACTTGCAGTTATTTACTCTGTCTTCATACCCAATAGTAGGTTCCTTCTTTTTTTTGATGAATCTTATCTTGATTTATTAGCATTAATTGACACTGGCGGTAATGGAAAATTGAATTTACTAACTTACCCTTTATCTCTCTATCTTATATGTGCTGTGACATGTATTGGATATTTAAGAACTAAAAAGGCTAAATATTTAGAATTTCTCGTGTTAATTTGGACAACAGTTTTGATTGCAAGAGTCATATCAATATTTGCAAGAGGAGGCGTAATAGTTGATAGTTATTTTTATGTAGGTATTCTGCCAGAATTTATAGTTGCTCCATTTTTCTTTTTCCTACGAAATAAAATTAATTTACCTTCTTAAGATAGTTTCTAATTCCAATAACTTGCATTTCAAAATTTCCATTTCCGATGTAATTATTTATTGTTCCATTATCAATACCCAATGATTCATAGTTTCTCCTCAACCAATTTACTAATTCATTACTAGCTTGATCATTGCTCAGATTTTCAACATTATCAATAAATAAAAGCCAATTTTCAATACTTTCTTTTGCATTTTTAATTAGATCAAAAGGATTTTCATGTATTCCAAAGTGAGCAATAGCTAACTGATTTATTTCTAAATTTTCAAAACTGTCTAGAGTTTTGAATAGTGTCTCCTTGTTAAAGTCAGGTGGAGGAAGATTCGGTTGTACAAAATCGCCGTGTGGGTAAATTAATCCAAGCGTATCACCCATGAATAATGTTCCTGAGTATTCATCATAAAAAGTGTAATGATGCTTGGCATGTCCAGGACTATATAAAGCTTTTAGATTTCTATTAATGCCAAGCTTTATATCGGCTCCGTCATTAAGTGATTTAATCTTTTCTATAGAGATAGGTTTGATTTCACCCCAGTTTTTTTTTAGCCAGTCTTCTGTGTAAACATCACTTACAGCTCTCCATAATCTCTCCGGGTTTGGCAAATGTTTCTGTCCTAACTCATGCACATAAACAAAATTATCTTTATATTTTTCATTTAAATGTCCAATTGCACCTACATGGTCTAAATGTAAATGCGTTATGGCTGTTCTTTTAATATCTTGTATACCTAACGACTCTAACGCTGAAATCAAATACGGAAATGAATTTGAAGGTCCAACTTCAATGAGTATTGGATCTGATGTATCTATATAATAACATGACATTCTTTGAGGTTTACCCTCCATATGAACATCAATTTGATAAATTTCGTTATCAAATTTTGTTACGTCTGTGTTCATATATACATTTTTGCATACAAAAGTTATAAACTACAATGTTTACAGTGAATGTTTCATTAGCAAGTACAGCAGAATACAGTTCAAAAGCAGCTGAATCAATAAAAGATTTAAATCCCAATGCTGCGGATTTACTGATTACAAGTGTAATTACATCAATGGTTACTGATCTTGGTGTTGTTGCTCCTACTGCTTCTGGACTTTTAACTTATTATGATGGCGATAACAATTCAACACATTCAGTAGATGGTTATTTTGTAGCCCCAAAAAAATTTGATGGAAATGATCATGAAGAACATCGAATTTCTATGACTTATGGTGGTCATGTTGAAACATGTAAGGGAGCAAATACATTCGCTGTTCCAGGTATTTATAAGATTCTTAACCTAATTTTCGAAAGATATGCATCTCTTCCTTTGGATAAATTATTAGAATTTCCTATAAAAACTGCCAAAGAGGGTTTTA
>CACLRL010000002.1 GCA_902609285.1 uncultured Candidatus Actinomarina sp. | reverse complement strand
AAAAATATTCTTAACGTACCTTTTGAAAAAAGATAATCGTTGTATTCAGAATTTAATTTTATAAATAGAATATCTGTAAAAACCATCTCTTTATTTGTTAACAAGTCTCCTCTTTTTGGAAATGAGTTATTTGTTTTTTTAAGAGAAATAGCAATTCTTTTAGTTTCATTGTTTTCTTTATTAACTGCGTCCCTGTTCTGAATTTCTTTCACTTGCAATTTTTCATTATGTAAATTAAAAATAATATTTTTGTAATCAAAATACTTTGATGCTGTTCCTGTAATGACTTTCCCTGTTCCATCTATGGTAAATGCTCTATCCACCCACATTGAGGGAGTTTTTTTATCAAATTTACAAGATTGAATAAATTGATGAATTACTTTTGAAAAATCTTTGTTATTTGATTCAATTTTATTAAACTCTAAAATTTCGTAATTTATATCTTTAAAATTTTCAATTTTACTAAGTAAAATTTTCTTATCTATTCCATCTTTGAGTAAATCTGTCTTTGTATAAATAAATAAAAAATTTCTTTTTTTCAAGGCTATCAAAGCCTGGAAATGCTCTTCAGATTGTTCAGACCAGTTTTCTGTCGAATCAATAATAAAAAATATGACATCTGCGTTTGAAAAGCCAGATACAGTATTTTTAAAATAATCTTTATGACCTGGTACATCGACTATAGAGTATGTTTTATTTTCATATGTGAAGTAGGTGTAGCCTAAATTTATTGTAAGCCCGCGTTTTTTTTCTTCTGGTAGTCGATCTGTTTCTTGTTTTGTCAAAAAATTTACAAATGTAGATTTTCCGTGATCTACATGTCCTGCTGTAGCTATCACTGTCATTGCGACATGAAAAAATCTATAATTTTATCGTCATTTTTTTTATTTGTACTTCTTATATCAATGACTATTTTTTCTTTATTAGTTCTTGGAATTATTGGTGTCGAATTTGAAATCAATTTTTTTAGTAAATGTTCATTGCTCAACATTCCAATTTTAAGTACCGGAGAGAGAATTTTTTTATTAGGCATTGTTCCACCGCCCATTATTGAATAATCATCAACAATAGAGTGCTCAAACTTAATAACTTTAGAAATTTTCTCCACCCTTTTATATAAGTCTTCATATTTAAGTGATATCATTTTCCACACAGGAATTTCAAGCTCTTTCTTTGAGATGTATTTCTTGGTGGTTTCTTGTAGTTCGTAAAGAGTAAACGGAGAACATCGATAGGTTCTGAACAAAGGACTATCCTTTATTTTTTTTATAAGTTTTTGATTTCCAGCAATAATACCTGACTGGACAGAACCAAATAATTTATCTCCAGAAAACATAACCAAATCTGCACCATCTTTCAAAGAATCTTGGATCGTAGGCTCACCATTAAATATTGATATATTTTCTTTTTCCAAAAATTTTCTTGAGATTACTAATCCGCTTCCAATATCGTGTATCAACAAAGCATCCTTTATGTCCGCAAGAGATCTCAGTTCTTTTATATCGACATCTTCTGTAAAACCTTCTATTGAATAGTTTGATCGATGTACTTTAAGTATCAAACTTTTATCGTATTTCTCAAGTGCCTTTTGGTAATCTTTTAACCGAGTCTTATTAGTAGTTCCCACTTCTCTCATATTTAATCCAGTTTCTTGTATTATTTCTGGAAGCCTATAGGAACCCCCAATTTCAATTATTTCCCCACGTGAAATGATTACAGAATTTATTCCCAATTCATCCTTAAGTGTCTTTAACGTTATATACAAAGAAGAGGCGTTATTGTTAACAAAACAAACGTCCTCAGAATTTAAAAGTAGACTCATAAATTCATTTAAAAATTCATTTCTTACTCCTCTTTTTTGATTAAAAAGATCAAATTCTATATTTGTACTTTCTCCAGAATAATTTGAATCTATTTGTGATCTACCAAGGTTTGTATGCAACAATGTCCCGGTACAATTTATAACTTCTTTTTGAATTTTTGCAGAATAATGGGACACTTCATTTTCAAAATATTCAATGATTTGATCTTTTTCTAGATTGTCAACTTTAATGTTTTGAGCAATGTAAATTAAAATTTCTCTGGGTAGATCAGATATAACCTCATTTACTAGGTCGTTTATTGATATTTTTTCCATTATTGTAATCTTTTTTTAGGTTTCCGGCTCATGTATACATATTAAAGAGAAAAATAATCATGTAATAATAAATTATTTGAATAATTACAACTTTGGTATAATAAACTCATGGACTTACAAATAAAATCATCAAGAGCAGTAATAGCCACGGACAGTGCTGTAAAAAAGCTAATAGAGTTAAAGGCTGCTGAACCTGGAGAAAATAGTTTTTTAAGAATGGGAGTCAAGCCTGGAGGCTGTTCAGGATTATCTTATGAAATGTTTTTTGACACAGAAAGATCAGAAAGCGATATTTTTGAATCCTATGAAGGTGTTGAAATTGGACTGGACTCACAAAGCTTTCAACACATAAAAGGATCAACTTTAGATTACAAAGAGGGCTTAATGGAAACAGGCTTTTCAATTGATAATCCAAACGCAACAAGAACTTGTGGATGTGGCGACAGTTTTAGCTAAAATCTTTAATTAAATTTGTATCCAACTGAATGAACTGTTTTTATCCAATCAGATCTTTTTTCACCAAGCTTTGATCTTAGTCTTCTTACGTGAACATCAACTGTTCTAGCTCCACCAAAATAATCATATCCCCAAACTTTTTCTAATAATTCTTCTCTAGACCAGACATTTTCTTGGTTTTCTACAAAAAATTTTAAAAGTTCATACTCCATAAATGTTAAATCTAATAACTGATTTTCAATTCTTGCTTCGTAAGTTTTTAAATTGATAATAAGATCGCTAAATTCTATTTTCTCTGATGAACTGTCTCCAAGTAAAGATTGAAACCTTGCAACAACTTCCTCTTCGTTGCTGTTACTGGAAATTACTTCTATTTTTGGATTTTTGATTAAATCAATACTTTGTTTAAATTCTTCTTCATTAGCAACTATTAATTCTGGAATAGGTTTTGATGCAGACTCAATATCCGACAAATTCTTTTTTGTCTTTCCATATAGAGAAAACGAGGTACAAACTAAATTAACTTCACTTTGCGAGACAATTTTATCTAGATTTACAGAATCTAAATCATAGGAATTTAGGCAAGATATTACTTTTTCATGCTTTTTTTCAATGTTTATATATGCTTTTATCATTATCTTGAAACAAATATTTAATAATTCTGATTATCCAATATTTTAAATAAATACTACATTATTAACGAAGATATTAAAAGGGGTAATAAAAATGAAAATTAAAGCCGAATACATATGGATTGACGGAAAAACTCCAACCGCAAAATTAAGGAGTAAAACAAAAATTATGGATATGGGAACAGAACCTCCAATTTGGGGTTTTGATGGCTCAAGTACAGAACAAGCCACAGGCGATCAGTCTGACTGTGTATTAAAGCCTGTAAGTCAATATCCTGACCCTATTAGAGGTGGAGACAACATTCTTGTGATGTGTGAAGTCCTAAATGTTGATATGACCCCACATGCCTCAAACACAAGAGCAGCTTGTGCTGCATCTGCAGAAAATTTTGCTGAATTTGAACCAATGTTTGGATTAGAACAAGAGTACACATTTTATGAACAATCATACGATTCCTTAAAATATGGACAACCTTTGGGATTTCCACCATCAGGATACCCTGCCCCTCAGGGAGGGTACTACTGTGGTGTTGGATCAGATGAAGTTTATGGAAGATCAATATCCGAAGATCACGCCACAGCTTGTATGGAGGCTGGTTTGAATATTTCTGGAACAAACGCAGAAGTAATGCCTGGACAGTGGGAATTCCAAATTGGACCTGTTGGTGCTCCAAACATTGGAGATGAAATCTGGATAGCGAGATGGTTACTTTATAGAATTGCAGAAGATTACAATATTTCGGCAACTCTTACTCCGAAGCCTGTGAAAGGTGACTGGAATGGAGCTGGTATGCATACTAATTTTTCAACAAAACAAATGAGAGAAGATGGTGGATACTCAGCAGTTATTGCAGGTTGTGAAGCATTAGAAAAAAATGCAGAATTTCATGTACAAAATTATGGAGATGGGATTGAAGATCGTTTAACTGGAGCTCATGAAACACAAAAATTTGATACTTTTTCATATGGCGTAAGTGATAGAGGAGCATCTATCAGAATTCCATGGCAAGTTGAAAAAGATCAAAAAGGCTATCTAGAAGATAGAAGACCAAATGCAAACGCTGATCCTTATGTAATTGCTACTGTAATGATCGATACTATTTGTTCTGCAGCTTCTTCTTAGCCAGAAGTATTTATAGCAACAATTTCATCTATCTTTTCTTGAAAAAGATTGATGTTATTGTTGAAAGAATCTAAAGCAGAGGCTCTTCTCTCACCAGTATCAGAAGACGTAAGGCCCTCCAACAACTCTTCTGTGTCTGAAAAAATTAGTACTGCTAACGATTTTAATTCTTCATGACTTTTAACAAGGCCCGCAAAGGTTGAGGGTGGTCCAGGCTCAGATACGGTTTCAACAAATTGGTTTGCATCCTGAATAAATTCTGCAAACTCATCTTTTGCCTCTTGATAGGAAATTTCTTCATTGTCCCATTTGTCATTTGTCTCTAAAACCTTTGTTGCAAGATCAATAGATTGAATTTTTTCTGATGAAATTTCTTCAAGGTAAGTAACAACTTCGCTAGGTAACGTAGTTGTAGTTGTTGTAGTTGTGTCTTCAGATACAGGCTCTTCTTCTGGATCAACAACCACCTGTTCAACAGAAGGCTCGATCTCCAAGTTATTATTAGTAGTGACTCTATTTATAAATGTATATGTTGTGGCAATCATTCCAATAAGAACTAGCGGTAATACCAGTCGTCCAGGTTTAGGGTCTTCGTTAAATGTATCCATGTTTACAGTTTATCAAAGATGCTAACAATATCTTTAGTTATTACTTCCCAGTCAAAATTTTCTTCTTTTGTTACAGTCAGAAATCCAGGCCCCACAAATACTGTAGCAACACCAACCACTTCCATTAAAGATTTTGAAATGTCATCGTTTTTTTGATCAAATAATATTTTTTTGGCATTTGGATTTGGTGTATCAATTAATTCCATAATTAAGATTTATTTTAATATAAATATTATTAATATATGACAGTATGAATTATCAAAATTTAAATAAAGAAATCTCGGGAATTAGTTTTCAAAAAAAATATTTATATAGTATTTTTGGTCTTTATTTATTTTCAATTGGCACAACAATACTTGGTTATTCTAATTATCTATTACTCGAGTCACTAGGGATAGTTGCAAAATCGGTAATTACTTGGAATGCACAAGGTCTTTTCTGGTTCCTGATCCTTTTCTCTCTATCTTTATTTATTTTATTTATACCTGTTGAATTTCTAAATATATTTAAAATTTATAATCTAACTTTCAAAGATTTAATAGTGAACATAGTTTTAGTAATATTTACTTCTCTGATTTCACTAGTGTTTTTTCAGTTTTTTTTGACTCCTTCCAATTTAGTTTTAATTGATCTTATTGATATTGGCAAAGCAGTGTCTTTCTCTGGTTTTATTGCAATACCACTAATTTTATTTTTACAACACAACTTAAAAAGAACTATTGGTTTTTCAGATAACTTCTCATATTCTTTAACTTATTTTCTGTGGGTGTTGTCTTCACAGTTATTTTTATAGGTCACATCTCTTCTACTGGTTCTAAACCTAGACACTCCATTAGTAAACTTGAATACGCAATAAAATATTCTGTGATTTTTAATTTATTAAATTTTACTATTTCATTTTTATTTTCTAATATACTTTCATTTTGATACATTGAGTTAAATAAATTTGATAGTTCATAAAGATAGTCGGCTAAATGATGAGGTTCGTTATTTTCTAATGCCAAATTAAAAAAATATTCAAATTTTATCAATTCTCTAGTAAGGTTTAAATCACTTTCATCAAAATCTGGAATATTAAGATTTAGAGTATTTGTGTTTATAGAAGCATTGTTTAATAATTTTTTTGCTCTTACTAAGGCATATTGAACATAGATACCAGTTTTTCCACTTATGTTGGTAAATTTATCTAAATCAAATTTATAGTCAGTCATTCTATTTGTTTTAAGATCGCTAAAAGTTAGAACAGTGTTTGCAAGCAATTTATTTGTATCGTCATCTAAATCTTTATTTATTTGTTTTATTCTCAAGGAAGTTTCTTTAAACAAATCAATTAATTTTTTTGCATCCCCCTCTCTTGTTTTGTACGGATTCCCATTTGAATCATTTACTGTTCCAAATGCAATATGTTGATAATCTTTATCACTAAACTCAAAATACTTTATAGATTTAAAAAGCTGTTCAAAATGCAACTTTTGTCTTTTATCAACTATGTAAAGAGTTTTATCTACTTTATTTTGTTTTGTTCTATTTAAAACAGTTGCTAAGTCGGTAGTTAAGTAAAGGTATGAACCATCTGATTTTGTTATCAAAATTTTAGGCTCAGATATAAAATTTGAAACATATGCACCATCATCATGTGATATTTTTCCATCATCTTTTAGTTTTTTAATCATTCCAGGGATAAGATGGTTAACGTTACTTTCACCCATCCATAAATCAAACTGTTGATTAAGCACTTGAAGAGTATTTTTAATTGATTCAATTGAGATTTCACGTAACTTATGCCATTTTTTTATAATTTTTGAGTTATTTTCATTCAGCATTTTGTTGTTTGCTTGAGCTAATTCTTTGAATTCATTATCTTCAAAATAGAGGTTTGAAGCTTTGGGATAAATTTTTTCTAGACTATCTATATTAATATTATCAATATCAATTTTATTTTGATCAATGTAACTAATAATCTGGGCAATTGGCATTCCCCAATCACCCATATGAATATCACTTAAAACATTGTGACCTGCCAGTTTGTATATGCGATATAAGCTTCTACCAATATTTAATGACCTAAGATGCCCAACATGAAGTGGTTTACCGATATTTGGCCCTCCATAATCAAGAAGGACTGTTTGGGGGTTTTCAACTTTTATATTATTTCTTACTTTGTCAAAATTATGAGTAAATGTTTCAATATTAATTTCTAAATTTATAAAATAATTATCAGTAATTTCAAATTTTTTAATTGAAGATTCTTTATCTATTATCTTGTAAAACGAATTCACAATATTTTTTATCTTCTTATGATTTTGAAATTTAACTAAATTATTTATTTGAAAATCAAAATTTGGATTATTTGAAATTCTTAAGGAAATAGATTCTGGACCAACTAGTTCTTGAATTTCGTTTTCTAAATTTTTTATTAATTTTCTTAATTGATACATTATTTACTTAAGTATTGCTTTATAAAATAAATTATAAATAAAAAATTATCAATCAAATAGCGTCTAAATAATCTTTTTGGCTCCTGTACCAAGCGAAAGAGCCACTCTAGCCCTACATTAGCGATTAACTCAGGGGCTTTAATTTTTGTTTTAGCAACCCATTCAAAAACAGCACCAACTCCGACCATGTTTGAGTTAATATCATATTTTTTATTAATTAAATCTATAAATTGTTCTTGCTTGGGGAATCCTAAAGAAACCCATACAATGTCAGGATTTAATTTTAATATATCCTCTAAATATTTCTTTTTAGACAATTCATTTACCTCATGCATTGGAGGACAAGCAAACCCCTTTATGTTTACTTTTGGGTGTATTTTGATTATTTCATCAATCATTTTTTTTGTTATATCCTGAGTATTACCAAAAAAATAATGTGAAGTATTACTTTCTATACCTTCTTGGATTGTATTCAGAAACAATTTGTATCCATCAACCCTCTTCTGTCTATTTTTGTAAAGCAATCTTGATGACTTAGCAACTGGGAATCCATCCGGACATCTTATTGAAAAAGAATTAATAGTATTACAAATTATTTCATCTTTATAGCTTCTCACGAGAGTATTTGCATTGCATATAGCAACAGAAATTTTCCTACTGTTAATTAAAACTTCCGATACCTCTTCAATATTTGTGAGTGATATCTTAGTCTTTAAAATACGAACACTATCCATAATTGAAACTATTATATAAATGAAAATCTAATTAAAGATATAATTTATAAACAATTTAAGCGCCTGTAGCTCAATTGGATAGAGCATCTGACTTCGGATCAGAGGGTTGGGGGTTCGAATCCCTCCAGGCGTGCTTTTAAAAAGCAAAATCTAATATTTTTTTAATTCGTGTCTCTAGACTTATATCTTTAAATTCTGCAGTACTCAATTCATCATCATTTTTAGACTGATTAATTGCTACATTTAAACTCCCATTCTTATCAAGATGAAAATAAGAAATTTTTTGATTTAAAGGAAGGGATCTATGAGAAGGAAAGTCCAGTGCTATTACAGACAGTTTTGCATAAATATATTCAAAATATTTTAAAGGAGATGTATGTTGATAAGAATGAGTATTATTTGCATTATTTAAAAGCAAACCTATCTTACACATTCTTATTATATTAATTGTCTCACTTCTATTTTTCCTTCCATGAAAAATTACATATTTTTCAATATTCAAATCTTTTACTATAGTTTTCAATTCTTCTATTTGATCAAGATCTCCACCTATGATTTCAAGATTGAACTCTTGAAAAATATTTTCATCATTGTATTTTTTTAAAAACTCTGGAAAACCCCTAGAAACTCCAAAACGTGATAAGTTACCGGCATAAACAATAGAATTCCTTTTTTGTTGAAGGTCTTCTTTAAATAAGTCAATGTCTACTCCATTGTGAAGAACAATTGAATTGCTTATATTCTTATAGTTTTCTTGTAAATTTTTATTTAGAAATATTATGTATACATTATCATAAAAACCAATTTTTTTGAGGACAAAATTTCTGATTCTAGACTTTTGATGACATTCAAAAATTACCTTATATTTCTTTTTTGCAGCAAAAAATGCAATCCAATCAGATCTTGTAAAGATAATTTCTTCATTGTTTTTTTTAAAATATTTTGAAATTGTTCTTCTCGACCAAAGAAAATGACTTACATGAAACATAGTTTTTTTAAATATTTTGATCCTTCCATGTGGAAGATAATGACTTGTACCTTTAATCTCAAGACTTTCAGTGAAGGAATAATATTCTTGCAAAACCTTTAAATCACTAGAACTCGTTTTTTCTCTAAGAGGAAAATATAGACATACATTTATACCTTTTTTAATAAAATACTTGATGTTAGAAATAGATTGAAGACTATTTGCTGTTGATGCAGGAAATGTCTGATAAGTTACATAATTCAAAGTTTGCTTCATAATTCAAAGCTACTATAAATTTTTTATTAATGAAAAATATTTTTTATAGAGTGTGATATTGATAAAATTTACTTATGACCGGTGACCCAGGATATTTTGGCCCAGAATCAATGATGTGGAAGGTTAATAAAGAGATTACTGTTCTTTTTGGTGGGGCAAGAGCTTTACTTATGCACGCAGCACATCCTCTTATTGCTGCTGGAGCAAGACAGACTTCTTTTTATCAGCGTGACCCATGGAAAAGATTAATTAGAACCTTATCTTTACAGAATTCTGTAACTTTTGGAACAATTGAAGAAGCAGATGATAGTGCTACAAGAATTAATAGATTGCATGAAGTAATAAAAGGAGAAGATGAAATAACGGGAAACATTTATGACGCACTTGATCATGAACAATTGCTCTGGGTCCATGCATGCCTACAGATATCATCCATATATTTTTACGAAAAAACTGTTAAAAAGCTGTCGGAAGAAGAAAAAAATCAATATCACAGAGAAAATATGTTATCTGCAAAATTAGTTTTAATTGATATAGAACAAATGCCTAAGACACATAACGACCTCAGAGATTGGGTAATTCAAAAAAGTAAAGAGAAAAATTATTTGATTATGACTGATGTTGCAAGAGACGTTGAAGATATAATATCTGGTGGTCCTGTTCCGAAACATATTAAACCTATATGGCCCTTCATTGCTTTTACAGCATTTAATACATTGCCCAATGAATTTAAAAACTTATATGGAATAAAAACTACAAAGTTAAAATCTTTAATTCTTATTTTTAACTTAACTTTCTTAAAAATTACAAGACCTTTTCTTCCACCGTTTTTCAGGTTGATACCGCCAGCTAGATGGGCAAAACAAAGGCTTACAAAAAATCCAGGTTTAAAATTTAATGACAAAGCGAAAATATAGAAAAGTTAGAAAGTGAACGATTTAAACAATTTAGATAAAAATTTTAATGAAAATATGAATGGATTAAAAAATTTACTTGATCAATTAAATAAAGACTTAAATACAAAACTTAGATCCGTTAACGAATCAAAAGAATTATTAAAAGTTGTTGAAGATTACAGATTAAAAATTGAGCGTTTATCGAATTCTTTTGGAGAAGAAGAATAGATTAGTTTTTAAATTTTTATCATGTAATATTATGTATCAGGGTCGGTAGCTCAATTGGTAGAGCAGGAGCCTTTTAAGCTCAAGGTCGTGGGTTCGATTCCCACCCGACCCACAAAACTCTATAAACCTTTTATTTTTTTTGAAAAAATTGCAATCGGTGTCCTTAAAATAATTTTTAAATCAAGATACAGGCTCCAATTCTCAATGTACTCAATATCATATTTATACCATGTTTCAAATTCTGAAGTATTTCTTTCATTTATTTGTAACAATCCTGTAATACCAGGAAGGACATTTAGTCTTCTCATATATTTTGTATTAAATAGTTGTGTATCATCATCGAATAATGGTCTAGGTCCAACAATTGACATATCTCCTTTTAAGACGTTGAAAAATTGTAAAATCTCATCAAGACTATATTCCCTTACAAACCCAAGACTTTTGATAATCCTTGGGTCATTTTCTATTTTAAATAATGGTCCATCTGATTTATTTAAGTCGTTCAATGACTTTCTCAATTTATGAGAGTCTTTTTTCATAGTTCTAAATTTATACATATTAAACATTTCACCATGAAGACCAACTCTTTTTTGTTTTATAAAGAATGGGAAACCATCTAAGACAACAATATAAATTCCAATAATAAGCATTATTGGCGAAAAAATAATTATCCCAATCGTGCTAAGTACTATATCTACGAACCTTTTGATAATGTATTTTGATCCATATTGTATATCATTATTAAAGTATGTAAAAAAAGTTCCATCTAAAATATCTTGTCTAAATATAAAGTTTGCATTAAATTTTGGTTTTGAATTTGAAATTAACAGAACCTTTTTATTGACCTCGATTAAGTACTTTTCCAATTTTTTCTTCAAAGTCGTAATATCTTCTAAATTGATAACTATTAGATTTATTTTTTCAACTTTATTTAATTCGTCAATTTTATCGATAATTAGACTTGAATCATTAGTATCTAACTCCATATTTCCTAGATTTTTCCTAAAAGTTATAATTCTTAAATTTCTGAAATTTGAATTCTCATCTAGATTGATCGATATATAATTTTCATTGGTAACAGATCTTCCTAGTAATGAAGATATAAATTCTGGATTGCGAAATAAAAGCAGAATTAATGGAACTATAAAAGAGAAAAGAAACAAATACCCTCTTGAAACATTCTCAAATCTAAATACATAAAAACTCATAAAAAGATAACTTGTCCAAAGTAAATAAATTTGGAAGTATTCATCTAATAAATTTCTGTTTACAGAAAATGATAATTCATTTACATATGTATAAAATTTAGTCGAATAAAGAATAACTAAGAAGATAAATATTAAAACTGCAAAAAATGTATCAACGGTAACGAGTTCAAATTCTACAAAAGGAAAAAATCTTTGAGTATCCTCAACAAGATTTTGATAAATAATCTGTTTAAATTCTTGATTAGAAATTAGAAAATTATCAAAATAAAATATAGTCAACGATGTGAGGATTGTTTGAAGTAAGGCAAACCTAAAAAAATATTTAGAAATGTTAATTAATTTCATCAGTTATATTGTATTGATAAAAATTTCATTACGAAGAATTTTTTTTTAGATTATAATCTATTTATCAATACGGGGGCGTGGTAAAGTCTGGAGTTTACGCCTGCCTGTCACGCAGGAGGTCGCGGGTTCGAATCCCGTCGTCCCCGCTATACGGCCAGATAGCTCAGTCGGTAGAGCACTTGTCTGAAAAACAAGGGGTCGGCAGTTCGATTCTGCCTCTGGCCACAAATCTTTTATTTATTTTAAAACAAATCCTCGTCAAAAACTTTTATAATTTGATTAATGAATTTTTTTCAACTTATCGCTGCATATATTAAGCAAAATCTTAACAAACTTAAAGAAACAGAAGATCCAAATGAAAGAAAAAAACAATGGATCCAAATAGCTTTTGGTAGTGTGCTTGCTTTAGGGTATGGCGCCATTCATTTACCTGCAGACGTAAGCCTAAGGGATATTATTTTTGCTGTATTTTTACTTTTTATAATAATTTATTTTTCTATTCAAGCTTTGAGATATTTCAAAATTATGTAGTGATAAAAGTTTATAGAAAATTTAATTATCATTAGGTTAAAATATTTGAAAGATAACTAGGGATTTTATGCGTAAATGGTTTGACAGATTAGATAAAAAACAAAAAATTGAACTATATAGAACGATAAGTTGGAGTGCAGGATCTTTGGGGGCCGGCCTGGGGGGTGCTAACGCTGCAGGTATTGGCCTAGGTACTACAATTTTTGCTTGGGCTATTTTCGGAATTATTATATTTATAATATTTCGAGTTTTTAAAATTCTAAATATAAAACATCCTTTTGAAAAATAATAAAATTTTTATCAAACAAAAAATCTAAAAATTTGTTTATCTTGAACGAAGATCGAAATTTAAATAAAATGGCTAGTAGTGAATAAATTTCCAAGTAAAAAAATTTCCGCAATTGTTCCTTTTCTTAATGAGGAAAGATATTTAGAAAAATCAGTTTTAAGACTCATAGAAACTAATTTGTTTGAAGAAATAATTTTAATTAACGATAAGTCAACAGATAAAAGCATGGAAATCGCAAATATGTTATGTTCAAAATATAATTTTTTAAGACTAATTAACTTAAAAAAACAAGAAGGAAAAGGTAATGCAATTAAAGCTGGTCTTGAATGTGTAAAAACCTCACACTTGATTGTTCATGATGCTGATTTAGAGTATTTTCCATCGGATATTCCAGAAATGTTTAATGTATCAAAAGAAAATCAAGGAACTTTAATTTTAGGTTCTAGAACAATTGGTACCAAAAAAAGAAATAATCAATACAAAGTTACTTACTATGGCAACAAATATCTTACATATTTTTTTTCGATAATAAATTTTTACAAAGTTTCTGATATTGCAAGCTGCTATTGGTTGATTGAGACAGATGTATTGAAAAGTTTAGATATAAAAGAAAAAGGATTTGCAATCGAAGTAGAAGTATTATCAAAAGTTCTTCAAAAAAATTTAAACATTATCGAAGTGCCAATAAATTATGATGGAAGACTATATAGCGACGGTAAAAAAATAAACATCAAAGATGGAATTTTAATATTTTTTAAAATTATAAAATATTCTAAACTATTAAACTTTTTCAAGTTTTGAAAGCTGAATACTTAAAGATATAAAAATTAAATGAAAACAATTAATGATATATCTATATGAAGATTCGTATTCTACATTTCTCCAGTAAGATACATATAGTAAATTTACTAAAATGTAATTCAAGACAACAAAGAAAAACATCAAATTTTCTGTCCTCAAATTTGTTCCATATTTATACAGATTGATGAAATTAAATATTAAAAACCCAACAACTAGATAGCTAGTAGGTTTATCAATATAAAACTGATTAATGATATTTACTATATTTGTAAAATCCAAATCCCTTAAATTGATGAAATCAAGTATAAGATCTCTGAAATCAATTTCACTAGTGTACGCAAAATTTTGTACTTCCGTAAAATAAATCTTTTGATAAAGAAGGTTTAAAACATAAATCAGAAAACTACCAATAACATAAATATTTTTTCTTATTAGAAAAATACTAAAGACAATCAAGGATATACAAATTAGTGAGACGAAATTTTTTGTAAGAGCCATACCACCAAAAGTAATAAAAAATATTAGTGAGACAGACTCAGATTTTTTTAACATTCGCTCATAATTAATTAAATATACACATATTAAAAAGCTCACAATTCCCTCAAGCATCAAGGAATTAATTAATAAATATTCGAGCCAGTTATTATTCAGAATTAAAGACATAAAAAGAAGAGACAAAATCAACTTATTTTTATTTGTTATTTTTAAATCTGCCACCAGTAACAGGCTAAAAGTTAAAAATAAATAGGAATTTACCTGAACAAACTGAAAAATCTCAACACTAAATCCAATTTCAACCAATAGGGCTTGGATATAGCTAGGGAGCAATCCTTGTCCTTCAATTAAATTATTTTGTAGAGCAAAGTAATAGTTATTTTCATAAATCATCCTTGCAATATCAAACCACTGCACAGGAACATCAGTATTAAGTTCTTGATAGGTAGAATTATCTAAAATATCAGTAAGAAATACGTTATTAAATATTCTATAAAATAAAAATATGGAGAAAATTTTTAAAATATACGAAAAACTTTTTGTTTTTAAGAAAACTAAGACCATCCAAACAAATGATATAAAAATTACTACAGATTGAAAGCTAAATGTTTTTCCTATAAATAAAAATATTGCATCAAATGTGAAGAAGCTTGTTAAAAATAAAACTAACGCGAGTGATCTTCCACCAATATTAAATAGATTGTTTAATATATCCGATAAATATATAAAAAATATTGAACCAAATATAAAAGAACAAACTTTTGCATAGCTTATTTGATCAAAGAATTCAGAATCAATATTTTGAATAAGGTTGAAAACAGCATTCAAAACTATAGGAAGTGAAAATATAAAAAGCATATTTTTTTTTAGTAAAACTTTTAATTTATTTTCGTTCATTTAACCTCTAAACGATTATAACTATGAATTCGAACCATATTATCAGACTAAATTAAGTCTCTAGAACAAAAAGGAGATATTATTAAAGTGAAAAAATAATATTGTAATAAATTTATGAAATTTTCAAAACAAGAAGAGTACTTAAGAAGTGCAGACAAAAAATTAAAAAAAATTATTGATAGTAATGGACATATAATTTTTAAATCAAGTAAAAAAAACCAATTCGATAGTCTTGCTGGAATTGTAATCTCACAGTTTATCTCTACTAAAGCAGCAAATTCTATATTTCAAAATATTAAACAAAATTTCAACACTAAATATTTAAATGAAAAACATTTTAAAAAATTGAACATTGACGATATTAAAGATCTTGGTCTAAGCAAAAATAAAGCAAAGACCATCAAAGAGCTATCAGAACGTTACTTGAAGAAAGACTTTATTGATTTAAGCAAAATGAATAATGATGAATTAAATTATAAGCTCTTGTCAGTCTTTGGGATTGGTCCATGGTCAGTAAATATGTTTGAAATATTTTGCTTAGGAAAGCAAAATATATTTTCAAGTAGAGACGCAGGTTTACGACTTGCAATGAACAAGGCAGGAATGGTTAAAGATGGAGTGGATTGGGAATTATATGATATATATGCTGAAAAGTGGTTACCTTTCAGAACAATCGCGTCACTCCATTTATGGAAGACTGTGGATTAACTTTTTTGAAAAAAATTATAATTAAAAATGACTTAGATAAGCTGAAAAATTATGAACAAACACCAGCATCAATGTTGTAATAAAAAAACCATACATTTTCTTTTTTGTTTTTTGTAAGTAGTTTAAATAAAAAATTAATGGAATAGTTATTAAGTGAAAAAATTGAATCAAATATGTAGCTTTAATTGCATCACTCACAGGAAATTTGATCAAAAACCAAAAGTATCCAAATATAGTGAATAATGCTGAAAGTTTTATAAAATTTAGAAAAGGCTGAAACTTCTCAAGATTATTTTTTTGTAAAGCAAGTTTACTTTTTAATAATCCAATAAAAATAAATATAGTTGGAATGATTGAAATTAAATTCACTCTTGCCAAATAATCCCCAATTGCAAGTTGATTTCTTCCAATATCTAAATATTTACTTGTAAACACAAAGTATCCCCAATAATCACCCCATACATCAGAATAAATGATTCCAAAAAAACTATTCAAATATGGCCTTATGGGTTTTGTGAAAAGATACAGGATTTCATCACTATTTATTAAGTAAAAATCAATTGGTTGATTATATAGACTGAAATTAGTTGGGGTCATATTAAATGCAGTAAAGGTTCCAAACTCAAAGAACAATTTAAAATAAAACCAAGAACATACAATAAATGCTATTGAAAAAGAATAAACTAAAAATTTAAAAACTTTTTTTCTTATATCTTTACTATTTTTAAAAAAAAGAAAATAGGCATAAGCTGGAAATAATAGAAATGCCCATTGTCTACTTAAGCCCATTAAACCAAGTAATATTCCAAATATAAGATAATCTCTCTTTTCAAGTTTAAAGTTTTTATCGAGATGTTTTGACAACAGAAATAATAGAATACTATTTATAAAAATAATATACGGTTCACCCCTCAGCATTGAGAAAGTTCTATAGTTCACAGCCAATATAGATATTGGCAATAAGACGTTTAAATTGATAAGTTTCTTTTTAGTAATAAATTTAAAAGTCAATAAATAAAAAAATAAAGTAAGAAAATATAACGATGCATTTATCAGCTGAATAATTTTTCCATAGTATTTTTGACAGTATTTAGCCTCATCAGCTACATCAATCATATTCTTACATATAAAACTAAATATTGCAGGTACAGCATAGGGCAAAGGAGGACTAAAAAATTCACTAGTAATTTCATCACTTGCCTGGTCTGATAAATTTGGTATTAGTAGTGCAAAGAAGCCCTCTACATACTCATAGTGTGCTTCAGCATCATAGCCATATATAGGATCATAATTAAGAAAGTTAAAAACGAATATAACAAAAATTAGAACAATTAGTAAAAGAGATATATAAAAATTAATTTTTTCATCTTTAATCATATAAAGTTATATTTTAAGGTCTTTAGAAAGATTCAACCTTCAACTTTATAAATTACTTAATTTTGTTTTGAAAAAAAATTTTTAATTTGTTTAAATCTAAAGTTAATTTTTTTATCAATACTCAATAATTTTTGTTTCAATTTAAATCGAAATATAAATAGATAATTTGAAAAAGGACTTTGTTTTACTGTGTATCCTATTTCTCCTAAAACTTCCTCTTGTCTTATTTTATTTATCCAATAATTCATATAAAGTTTTTCAAAATTGAAGTCACTTTCAGATAGGCTTTTTATTGAGTCATTTAGATATTCTTCGTTTAAATTAACAAGATTATCTATAAAGATGACAGGAAGACTTTCAAGATATTGATAAGCCAAGTGATTTTCAATTATTGGAATAGATCCAGAATATAAGCTTTCCCATACTCTATGGGTATCAAAACCATTCCCCCATGGGCAAAGAACAAATGATGAATTCTCTAGATTTTTTTTGTAATCATTTAATTCTAAATTTGGATGTTCAACTTTTGCCCATTCTTTAGTCTCAAAGAAACTATATATATTTTCACGCTTAGAACTATTTGTATTTTCTTGAAAATTAACATATAAAAAGTTTTCTTTAGATTTGAAATAATCTGCAATATTTAATTTATTAAAATCTTTGCTTAGCAAATTTTTTGGTGAATAGTTATTTGATAAACCAATTGGTATTGGTATCAGTTTTTCATTTTTTGCAGAAACGTTAGTACTATAGATTTTTGATACACAATTCGGCTTTTTTTCTAAAAGTATATTGGAGAATTCGTCATCTCCTTGGGCACAAATTATTTTTATATTTCTAAAATCTTTAATTTGATAAAGTAGTTTAAATAGTTCTTCAATCAAAACAATACTTGTAAAAATTACTGTGTTTTCTCTAAGGGTAAAGTTTTTTGTTTTATAAAGAATTGTTGAATTTTGCTTAAAAACTATAGTAAAATTTTTTAAATTTAATTTACTGAATTCATTGTTAGAAACTACTTCCGAAAAAACAATGTCTGCATTTCTAGCAAACTCGTAGCTGTTGATTAATTTATTATCCCTGTTTTCGAAATTATTCATTGATAATCTCAATATAACCTCGATTTTTAATTAATTTAAAATCATTTTTTTTACATCAAAAATTTAAATCGAATATTACGTTCATTTTTAAATTAACATTAAATAGATGACAGGTACAAAAGTAGTTATATTTCATACTAATTATCAAGAATATTTAAAAAATAATTGTGAAATTACATCAAAAAATAACGAAATTGTAATAGTTGGTGATTCAAGTGTCAGTTCTTTGTCAAGTATGAATAATGTTGAGTTTGTTGATTATACGAAATATCTAAATCATTATACGATAGAAGAATTTAAAAAATATTTTAAACCTTACAACACAACTCAGGAAGAATTTGTTTGGCTTTGGTACTTAAGAGTTTTTATTACTGGCTTGTTTATGGAAGACTATAACTTAGATAAAATCTTTCATATTGATAGTGACAATATTTTACTTTCAAATGTAAATGATCTTTTAATTGATGAAGAAAATGGATATTTAATTAGTAATAATTTTGATAATCCTCAACATATGACTGCAAGCATCCATTCATCTTTACTAAGTAGAAATTTTTTCTCTGAGTTTATACAACTTTATGAAGATTTGTTTTTGAATAAATCTAAATTTGAATTGATAGAGAAAAAAATTTTATTCCATGAAGAAAACGGAGGTGGCGGAATTTGTGATATGACTCTCTTCTATTTACTTAATAATTTAGATTTAATTAATGTTAAAAACTTAATGCTTCCAATTAAAAATAATGTGGGAGATGAAATTGTATTTATGAATGATCTCAATGATCCCGAAGGTTACGAGTCTTCAAAACAATATAAGGAAAATTTTAGAGGAATGATTAAGATTCTTAATAATAAAGATTTGAATAAATTTCAAATTTTTGATGAATTGAATATGAAAAATATTGATATTGCAAACATCCATTTTCAAGGCAAAGCTAAAAAATATTTGAATAACAGAGCAATAAAAAAGTACAGTTAGAGAGTATTCCTAATTAGTTTAAAAATCAATCAGTAAATATGTTTTAATTAATAATAAGTAAAATGAAAAATTTTATAAACAAAAGCTTGAATTTGAGGGGAAACTTTTCGATTACGATTCTTATAGTTATATCTTTTATATTATTATCGTTACTTTTTCAAATATTCCAACCAATAGATAGTTATTCTTTAGATACAATTGATCAATCATTATGTAAATTCAGAAGTTCTAATTTTGAAGAAAAATTCCTTCAAGAAAACTATGTTCTCCTAGAAATACAAAATAAGAATACTTCTGTATCAATATTTCCTGATATTAAAAATATTCTCTGCTTGGGAAAAGTTATAAATTATGAAGTAACTTTTTTTGAACAAATAGACGACACATCTTATATCAAAGTAAATTTATTTACATTCACAGGTGAAAAGCTATTAAACTTTTTTAAAATATTTTTACTATTTCTTATTTTCTTTACAACAAAAATAGTAAATTTTAAAAACAATTTTACAAATACATATGTCTTTATATTTATCACATACTTTATATTTGTTCTTAATTATTTCTTTTCACTTGATTTTGATGCAACTAAATTTTTTATCGAAAGTTTATTTTACAATCTTTTTTTTATATTTCTTAATTTGGAGGAATCTAAATATCTAAAACTTATAAACGTAAAGCATAATATTTCCATTGATAGTTTGCGAGGTATCGCTGTAGTTGCAGTAATTTTAAATCATTTTGACTTTAAATACTTCAACAGTGGATATCTTGGAGTAGATTTATTTTTTATAATCTCCGGTTTCGTAATTACTAATAAGTATTTTTCTATGGAATATAAAAATATGCGAAGCTTTTTCTCAGATTTTATTTTCTTTAGATTAAGAAGAATAATTCCAGTACTTTTATTCTTTATTGCATCAACCTCTATATTTGTTTATTTTTTAGATTTTTATTATAAAAGTACTTTGAGAGTGGGTCTTTTTTCATCAATTGCCATTTCAAATATTTATTTGTATCTTTCCTCCCTTGATTATTTTTCAACCGAATCTTCGTTGAATGCATTTACACATACATGGTCTTTAGGTATTGAAGAGCAATTTTATTTAATTTTTCCTATTTTGTTGTATTTGATTAAAAATAAAAAATACAGTAAACACTTATTCACCACATTGGTTTTAACTTCGTTTATTTTGTTTTATATTTATCAAAACCGTGATCCTAACGCAACTTACTATTTGATACATTTTAGATTCTGGCAATTAGGAATAGGATGCTTACTTTCAATTTATAAAGACGAACTGTCTAAAATTTTAAACAAAATTCCATTAAATTTAAGTATTTTTCTTTTACTGGCAACTTTTGTTGTGAATACAGAGTACTCAAGAAACTTAACGCTAATAAGTACAATTATCGGAGCTTTTATAATTTATCTTTCAGGGTATAAAGTTAAAAGTTCAAAACTCTTAAACAACAAACAACTGGCACTCGTAGGGACACTATCCTATTCGATTTATTTATGGCATTGGCCAGTAATAACACTTACTAAATGGTCGAATGTTTCTTTTTTAAATATTGAAGCTCAAACATTACTAATAATTTTGTTGTCTTATTTTTCATTTAAATATGTAGAGCAACCATTTAGAAAAGTTTTGCCAGAAAATAAAAGTAAAGTAATTGGTTCAATACTTGCTACGACTTCAATTTTATTTGTTTCAATTTTTGTAGTTATTCAAAATACAGAAAGAAACAATATATTGTCCGGTAAAAATCCTGTGATTTTTGAAGAAAATGATTATAAAAATATAATTAACCAGATAGAGTGTTATCACCCAGAAGAAACTATAGACCCTTTTGGTAATTGTATGACCCACAGTCCTGAGAAAAAAAATGTTTATTTAATTGGCGATAGTCATTCAACGAATCATTATTTTAGTCTTTCAAAAATTTATAATTCCAAGCCAGAATATAATTTTAGTCATTTAGTAGATTGGGGATTTATTAGAGAGATGCAAGGTATTGAGGGTTGTGGGGTTGGTCAAAATTGTATTGCTAATAGTTATCAAAAACACCTTAATTTTTATAATGAAAACTTAACTATTGATGATATAGTTCTTATTTCTTTCTCAAGAGATTGGTTTAAATTAGATGGTGATTTACCTCGTAAAGACAATAAGGTAAAACTTGAAAATTTTGAAGAAAAATTTGATGTTTTAATAAAAACGATTTCATCAAAAAACTCGAAAATAATACTTATTGGTGACATACCTAAAACTTGTGAGGGTAATGTTAACTATATCAACGACATTATATTAAAAGGAAATTTTGAGATTTGTACTGTTGATAAAGATGTATCCCTAGAAGACAGAGAGGTGCTTACAAATATATTTGATGACTATTTGGGTGATAATATTTATTTTGTTGATCCTCATGAATATTTTTGTAATGAAGAGCAATGCTCGATTGTTGATATAAGCACTAATAGATTGTATTATTCAGATTTATCTCCCCACATAACTGAGTATGGCCTAAATATAATGAATGAGTTCTGGGAAAAAAATAAAGAAGTATTAACCAGATAAGTAAAATTTATTCAAACAAGATTTGTTTTTCTATTTCTTTGTATAAAAATTTAATGAATTTTTTAAATACAATCTATATAATTTAAAGCTATGGATCAAATAAAGTATTCTATTTTTTCCCAAAACGTATCTGATGAGTGGGATCAATTTGTATTAAGTACCAGCGGAGGGACTCTGCATTCAAGAAGAGAATTTCTAAATTACCATAAGGAAAAATTTGAAGATCTTTCTTTTATATTTACATTGGATAATGAAATAGTTGCTGTATTGGCAGCCGCGGTATTAAATGACAAATTAGTATCTCATCCTGGAGCATCTTATGGCGGGTTAATATACAAACAAAACTTGAAGTTAGAGCAAGTGAGTGAGATAAAGAATATAATCTATCAAGAATGTAAAGTAAGAAAATTAAATGAACTTGAAATAAGATTTCCTTATAGCATTATGTCTAAAAATTATTTTGATAAATTTAAGTATGTAACTAACTCTGAAACTACAAAAGTATTTAAGGAAATCTCCCAATATATACCTCTTGATGAACTGGATAATACTAAATATTCAAAAAACTTTGAAAGGATTCTAAAGAAAAACAAAAATTTCCATACATTGCAATCTTTAGAAAAAAAAGATATTTTAAATTTTTATAAAATATTAGAAAAAAATTTAGTAAAACACGATACAAAACCAACTCACTCAATTGAAGAATTAAATTATTTAATCGAAAATTTAAATGATGATTTTGATCTTTTTGTTACAAAAAATCTAGAAGGTAAAATTATATCAGCTTCTCTAGTAATGAAATTAGATACTAAAACGGTTCATTCTTTTTATTTTTGTACAGATTATGATTTTATAAAATCAAGTCCGTTAATAAATACGATTGATTTTATAGCTCATAATTATAAAAGTTTAGGTTTTAAGAATTATAGTTTGGGAATCTCAACAGAAAAAAAAGGAATGGTGGTTAATGGTAATCTCAATTCGTTTAAAGAAAAATTTAATACTCTTGCAACAATTAGAGAAACTTACTTAATAAACATTCCATAAGATATGAAGAAGGTTATTTTTTTTGTAAGTAGCGAGTTCTCTTTACAGATACTTAACAATCTTGACAAAAATATTTTAGATCAATATAAAATTGAATTAATTTCAAATAGTTATGTTAACTATAAATATAAAAAATATGATAAAAACGATATTTTTGAGTGTGATCTTGCAATAAGCATAGGCTTTTCAGAAAAACTCCAAGTATCAAATATAATCTCAAATTACGGCGCATTTAATATTCATCAATCAATTTTGCCTGATTATAGAGGAAGGCATCCCATTCAAGCAATGATAATCAATGGAGAAAAAAAGTATGGATGTACTCTTCATTTCCTTGAAAAAGAGTATGACACAGGAAAAATAGTTAAACAAACAGTTAAAGCATTTAAGAGTGTTCCAAATGAGGTAACAGTTAGGAGATTAATGGTTAGACATAGTGTCGAATTGGTTGAATATTTATTTTTGAATTATAAAAGTGGGTTTAAAAATGCAAAAAAGCAAGAACGAAATGTAAGTAAAATTGCACCAAAAAGAATTCCTAGCGATTCAAGAATTACAAAAAACTTAAACTTTCAGACAATAAAAAATATGACAAAGGCATTAATGAATGAAAACTATCGCCCATATATAATTATGAATTCTAAAAGAATTTGTATAAAGAATGTTTATTTATATAATTTAAAAAATAAAAAACTTATTAAATTTAATTTAAACGAGGGAAGTGTTTTTCTTGAAAAATATTAACATTTCCCTACAAAGTTTAATTACTATCTTCTTAACCTAAAACTTAGAGAAATTAGATTAAAGAAAACTTCAATAGGCGTCAGAAATAAATTAACTGTTGAAGAGTTACCACTCGATAAATCTATCTCTGTGAAGGTTTCAACAGGCACTTCTAATATTTTTAAATCATCTTTTTCATAATATGCAATCAACTCTGTAATATAAAAAAACTTAGTGGTTTTTGGGAGCAAATAATATTTCTTCATAGTTTTCGCATCACCAATTATTGTTCCCATAGTGTCTTTAACATTCGAATTGATTAATATCTTTTTAACAAAATTAAAAACTAAAGAAATATACTTTCTATTCCAATTTCTAACAACTACAGAATCATCGTGAAGACGGGAACCAATATAAAGTGAAATATCCTCTGAATAATTTCTTATGAATGAAAGTAAGTCTGATGTACCAAACTGCATATCAGCAGGAACAGACCATATAAAGTCCTTAGTAGAAGAATCGATTCCTTTTTTGAAAGCATTACCTAAGCCAATTTCAGAAGTAATTAAATGTGCATCAACATCAGGATTATCCAAACACCATTTTTTAGTTAGTTCAAAAGAATTATCAGATGATCCATTCTCAACAATAATTATTTCGTAATCTAAATTTGTTAAGTCAATTTTCAACTTGTCTAACGTAGGCAATATTGTTGAAGATTTATTGTGTAAAGTTACTACAGCTGAAATACTTTTATGAAAGCTGGGCACATTATCCATTTTTAATATTTATTATACAGATTAGGAAATAGATTGCTTTTTCTATATTTCTAAACATAATTTTAAACTAATCTTTTATTTAAGAATAAAATGAAAAATTAATGAAAAAACAATTAAACATTTTGCTGGTGGGTTTTGGATACTGGGGTAAGAACTTTTATAGAATAATTGAAGATAAAAGTTCCTTTTTTAATTTAGTTGGAATAGTCGATGAAAATTTTGTATATGAAAACAATGAGTCAATTCAAAATTATCCAGTACTTAACAATGTAAATGATGCTATTGATATTCTTGACAATATTGATTGTGCTATTGTTGCTACGCCAACAACAACACACTATGAAATAACTAAAGTTTTACTTAACAATAATATCCACTGTTTAGTTGAAAAACCATTAACGACATCTTATTCAGAGGCGAAAGAATTATACGATTTAGCTGAATCAAACAAATTAAAATTACTAGTTGATCACACATTTTTGTATGACCAAAGCATTTTAGAACTTAAAAAAATAATTGAAAATAATGAACTTGGAGATTTATTGCATTTAAGTTTTGAAAGAACAAATCTAGGTCCAGTAAGAACAGATACAAATGCTGCTTGGGATTTAAGTACCCACGACCTTTCAATTCTATTTGCATTAATTGATGATACCCCAATTAAAGTTGAGGCCAATGGAATAGCTCTTTTGAATAAAACCAATGAGGATATAGTTAATATTTCTTTAGAGTTTGAAAATATTTTTGCTACGCTTTTTTCAAGTTGGCTACATCCCGAAAAATCTAGGATCATCAAAGTTGTTGGAGACAAAAAGATGGCAGTTTGGAATGGTCTTCTTCCTGATCAAGAACTTAAGATTATGGACAAAGGTGTTGAAAAAGAAAACAATATTTCAGATTACAAAATCAACATGTTTAAAGTCAAATCAGGAATAATTACAATTCCAAATATTATAAGATCTGAACCACTAATGAATGTTGTTTTAGATTTCTATAAACTTATAATTGATAATGAATTTAACGTAGTCAATTCAAAAGAACTAACCTTAAAAATAATTGAGACAATGGAAAAAATTAGTTTAAGTTTAAACAAATGAAAGTTCCATTCAATGATCTAAATAGAATTCATAAACCTATCAAAAAAACAGTAATGAGCAAACTAGATCACACTATTGATAAGAGTGAATTTATTTTAAGTAATTCAGTTTTAGATTTTGAAAAGAGTTTTGCCAAATATACAAATTCAAAATATGCAATAAGCTGTTCCAGTGGAACTGATGCTATCGAACTAATATTAAGAGCTCTAAATATTGGTCATGGTGATGAAGTAATTATTCCGAGTAATACCTTTATTGCCACAGCACTAGCAGTTACAAGAACAGGTGCAAAACCAATTTTTACAGACAATAACAATTTCTATTTAATTGATGTTGAAAAAATTGTTGAGAATATTTCAAATAAAACCAAAGCAATTATCGGAGTACATTTATATGGTCAGCAAGCGGATAATGTTGAAATTAAGAAAATATGTAAAGAAAATGGTTTATTTTATATTGAAGATTCAGCTCAGGCACATGGTTCTACATTTAAAGAAAATAGTCCTGGAAAGTATGGTGTTGCTGCAGCTTATAGTTTTTATCCTGGTAAAAATCTTGGAGCATGGGGTGATGGTGGTGCGATAACAACTAATAATGGTAAGCTTGCTGAAAAGTTAATATCAATAAGAAACTGGGGAAGTAAAAAAAAGTATATACATGATGAAATAGGCTTTAATTCAAGATTAAATACTCTTCAAGCTATTGTTTTGTCAGAAAAATTAAATTACATCGATGACTGGAATAAGCAGAGAAATAAAGTGGCAAATTTGTATTTATCTGAACTAATTGAATTTGAAAACTTAGTATTGCCTGAAACGTTTTATTTAAACTATCACACTTGGCATTTATTTGTTATCAGGGTTCCTAATAGAAATAACTTTATGTCATTTATGAATGAATCAGGTGTTGAATTAGGGATCCATTATCCTATACCAATTCACAACCAAAAAGCCTATAAGTATCTAAAAATAAAATCTAATGAGTTAAAAAATAGCGAAAATTTTTCAAAAAAAATTGTTTCTTTACCTATATTTCCCTTAATGACTTCAAAAGAATTAGATTATACAATTCATAAGATCAAAGACTATTTTATGAAAAAGTGACAAACATAGAGAACAAACTTAATAACTATAAATTTATAATATTTCTTTCTGCCGTACCTGTTTTTCTTCTATTGTTTAGCTCATTACTATCTATTGATAAAGGAATTCAAAATAATTGCGAATTATATAAACATGAAACAAATCAGATTGTTGAAAATCAAAAACCAAACATTTTTAAAAATTATAATTTAGAAATTCGTTCAAATTATAAAAATTTAGCTTGTATTGGCAAATTAATGAAATTTGAATCTGGAGATTCAAATATTTTTTACATTGGGACAAGCTCAATAATTTCAATCGTGATAACTTTTCTAGTTAATAGTATCTTTATTTTTAATTGTTTCAGAATAAAAAATCTAAATAAACAGAGTTTAAATTTAGTGAGTTTTTTAATTTTTAATTATTTTGTAAATTACTTTTTTAACCAAAATATCACAAATTACACTTTCTTAATTACTCCTCACAGGGATGAACTTTTTGACCTCTCTCAATTGGATCCAACTCAAAATAATCTTTTTATGTATTTCCTTTTTATGACCGTTCTTATATCAAAGTTGAATAATAAATATATAACTTCTTTTTCTTTTATCTTTTTTATTTTTTACCAAATTGAATTTCTTCCATTTCTCTTTCTTTTTAATTATCTAATAAATAAAGATGATATTTATGATAAAAATCTCTTTAGAAAGTATTCCATGGTATCCACAGTTTTTTTATTTTACTTTGCAAGAATTGTTTCAGGTTTTTATTTTGATCCGTCAACACATCATTGGTGGGCTACTACTGCTCAAAGAATTTATTTAGGATTAAACAGGTATGATGACCTAAGAAAAAATCTTTTTGCTAGTTGGTGTATCAATAGAGATATTCCAGACTGCTATGAGAGTATCGGAGTAAAGGTTTGGGCCGGTGGGGGTACTTTAGAAAGATATTTACCTTTAAATGGAGATGTTCTCTTAATTACTAGAAATATAGGTACTGCTACTTTACTTTTTCTGTTATTTATTTATTTCTATATAGTTTTCAAATTAAAATTTGATTGGTACATAGTTTCATTCTTATTTTTAAGTCCTCCTCTTAATTTTTTAACATTTCTATTAAATGTAGATCTAATATTGCTAATTATCTCTATTTTTTGCCTAACAAAATATAGAGTGTTTCCAAGACTCATCAGTTTAATTATTTTTGTATTCTCTCTTTATAAGATTCATGTTATGGGTATTTTGTTAGGTATAATTTTTTACTCATTCAAAATAAAAGAGAAAAAAATATATATTTTTAACATTACTTTACTTACATTTAGTTTTTTAATTTTTGCGTTTGATAAATTTATAAATGAGTATCCAACTGCCTTAGCAACTTTATGGGTACAAAGTTATGGATTCTTAAATAACGCCTTAGTATTTGAACGAATTTTTAATATTGATTGGAAAATTTTCTATGTATTACTTATCTTTATTTTTACGGTAGTCACGCTGTCAGATAGAGTTAATTTAATATACAAGAATATAAAGTTTGAGAATTTTATGAACAGTTACCTTATGTACGGTTTAATGTTTTGGTTCTTACCAACAATACTTTATGTAAATCATGTCTACAGACTTCCACTTTTCTATATTCTATTTTTCCAATTATTTAAAAATAGTGAGAATGTTGTTAAGTGGATTTTATTTTTTGCTTTGTCATTTAATCCAGCATTATATACTCTAGATTTCATAAGCAACGGCCTCTTAATTGTAAATAATATAGCAATATTTTTACTTCTTGCTATCTTTGCTAGATATGTTTATGAAAATTATTTTAAATCATATCTATTAAATCTTAAGAGTTAGTGAATTCATCATAGTCACTAGTTATTATTCTATTTGTTATTAATTAAATCGAATAATAATTTGTAAGTTTTGAATAAATCGTTGTTAAGTCCGTATTGATTTATTTTTTTTGAAAAAAAATATTCATACATTAACTGGAATTGGTCATACTTACCAATTTCAATTTTTCTTTGTATATTCTTTTCTTTCTCAATGTAATATGAATAAAAATTCTCATCTTTTGTAAAAATAAATGGAAAATTATATGTTTTTTTATTTGTTTTAATATTTAAATGATTTGTATATTCAAATCCGGCACCCCATTTTGCTGTATAAATAATATCCTTTTCCGTCTTTATCTGTATATTTCCACCGAGGTCTACCTGAAAATCAGTTTCACAATACAAATTTTGTTTTATTATTTCGAAGTTATGTCCAATTAAGTTAAAAAATAATGAAATTGGATATACTCCTAAATCTAAGGTAAACCCCCCACCTTTGTCTTTAATGTATCTATAGTTTGTATCTTCAATATGGGGTATTGTGAATGAAGATGAAAATTCTATTACAGATTCAGTATCAAATATATTTTTAACTTCACTCCATACAGGATGGTAAATATACATTAATCCCTCAAAAATATTTTTACCTTTAAATTCAGATATTAGGTTGTCATCTGTAAGGTCATTTAAATTATCAAAAATAGGCTTTTCAATAATGAAGTTATCGGAATTTTCTTTAAGAGAAATTAAATTTTCTTTATGGGCATAAGGAGGTGAAGAAATAATTACATTGTCGTATTTTTTATTCTTAATCTCAGGGAGATCAACAAATTTAATATTTGGGCTATCGTCCTTATTGTTGTTTCTTAATATTACATCAATTTCTTTGACTTCATTACAGTTAAGTAAAGCAGGAATAATTCTTCTTTTTGCATGGCTTCCAAAGCCAGAAATTAATATTTTCAATCTAATTTCATTTTAAATAATAAAAATAATCAATGTATCTTTCAAAAAAAGTAAATATTATTATTAGTAACTATGAAAACAGGTGGAATTTTACTTTGTGGAGGATACGGTACAAGACTTCTTCCAACAACTAGCTACATTAACAAACATCTTATTCCGATTTACGATAAACCTATGATATATTATTCGTTATCAATACTGCTTTTGGCTGAAATAAAAGACATTACTATTGTTTGTGATAGAAATGATTTAAATAGTTTTAAATCACTTTTAAAAGATGGTGAAGAATTTGGTGTACAAATAAACTATGCCGTTCAAGATTCTCCTTTGGGGATTCCACATGGAATCTCTTCTGCTTTAGATACAAATAACTACGAAAAATTTATTTGTGCGTTAGGCGATAATTTTATTTTTGGTCAAAACTTTTATTCTAATTTACATAGTTTCTTCAATGAAAATAATCAAACAACTGTCTTTACTCAACATGTTAAAGATCCAGAGAGATTTGGAATAGCTGAACTATCTAAAGATAAAAAGAAAATTTTATCACTTGTTGAAAAACCAAAAAAATTTATATCAAACAATGCAGTTATCGGGTTATATATTTTTGACGATAAATTCGAAGAACATTTTAAGAACACAAAAGTTTCTGGAAGAGATGAATTTGAAATAATAGACATAATTAAAAATTACAAATTAGAGAATGTACAACATCGTGAAATTGGTAGAGGAACAGCTTGGTTTGACATGGGAACAACAGAGTCTTTTTACAATAGCTCATCTTTTGTTAGGACCATACAAGAAAGACAAGGATTGTTGGTTTGCTCTCCTCATGAAATAGCATTTCGAAATAATTGGATTGATGAAGTTTTACTCGTAAATTATATAAAATCAATTGAGGGTTCTGAATATTCTGAAAACCTAGCTTCAATAATTAATCAATGAAAAAAAATATCCTTTTTCAGGAACCTTATAAATCAAATAAAGTCAAAAAATATGTCAATCAATCACTCAACTCTAATTACTATACAGCTGATTATTTTGAAGATAAATGTAAAGACTTACTGAAAAACAAATTTGGATTAAAAAACACATTTATTACACATAGTGCAACAGGTGCATTAGAAATGGCAGCTTTATTAACAAAGGAAAATAAAAAGCAAAAAGTTTATTTACCATCTTATACATTTTCATCGACAGCAAATGCCTTTTTAAGAGCGGGATATGACATAGAGTTCCTTGATATTAATCCTGATGATTTAATGATTAATTTAGATAGGGTAATAAAAAATGCTAAGAATAATATCTTAGTACCTGTACATTATGGAGGTTATTCAGTCGATATGTCTGGCTATAAAGATTTCAAAAAAAATGGAACAATTATTGAAGATGCAGCTCAGGGCATAGGAACTACTTGGGACAATAAACAAGTTGGTCTATTTGGAAGTTTATCTGCAATATCCTTTCATCACACTAAAAATATTCAAGGTGGATATGCAGGACTTCTTACAGTTAATGATTCAAAATATATAGAAAAGGCAAAATTTATTTACGAGAGAGGTACCGACAGATCAAAAGTAATTTCTGGAATTAAAAATAAATATGAATGGGTAGAAATTGGTTCAAGTTTTCAAGTTCCTGATATATTAAGTGCAATAATTTATGCTCAATTAGAAGACTATGATCAAATAATTAGAAAAAGAAAAAAAATACATAATTTTTATTCATCATATTTCTCAAAAGAAGAATTAAAAAATACTTTATATGTACAAAAAGGGCCATCATTGTCTACAACAAATTATCATGCTTTTGTTCTTATATTTAAAAACAACACGATAGCGAAAAAGTTTATCGAATTTACAAAAAATGAAGGTGTCAACTGCTACATAGGTTATGTTCCATTACATAATTCAAAAAAAGGTAAAGATCTTAAATTAAATTCAAGACTTGAAATTACAGAAAAACTTTCAAATAGAATAGTAAGGCTTCCAGTCCACACAAATATTAAAAACGAAGATATCAAATATATTGAAAATACGTTTAATAAATTTTTTAAGAGGATGTTAAATATATCAATCTAGCTAAATGGGGATTGACTATGCTTCCTTGTTTAATAAACTGATCGATTTGATAAAAGCTTACCCAAGCAAAATTTGTATTTTTAACTTCAATTTCTTCATAAGGAACATTCTTAACAAGACCTCTATTACGTTTCTGATTTAGTCTTCCACCATCCTCATTTAACCATTGATTAAATAAGTAATCTTTATTACTAGTTTCGTAGTCATTAAAAAAATCATAATAGTTTGGTAGTCTACCACCATGAGCTTTTTCAATATTTGAAAATGTTGCCTGAAGAGTTGGACTTAATTGAATAAAACCATAATTGCCTGGCTCAAATTTTGCTTCAACTAGATAGTGGGGAAGCCCTTCAATATAACTTCTTACTAAACCTAGAATTCCACCATCATTATTTACTTCTGAGATTATAGGTTGATCCCATCCCTGATTTCCGACTTCTCTTGTCGTTGAATTCTTAGTCCTTAGTCCAATAATTTTAAAGAATCCTCCTGAATTGTGTGAAACATTACCTTTATCATCAACATTCCAAGAGTCACATTCATTAATACTAATTTCTTCTACAGAGGTATTTGATGTTTCAATTATTTTCTTAAACCATTCATCAACGTCTTTTATTTCTGAAAAAATATTGGTACAAAGATTTCTTTCAACTATTTTTTCTAATTCGAATTCAGAAAGTTCAGGAAAAATTTTTCTAACGTCGTCCTTTAAATTGTTAAAGTCTAATTTTTTTTGTTTTATAGTTTTTTCTTGAAGCATTATTTTAGATTATAAATTACATATGGTTAAAAGGATGGTTATATATACATTTAAATTGTAGAATTGAATTTTATGAGTAATGAAGTAACAGTTGTAATCCCAACATTTAATAGGCCAGATTTGGTAATTAGAGCAATCAACTCAGTTATAAATCAAGATTACAAAGAGAAAATAATATGTGTAATTGTAGATAGCTCAACAAATCAAGAAACAAAAAATAATATATTTCAGACTCAAGAACAAATTTTAGAAGTAGCAAATAGAGAAATAAAGTATATTAAAAATGACAAAAGTTCTTTCCCAATAGATAACTGGGTACTTGGAATAGAAGAAATTAACACAAAGTATTCAAAATTCTTATGTGATGATGATTGGTTAAATTTGGACTATATCTCAATATTGATAAATAAAATGCAAAAAGAAAATACTAGCTGTGCAATTTCTAATATAAACATTCATAAGGAGACGGAAAATAAAAACAAAACAATCAAGGACTACTACTCTTTTGAGACTGGAGTTGTTTCTACCGAAAATGTAATAAATAGCTATTTAAAAATTGACAGTATTTTGCCAGCAACGCCCACAGCCTCAATTATGCTTTCAGATAAATTAAAAGAGAGTTTTTATTTTGCATTGAAACATTTTGAATGTACAAAACAACTTTTCGGTTTTGATTTTCTTATGAATTATTACTGTTCTTTTGACACAACAGGAACTTATATGACAAATAGCTCCCTAGCAAACTCTTGGGCTGGTAAAGATTCTATGACATTAAATATAAAAATTTCACTCTTATCGTACTGTAATTTTTTTGCTCTTTTGAGACTTATTGATAAATTTGAAACAAATATAGATCGAATACAATTGCGACAGATTCAGAATATATTATTTAATATAAAATTTAAATCAAGATTTGATAAACGATTTAAAGACATTTACATAGATCTTCCCTATAAGCCAAAAATAAATCTATTAAAGATTATTTCTAATATTGCAAAAAGACTTTACATAAAAACAAAATATAATCTTATTGATTAATAGATGAAGAGAAGAATAGAGCTTTTACAGCTTCTTTTAAAGTAGATAATGGATATGAACATTTTAATATTTGTAAACTAAATATCAATTTAAGAAATCCTTTCAAATCCCTTGAGAATGTGCTTTTTGTAACAAATACTTTCTTACCCAATAGTTTCCTATAATTTTCTTGAAAAAATTGTGTACTGGAATCATTTATAAAAGAAATATGCCACGGTTTTGGTTTTCCTTGGTAATGAAGAAATATTGCATGTGATTCAGTAATATGAGCAGGATAATTCCAATCTGCGGCAATATGAAAATTTGAAAAATGATTCATTTCTAAATAATTACCATCAATTAATACATTTAATAAATCTTGATCCCAAAACTTTATCGTACCGTCATAATTTTTTTGTATATTTCTTAGTTCCTTAAAGTACCCTTTCTCAATCCAATTTTGATAATCAAATAATAAAACTCCTGCATTAAAATAATTAATTGATGTTAGTTTATTTCTTATAAAGACATCATCTTCATGCTGCTCGTCTTTAAATTTGATATAGTCCGTTCTAGCAGCTAATGGCTTACCCTGTTCTTTTAATTTTGTATAAATTTCTTGAAAATAATTGATAGGATTATTCAAACATATTATGTCAGCATCTAGATAAACACACTTATTGAATGTATTATCAAATTGAATTTGATCAAGATACATTCTGTAGTACGTAGCTTCGGAAACATGATTATTGTCAACATTGGGAAATTCAATATCTTTTGTATTGATCGCTTTAATTTCAAGACTTTCTAAATGATTATGATTATTTATTAACTTCTCATATTTAGAAAATTTTTCTTTTTGCTTGTGAACTATAACAATATTGATTTTTTCACTAACTTTATCAAGAAGACTCATTATTGATATAAAGCCTTGAATATTGTAGTTTTCATCAAAACAATATATAAATGTAAACATCTAATTTAACTTCGTTCTATTAAGTCTATTTTCAAGAACTTTTAAATAATCTTCTTCCCACCAAGCTCTGTTTTCTTTATACCATTGAACAATATTTGAAATTTCAGTACTTACATTTTTTTGTGGAACGAATCCTATATTTTTTAATTCATCAAAATTTACAGCATATCTAAAGTCATGTCCAGGCCTATCTTCAACAAAAGTAATTTTATTCGAATCTAATTCAAGAGCATCTAGTATCATATTTGCAATTTCAAGATTATTAAAATACTCATCAGAACCAATGTTGTATATAGAATTACTTTCGCCATTCTTTAAAATTGTCATAATCGCTAAACAAGTATCTTCCACATGAAGCCAGTGTCTTATATTTTTTCCATCTCCATAAAGTTCTATATTTTTTCCAGATAATAAATTAGCTACTGTATAAGGTATTAATTTTTCTGGTTGTTGATAGTTTCCGTAATTATTTGCAGGCCTGCAAATCTTTATCTTCATGTCATAAGTCTTTACAAATGCATTACAAATCATTTCTGCAGAGGCTTTTGATGCCGAGTAAGGTGATGAAGGATCAAGGACATCACCTTCTACTGAGAATCCATTAGGATTACTTCCATAAACTTCATCTGTTGAAATATGAATAAAACTCTGAATTTGATTTTTGTAAGCAAACTTTAATAATTCATTTGTACCCATAACATTACTTCTAATGAATTTGTTGGGATCGGAAATTGAATTATCGACATGCGACTCAGCAGCAAAATTTATAATTAAATCAAAATCTTTTTTTTCTAATGAAGAAACGTCATTTATGTCTAATTGAAAAAATTTAAAATTCTTAGAATCCTCATATTCAATTTGATTTAATTTTGATGTATTTGTGATTAAAGAATCTATACCAGTTATATTTATATCTTCAGAAAAATTTTTAGTTAGATAATTTAAAAAATTATAACCTATAAAACCGAAACATCCTGTCACTAAAACATTCATATTATTCATCTTATCTAAATTTTATGGTAATTAACCCTATAAAATTAGATGTGTCACATAAAGATGAAATAAATGAAAAAGTTGCTGGTAATTAACAATAAGTACAAAACATTCGGAGGAGAAGACTCAAATATTATTGATGAATTAGTGTTTCTACGAAATTATTTTGACGTAGAGTACCTAGAGTTTGATAATTCAAAAAAACTTACATTTCGTGACTTTATAGCTTTTTTAACTAATTCAAATCAATTATCAAATAATGAATTAGATTCTGTAATTTCTAAATTTAAACCAAATGTTGCATATGTTCACAATACGTGGTTTAAGGCAAATTTAGGAATCTTTGATTTGTTGAAAAAAAACAATATTTTTACACTACTTAAATTACACAACTTTAGATATGACTGTACAAATTCATATCTTACAAAGAACCATTTAAAAGATAAGATCTTTTGTCCGAAGTGTGGTCTAACTAAAAAACAACTTGGATTTTTTAACAAGTATTTCCAAGAATCATTCATAAAGTCATTCTTAGCTGTACGATACGGGAAAAAATATTACAATATTTTACAAAATCATCCTATGAAACTACTTGTAATGAACCAATTTCATCAGGAATATTTAAAGAATTTAGGAATTTCCAATGATAGAGTTGGTATATTTTGTAATCCAATAAATTTTGAAGATAATAATTTAATAGATAATAGAAAAGAAAGTGAATACGTTGTTTTTGCCGGCAGATTAACAAACTCAAAAGGGGTAAATGAACTTCTATCTTCATGGAAAGAAGTAGAACAAAAAGACATAGTTTTAAAAATTATTGGTACAGGGGATATTGAAAAAGAGCTCATTAAAAATTATGAGAGCAAAAGTATCAAATTTATAGGAGAGCTGAGCAATGAGGATACTATTTCTCAAATTAAAAATGCTAGAGCTGTTATCACAGCAACGAAGATGTTTGAAGGGCAGCCAAGGTTACTATGTGAAGCCTCAAGCCTTGGGATTCCATCTATTTATCCATCTTTTGGGGGAATGGATGACTTTTTTCCTGATGACTACAGTTTATCTTTTGAACAATACAATTATTCAGATTTGAAGGAAAAGCTCAATCTGCTTAATGATACTAATTTCTTAAAAAATGAAGGTAACAAAGCCTACAATCATATCAAAAAAAAGTTAAATAGGGATTCTTTATTTAATAACTTAGAGAACATCTTGAAGGAAGTATGATATGAAGATTTCAATAGTTATGTCCGTTTTTAACAATTCAAAAACATTGAAAAGGTCAATAGAAAGTATATTAAATCAAGATTATGAAAACTTTGAATTTTTAATAATGAATGATTGTTCTAACGATTCCTCAAAAGAAATCTTAAAAAACTTTGAAAACAAAGATTCAAGAATAAAAATTTTTCATAACAAAAAAAATATTGGACTGACTAAATCTTTAAATATATTAATTGACAATGCAACCGGTCAACTTATTGCTAGGCAAGATGCAGATGACTACAGTTCTAAAGACAGACTTTCAACTCAAGTTGCTTTTTTAAGAGAGCATAATTTAGATGCTTGTACATCAAGATCTAAAATTATAGGTAATGGCAAAGCAAGGCCTGGATTGTCTTTTTACTTACCTATAAAATTTTCAATGAGATATAAGAATCCCTTTATTCACGGCACTCTATTGATTAAGAAAGATGCATTAATTGAAATTGAAAAGTATGATGAAAATTTTTATTATGCTCAGGATTATAAATTGTTTAAAGACCTTATAGATAAAGGATATAAAGTTAATTCTTTAAATAAATTTTTATATTTTTTGAATACAGAAGACAATATTTCTTCAATTATGAAAAAAGAACAAAACTTTTATGCAAAATTAGTAAGAAATAGCTAATTAGACAAATTAAAACACCTAAGAATCAAAGATTCAAAATTTAACTTAGGTTTCCAGTCTAAGAAAGAGATTAACTTTGTTGGCTTAGAAATAATTATCTTTGGGTCTCCTTTTCTTAACAAAGATTCATCAATCTCAACAAAATCTTTCCAATCTTTATTAACTTCATTAAAAACTAAATCTAATATATCCGATATTTTCCTTCCCTGACCAGAGCCAATTACAAAATCTTCATTTATATTCTTTTCGTTAAGAAAATATATGCAATTAGCTATATCACCAGCAAAACTCCAGTCTCTGACATAATCCAAACTTCCAATTGTTAATTTTCTTTTTTGACTTGCTATGTTTTTTGCATATTTGATTATTTTCATTATAAGATACTCATCAGATCTTAATTCTGATTCATGGTTGAACATTATTCCAGATATTACTTTTAAATTATATTTTTTTCTCAAATCATTTATTTTATTGTGGACTTCCAACTTTGAAATTGCATAAGGAGAGATTGGTATAAATATTCCATTTTCATCTTGATAATCTTTTCCATTATCTCCAAACATTTCGGAACTTGAAGCTTGAAAAAAATTAGGTGAGTTTTTTGCTCTAATTATATAATTACTGAGGTTATCAAAAATTCCATTAATTTGTAGAGATACCTTCTCAGGATTTTGAAATGATTTATAAACAGAACTTGGTCCTGCAAGGTTATAGATATAATTTGGACTTATATGTTCTAGATAGTCCTGAACATTATCTTTATTTAGTAAGTCTACGTTATCTATTTTTACTCTAGAAAAGTCATTTGTATTAAGAGATTTTAATTTATTGTAAAACACCTTATTATTTTTATTTCTTGATATTCCAAAAATCATATAATCTTTTTGATTTTTAATAATGGTATTTGTTAGAAATATACCATCTTGACCTGTAATACCTGTGATAACTACTTTTTTCATATTTTAAAGAATTTTCCAATCTATCTTTTAAAAAAAATATTATAAGAATTATAGTTAACAATTGTTATTCTTTATTTATAAAGAGAAATGAAAATTTATATCAACAAGTTAAATGAATCCTGGATAGTCGATAGGCTTAAAAAGGAGTGGTCTGATAACAATAGATTTATAACAACCAAAAGAATAAAAAAAGCAGATATAATTTGGATAATTTCTCCATGGACATGGCAAAAATTACCTACAAAATACTTAAAAGAAAAAAAAGTAATTTGCTCAATTTATCATATTGATGAAAATAAATTTAATCAGGAAGATTTAAAAGATTTTAGAGATAGAGATAGATATGTATCTGAATATCATGTAATTTCAAAAAAAACCATTCCACAATTAGAAAAGTTAACTAATAAAAAAATTACTTATATTCCTTTTTGGGTAAATCAGAATAAATGGTTTGAAATAAAAGATAAAAAATCTCTTCGATCTAAATATAAATTTTCAGATGATGAATATATAGTTGGTAGTTTTCAACGAGACTCGGAGGGCTCGAATCAGGAAATGCCCAAATTAATTAAAGGACCGGATCAATTTATTACAATTGTTAAGCATTTTAAAAAAGAAAAGGATAATCTTCATGTTCTACTAGCTGGTAAAAGAAGAAATTATGTTATAAATGAATTGAAAAAGGAAAAAATAAAATTTTCGTATTTTGAAATGGTTACAATTTCGGAATTGAATGAGCTTTATAATTTGTTGGATCTATACATAGTTTCATCGAGGCTTGAGGGTGGACCTCAAGCAATTGTTGAATGTGGAATTACTAAAACACCAATAATTTCTACAAATGTTGGAATAGCTGACGATATCCTTGCAGCAAAGTCAATTTTTAACATGGAAAATTTTGATGGGGCTGAACCATCTGTTGAGTTTGCTTACAATAAATCAAAAGAATTAATCATCCCAAAAGGATTTGAAGCTTTTATAACCCTTTTTAAGTCGGTAAAAAATGAAAATTAGTATTGGATCTCATGTAGTAAAAGGACCTTGGGGAGGGGGAAACCTATTTGTAATAAACTTATCAAATTATTTAATCAAAAAGGGGCATACAGTCATTTACAACTTAGTTGATGATGACATTGATCTAATTTTATTGACAGATCCAAGAGGAAAAAATTCTTCATCATCATCTTACGATCATATTGATATTCAAAAATATAAAAAGTTTGTAAACCCCAATGTTGTTGTTGTACACAGGATCAATGAATGTGATGAAAGAAAACAGACAACGGGACTGAATGATTTATATTTAAGAGCAAGTGAAGTTGCTAATAAAGTGGTTTTTGTTAGTGAATGGTTAAGAAATATTTTTTTAAATCTAGGAATGAGTTCAAATAAATCTTCTGTAATATTGTCAGGATCAGACAAAGATATTTTTAACAATATTAATTCTTCAATTTGGAAAAAAGATTCAAAACTAAAAATAATTACTCATCACTGGAGTGCCAATTTAAACAAAGGTTATGCCGTTTATAAATTACTTGATGATCTTATAAGCACAAAAAAGTGGAAAGATAAAATTGAATTTGCTTATGTCGGAAACATTTCTGAGGAATTTAACTTAGTCAACACAAAAATCATACCTCCAAAAGAAGGAGATGAACTTGCAAAAATTCTTAAAGATTATCATCTTTACGTTACTGGCTCTATAAATGAACCATCAGGCAACCATCATATTGAAGGAGCTCAATGTGGCTTACCAATACTATTTTTAGATAGTGGCGGAACAACTGAGTACTGCAAGGATTTTGGACTTGGGTTTACTGACGATTTTGAACTAAAACTCGAGCAAATAATTGCAAATTATGATATTTATATAAAAAAAATGGACCAATATTCATTAAATGCTGAAACAATGTCAGAAGAGTATCTTTTTTTATTTAAAAATTTATATGATAAAAGAAGTTTCAAAAATCAAAAAATAACTGTAAGAGGAAGGTTATTTTTACTCAATCAATTGAAAAAAAAATATTACAGAATATTTAAACATTTTATAAAAGAACTTATTTCTTAATTAAATTGACATTTAAATTAATTTAATCTTAAAAACATTTAGCTTTATATAATTACTTATGCTTAATGAAAAACAAAATTATTAGCCCAAAAATTCTAAGTTATTTAGTTTTAGGCTTCTTTGGTGGAGTCTTTTTATTCGTTAGATCTTTCATGGGATTGTATGTGTTTAACTACAGACTAGGAGAATTAGGTGTACTTTTTTGTTTTATATTGACAGGTTTTTATGTTTTATCTATTTATAAAAAAAAACTATTGGGCAAATCTGTAGATTTAATTTATTTATTGGTCATTTTTAGCTTTTTTCTAATTTCATTTATTTCAAATTCAAATATTCTTGATACTTATACATTCAAATCCAGTTCATACATATGGACAATATCATTTATATTTGTTGGAATTTATATATATGAAAATACAAATTTTGATGAAATTTTTTTAAAAATTTTCAGATTTATTTTACCTCTAGTTTATTTTTTACTTGTTTTGGCTCCCCCTATAATAAAAGAATTTCTTACAAATTTTTTTGGAATCTATTCAGATAAATTTGAACTACACAAGGGATCTGATTTATTAATAATATTTTTAATTGTAATGATGATAAATAATAAAAATTTGAGTGAAAAAAATTTCGAAAATTATTACTTTGTAAGTTTATCAGGATTATTTTTACCACTTTTAATGTTCAAAAGCAGGGCAGCATTCATTTCTGCAGTTCTCTTTTTTATAATTGAAGTTTTTAAAAATAGAAAAAACTTATTTTCAAATAATAAAAAAATATTGTCATTTTTTTTAGTATTTATCTTACTTTTTAGCCTTTCAGTTTCATTTATTTCTGAAAGCAAAACATTAGACAAAGACGACTCAATTGTTGGCCTTGCATCAATTATTGAATTTAGATATCAATCTTACAATGAGCAAGATGAGGGATTGCCTATATTTTTTATCAGAGACAAAAGACTCTATTCTGCTGATGGCAATTTAAATTGGAGATTGCAAATATGGCAGGATGTATGGCATGATCTGAGCAATTCAGGAAATAGTATTTTAATTGGGTATGGGTACAAAGATAAAATTCCTGCAATGGATATTGAAGAGCGACAAGGAATTGATCTTATGAATGAAAATGTACATAACAACTTTGTTAATATTCTTGCCAGGGGAGGGCTAATACAGCTTTTTCTGTTTTTCAGTTTTTATTATTTTATTGTTACTTCATATAAAGACAAGCATGGAAATTACAATATACTAATTTATATTCTTCCAATTTTGTTTTGTGCATTTTTTGATGCTGCAATGGAAAATGCACATTTTCCTTTACTATATTACTTTTTTTTAGGAAGGCTATATATTAAGGAATATTGATCTAATTGTTTGTTAGAGTATATTTAGAGAAATAATTTAATATGAAAGCACTAGTTACTGGGATTACAGGTCAAGACGGATACTACTTATCAAAACTTTTACTTGAAAAAGGCTATGAAGTTCATGGATTAATTAGAAGGTCTTCCTCATTTAATACAAGCAGAATTGAACCTCTGATGTCTAAATACGAATCTGAAAATAAATTAAAGCTTTATTACTCAGACCTTTTAGATTCATCTTCTATAACTTCTTTAATTAACCTTATCGAACCAGATGAAGTCTATAATCTTGCTGCGCAATCTCATGTTGCTGTTTCATTTAAAAATCCTCTTTATACATCCCAGGTTGGAACAATCGGGGTAATCTCATTACTCGAAGCTGTAAAAAATTCATCTAAAAATATAAAGTTTTATCAAGCGTCATCTTCAGAAATGTATGGCGGAAAAGATGACAGTTTGTTAAACGAGGAGTCACAATTTACTCCAAAAAGCCCTTATGCCATTTCTAAAGTCTTTGCTCATGAAATGACAAAAATCTATAGAGAGTCATATGACATGTTTGCTGTTAACGGTATTTTATTTAATCATGAATCACCACATCGTGGTGAGACATTTGTAACAAGAAAAGTAACTAAAGCAGTTGGAAGAATTAAACAGGGAATACAAACAAAATTAACTCTTGGAAACTTAGACGCATTTCGAGACTGGGGGTTTGCTGGTGATTATGTAGAAGGAATGTGGCTAATGATGCAACATAAAGAACCTAGCGATTGGGTATTAGCAACTGGAGAATCCCATTCTGTTAAAGAGTTTACAAAAAAAGCTTTTGAAATTCTAGATTTAGATTGGAAAGCATATGTAGAGACAGATGAAAAATATAAAAGACCCAATGAGGTAAAACATCTTTTAGGAGATTCAAGTAAAGCAAAAAAAGAATTAAATTGGGAACCCAAAACATCTTTTGAAGATTTAATTTCAATGATGGTCGAGAGCGATAATGAACAAGCTAAGCAAGAAAAATTGTTAATTGATAAAGGGTTATTGTATCCTACTTGGGAAAATTCTTCTATTTAAATATTCAAGCTTTCTAAATACCATCTATAAGAATTTTGTAAACCCTCATCAATACTAGTCTCTGGTTTCCAACCAAGTTTGAAGATTTTAGAAGAATCCAATAACTTTCTTGGGTTACCATCAGGTTTTGTATTATCAAATACAAGAGAACCATCAAAATTAACTACTTCTTTTATCTTTTTAGCCAATTCAAGGATTGAAATTTCATATCCACTACCAACATTTAATAAGGATTGGTCAGTAGGATTATTAATCAAAAATTCAATAGCTTTAGATAAATCGTCGACATAAAGGAATTCTCTTAAAGGCTTACCTGTGCCCCATATATTAAAACTTTCCTCGTTATGTATCTTTGCTTGGTGCATCCTAAATATAAGGCCTGGAATTACATGACTATCTAACTCAGAAAAATTGTCTCCTGGTCCATATAAATTTGTTGGCATTAAATTTAGTATCTTATGGCCATATTGGATGCTTAATGAATTTGCTAGCTCGATAGCAGTCAGCTTTGCCATTGCATAAGGAGAATTAGTAGGCTCTAGAGCACCAGTCATAATACTTTCTTCAATTATTGGATTTTTCGAATCTAAAGGATAAATACAGCTACTACCAAGGTTTATTACAAAAATATTTGAGTAATCTATACATGCTTCAAGAATATTTATATTTATTTTTAAGTTTTCAAGTATAAATTCTGTTCTTTGAGAATTATTAGCATAAATACCTCCAACTTTTGCTGCTGCATTAATTAAAACATCAGGATCAGTTTTAGAAATAAGTTCATAAGTTTCTTTGTAAGAGAAAAGATCTGCATCTTTTCTTGTAGCGCTAACCACATCGTAATCTTTTTTTGTCTCAAGTAATCTCGTCAAAGAGGTTCCAACCAAACCAGTGCCACCAAGTATCAATACTTTCATATGATTATTGCCAATCTATTCAATATCACTATATTAAAGTAATTTAATTTATTTAATTTATATAATCGAATTAAAAAAAACATATTTAAGATTAGTTATGTGTGTGGATTTATTGGAAAAGTTTCTTTTGATGAAATAAACAGTCAAGAAGTTCTCAATTGCAATAATCTAATTGAGTGCAGAGGTCCTGACGAAAAGAAACAATTGACTGGTAATTCCTCAGATAATTTTAAATCAAATATTGACTTTAATTTTTCACTAATTTTTAACAGACTTTCAATTATAGATTTATCTGGGTCGGCATCCCAACCCATGATTTCAAAACAATTTAACTCACTAATATTGTTTAATGGTGAAATATTCAATCATCAAGATTTACGAAGAGATCTTGAAAAAAAGAATATAAATTTTTTTACCGATCATTCTGATACGGAAGTTCTTTTAAATGGCCTTTCATACTATGGTTTAGAATTTTTAAATAAAGTCATTGGCCAATTTGCGATAGTTTTTTTTGATTTTAATAAAAATAACGTATATCTAATTCGTGATAGGTTAGGACAAAAACCTTTATTCTATAAATCATTACCTGATAGTTTTAGCTTTTCATCAAATTTAAAATCTTTAATTGCTTTAAACAAAGATAAATCTATTGATGAAACTTCTTTGTTTACATACTTAGATTTAGGAGTAGTTCCATCTCCAAAGACAATAATTAAGGATCTATACAAAGTAAAACCAGGAGAAATAATAAAGTTTGAATTTCAAAACAATAAATTTAAAAAAACTAACATCCAATACTGGAACATTGAGGAGTTTGTTTCAGAAGAAAAATTTGATTCAACAAAATTTTTTGATCTCTTTAATGATTCAGTCAACTCTCGTCTTGTTTCAGATGTTCCCGTTGCAAATTTTTTATCTGGAGGGATTGATTCTTCTTCATTGGTTAAAAGCTTAAATGATAATGGACAATCAATAAATACTTTTTCAGTCGCATATGATGATGAAAGATATGATGAGACAATATGGTCTTCTAAAGTAGTCCAAAGATATAAAACAAATCACCTATCAGAAAAAATATTGATTGAAGAAGTTAGTGACTATATTGATGAATCAATTGAAATTTTTGATGAGCCCTATTCTGACCCCTCTACTCTTCCATCATTTATGCTAAGTAAGCTGATATCAAAAAAATACAAGGTTGCAATATCCGGTGATGGGGGAGACGAACTTTTAGGAGGATACCTCAGAACAAACCTTTCATTAAATAATAAAAAACTGAAATTTAATTTAAGTGAAAAATCCTTTGATATTTATAATCCCATTTTTGGCACAGGCTCTAAGATCTTGTCAAGGTCGGAAAATATAGAAACCAGGTATAGATCTTTTTTTCACGATAAGAAATTATTAAATTTGCTCAAGATAGATCATACAAATCAAGAATTTAAATCTGTTTTTTATAATCAAATATCTGATTATAAAAAATTAATGCTATTTGAGTATAAGTTGTATTTATCTGAAATGATGATGTTAAAAGTAGACAGAACTTCAATGGCTAATTCACTAGAAGTGAGATCACCGTTTGTTGATCACAGGTTAGTCCAATACATACTTTCGACTTCTCCGAGCTATTATGATACAAATAATTCAAAAGCTATTTTAAAGAATTATCTAGCTGATGATTTTGAAAGTGAATTTATTAATAGAAAAAAGATGGGATTTGTTTTTAATCTTGAAAAATGGACTTTTAGCAATATTAATAGAATTAAAAATGAGTTCGAAAAATTAAATACATATAACATTTCAAAATCAACTATAAATAAACTATCAATTGTAAAATCTAGAATTAATGCTCAGAGAATTTGGAGATTATATTTTATAGAAAAATATCTTCGATCTTTAGATAATTTAATCTAGTTTTTCTTTAACTCCTTGAAGTCATTGTATTCAAACTCACATAAGTTATTGATATTATTATTTTTTATGACATACTCTCTTGAATTCAAAGAGACGTCGATTAATTTTTTTTCGTTTTGAAGAAGGGAATTTATAAATGAACTTAGTGAAAAACAATTATCTGGTATCAAATACCCATTTTGTTCATCGGTAATTAATTCGCTGTGGTTTTCAATATTGCTAGCTATAACTACGCAACCTCTTGACATAGCTTCTAGTACCGATTTTGGATTACCTTCAAATTTTGATGTTGAAACAAAAAAAAGATATTTATCATAAAGTTTTTGGAGGTCTTCATTTTCTAATCTTCCCAAGAAATTTGCTTTAACATTCTTTTGTTTTGCTAATTCTATTAAGTTATGTTTTTTGGTACCTGAACCAACAATATTTATTTCAAATTCTGAATCTTCAAACAAATTAATTAATTCTTCAAAATTTTTTTGTTTTTCCAATCTCCCAACTGAGATAATGCCAAACTTTACTTTTTTACCAATATCAACTGGTCCTGAATCAGCTATCCAGTTTGGCCTATGTAAAATATTTTTAGAAAATAAAAATCTTTTTTTAAGAAAATTTAATTCGGTTTTATTTGAGACAGTATAAAGATTTGAAAAAGCCAAAGCTATTTGGGTTAGTAAAAAGTAAAAGAAAATTTTGATAAATCCCTTTTTTTCGTGGATACTAAATTTAAATACGTCATAACCAGTTCGTGTGAAAAGTGGAAGACCAGTTAAGAGTTTTAGAATGATCGCTATCCAAACACCTTGAAGTTGATTTTGCTTAATTAGATCTACTGAAGTGAAGTATTTTTTCAATTTGAATGGAATATAAAGTGATTTAATTAAATTTATATATTTATTTCGTGATTTAGTTATCAATTCATATATTGGGACAATTTCGATATTTTTGGACTGGATATCAATTAGTAAATCATTTTTGTTTCCAAATGTAAAAAACGTAAATTGAATATTTTTTTCTTCCGCCAATTTTTTGTAAAAAAGAACCTCCCTATTTAATATTCCAGATTCTTTCCATGTATTTAATGAGTATCCATATGTAAACAAGAGACCAATACGCACAAGGTTATAATAATATTCAAATTTTTATTGATTTAAATTAATTCAGAAATTAAAAATATTTTATGTTATCAAAATAGAATATATCTAATATTTTTAGATGTAAAAGTAAGTTAGTATTAGTTTCAAATGAAAAATTTGATAAATATACCTGACTATTTATATATAAATTTAGACCTAAACAATTTTAGCAATTTTCAAAAAGTCAAACTTATTATAAAAGGTAAATTAATTGCTTTGATTTTTAGCATAAAATCTGAATATTTATTTTGCTTAATAATGAACTATCTTCATGGTAAGGATGGGAAAATTTATTTTGAAAACAATTATTACGTCAAAAAAATGAAAGATAGAAAAGTATTTTATCCAAATAGAAGAATATCCAATATCTTTATTGATTATAAGTTACACATTAACAAATTTTTTAAAACATATTGTTTAGATGAAATTAATTTTCAAGATAATGACTTGGTTATTGATTGTGGAGCAAATATAGGTGAACTTTATCTTGCATTAGATGAAAAAAAAATCAAAATAAGTTATGTAGCATTTGAACCAGACAAAAAAGCTTTCAGCTCATTAGAAAAGAATACTAAAAATGCTAACAAACAACTATATAATTTGGCGTTATCTGATAAAAATGAGAAACAAAACTTGTATAAAGATACCGATGGTGGAAATACTTCATTGTCTGAATTTGAATCAACAACCGTTGAAGAAATTGACACTAAAACACTTGATTCTTTTAATCTAAAAAATATTAAACTGCTAAAAATTGATGCTGAAGGACATGAACCAGAAGTATTGACTGGGTTGACAGAGACGCTTAAAAATGTTGAATATATTGCCATTGATCATTCAGATGAGCGCGGATTTAATCAGGAAAAAACAACAGTTGAAGTATTTGATTTTCTATATAAAAACAATTTTCAAGTAGTAGCAGTAAGTCCATACAGAGAAATAAGCTTATTTAAAAATTCTTCTCAATAGTATTAAAATCATGGACGATAATATTCATATAGAAAACGTAAACCAAAAAAAGAGTTTAACTTTTATATTTGTTTCAGGCAGAAAAGACTTATATGTTAATGATTTGATTGAGGCAAGAGAACACTTTTATACACTGCCATTGTATGACAAACAAAAATACAACATCAATGTAATAGAGTTTGATAGCGATAATTTAAAAAAAAATAATTTTCTTTATGTTATTGATAGAATTTTTAATAAATTTCTAAGTTTACCTTTTTATATGCATAAACTTACAAATAACAAAAATTATAAAATTTTAAAGAAATCGGATCATATTTTTTTAATAAACGAAAGCACAGGGTTTTCGGTTCTCCCAATGGTAAGAGCCTTGAAATTATTTAAAAAAAATAATGCTAAGGTGCATATGTTTGTAATGGGTTTGTACAGCAAAAAATTAAAATACAACAAATTTAAATTTCTTCAAAATTTTGTCATAAATTTTTTAGTTAATTCACTAGACAATTTATTTTTTTTAGGTAAAGGTGAATTGGAAAGAGCAAAAAAAATAAAAGATAATCATGAGAAATTTCATTTTGTATCATTTTCTATAGATGAAGATTTTTGGACTACAAATATAAATTCTGATTTGAGAAATAAAGAAAAAATTATTTTTGTAGGGAATGATGGAAATAGAGATACTAAATTGCTTTTAGAAATTGCAAAATCCTTTACTAATTTTGAATTTATTTTTGTTTCTAAGCTTGATTCACTGAAAAGTATTGAATTAGATAATGTAAAAGTTTTAGGAGACGGATGGGCCAAAGAAGGACTAAATGACGAAGAGCTTAAAAGTTTATACTTAGATGCAAGGTTAACGATTTTACCATTAAAAGAATCATCTCAACCATCTGGTCAGAGTGTTGCTTTGCAATCTATGTCCTTAGGTACTCCAGTTTTAATTTCAGAAACTGAAGGATTCTGGGATAAAGAATTATTTAGAGACAATCAAGAAATCTTTTTTATTTCAGATAATTCACTAAATGGATGGGTTTATAAAATAAATAATTTGTATGACAATTTGGAATTGTTAGAGAAAGTATCAATTAATGCAAAAAATCTTGTTAAAGAAAAATTAAATTTAAATGAATTTCATAAAACAGTAAAAAAAATAATCAAATTAAGTTGAACCACCGATAAAGTAATCTGAATCTTCTATTTGTTTCTTGTAGTAGGTTTCAACTTTATCACTTGATTGTTTTTCTGCAATACATGCGTATCTTATATCTCTGACATTATAATTTTGTTTATCATAACATTTTGAATCATAAATTTTTTCAAACCCAACCATTTGTAGCCAACTTTTGATTGCTTTCTTTGAAGGCAAATGGCTCATCGTAGTTGTATTTCTATAAGTCTCAGGATGCCATATTTGGACTAAGTTTTTATTTCTGTAAAAGTAATTTCTTATTGTGGCACTTTCTAAAACTAAAATTCCACCATTGTTCAACTTGTCATAAAGTTTTTTGATAAATCTTAACTGTTCTGGGTTGTGATAGAGAACACCAGTAAAATATATGAGATCAAAAAAACCCAATTTGTCGTATTCTTCTTGCGAAAGATAAAGAAAGTTTTTTATTATTAGCTCTTGATTACTATCTAAATTTTCTTTCCATTTTTCATTTTCTGCAGACTTATCAGGTAAATCAAATAAAAAATATTTACTTGGTTCTAGACTCATAAGTCTTTGAGTATCATTCCCATCTTTTGGTCCAATCTCTAAAAATCGTTTATCTTTGAAAAAAGACTTTCCGTATATTTGAATTAGCTCCTGAAATAAATGAAATCTGTAGGGGTAAATTTCATCTGCCTTATTTTTTCTATTAATTATAAGAAGTACTTTCTTTATATAATAAATTAACAAATTGATCATTTAAAGATTATATTCGAAAATTTATTTTTTTTAATTATCGTTTTTAGTTTTGTTGAAAATATAATTGATGAATTTTATTACTATCATTATATAAATGGAAAACCAAACGGTAGTTGATCTTTGTGGGGATTATCCTGATGATTTCATAAAGCAAGATATTGCTAGTAACCCAAATTTTGTTTTTGAAAACGACTCAAATTATTCTGCAGTTGAACTTTATGACAAAGATGAAAATGCTGTATTTGTAAATTCATTTATTGAGTGTGAGCATTATGTCTCGGGAGGCTGGGGTTACAAACCAAGTGTAATTTTAGAATCAAATTTGCAGACTTTGCTAGTTGGCGTAATATTAGTTTTTGTTTTTATAAAATTTATTTATTCAAGAATTAATTTTTCATTTTTCAGGAATTGATGAAAACATTCTTTCTTAAAAACAACTTTACAAAAATTATCTTTCTTTTATTAATATTGATTGTCCCTTGGAGCATAAGTAATCTGACGGATTCAATTGAAGCTCAAAAAATTACGTCTGATCTTGCTTTTTATGAGATCCATACCTGTGAAGTTTCTCTGACAGAGTTTTTGATAAAAAATATTAATGTAATTTATCAAGATCATTACTTTATTAAATCAAGTGATTATTCATCTATTACTTGTTTTGGAAAAATTGCAGGAATAACCCAGGTTGGATACAATTTCTACATTAATGTAGGTACAAATTCCCTAATTAGCATTTTACTTCAAGGGGCATTTTGGACTTTATTAATATCTTTTATTTCAAAAGATAAAGAAAGATTTTACGTAAAAAAAATTGATTATTTAAGAAGCCTAATTTTTACCGCAGCACTATTTTCTTTTTCCTTTTTTGCTGAAGTTAGATTTTATGAAAAAGCATTTTATCTTTTAGATTTATCTGATACACGATCATACTTTCTATTGTTTATAATATTAGCTTTTGTTTTAAACAACTTAATTGATGTACTTTTAAATAGATTTAATAGTGTCATATATTTTGTTCCATTTATGTATCTTTTCATTGGTGTATTTAGCGGTTTAAATTTTCATTTTTATTCTCTAATATTTGTTTTTTTTGGGTTTGTTTCGTTTTTTACAAAAAATATAAATAAAAAATTTACAACCGCATACTTAATTTTTGCATCATTATGGTGCATCAATTCTGTGGGACCAGCATATTATTTTAAACCAGACAAGCTAAGAGGTTTAGTAAGCACAATGTACGATCTTAATTCGACATTTTACTGGAGTATATATTTCTTTTTTTTAATCAGCGGTCTTCTATATTTATATAAAAATAATCTTAAAGAATTTAAATTTCAAAGTATGTATAAAAATTCTCTACTTGTAGTAGTTCCAATCTTGTCGTTGGGCTATGTAGGTTCAGCAAATCCATTTTTTAACTTCATGAACTTCTATTATTTTGGTCAGCAAAAAGTAGGTACAAATAACTCTAGCCCCCTTTTGTTAAACCAGTGGTCTGAAAGACTTTCTTGGAGAGGGTTTTCTTCAAGTGCAGAAACTGTAGGAGAATTTTTTGCACTAGTTGCAATATTGGGATTATTTAAAATTGTTAAAGAGAGAAAAACTACTCTACTTGAGTCATTCGTACTCATGTTCTCTTTATTTGGATTATATTTATCAAATAATCGAGCAGCATTTTTGGCTCTAGTGCTTGTTTTCTTGATTTATTTCTCAAAAAAACAAAAATTGAGCCAGGTTAAAGTTTTAATAGGAGTTTCTTCCTTTTTAATACTTTTAATCTATTCAATAGGATTTGAAAATATTTTACAGTCCATATCTTTTTCTGGAAATAGTATCCTAACCCAGGCAAACCTTTATAAAAGTGGGGAATTTGGAAATAGTGCTTTAATTGCTTTGAATAATAGCTATGAAAATAAAACATTATTCTCTTATATTTTTAGCTTTTTAAGTTTTATTTCTTTTTATTTAAACAGATCAGAACTTTGGGGAATCTTTTTCTCAAGATATAACCCAAATTTTGTTGAATATTTATTTGGCAGTGGTCCTTTCAATTTTGGACAAATGTACGGAGAAACTTACATTAAAGAAACAAGATCTTTATTATTTCCACACTCTTCAATTCTTTCTTTATTAGTATTTGTAGGAATTTTTGGTTTATTATTAGTGACTATATTTTTTATTTTTCAGTACCTAAAAAATAAAAGTAATTTAAACACAATCGGTAAAGTATTTATTTTATTTATATTGTTAAATATTATTAAAAGCGATTCTCTAATCTACTTATCTTCTTTTACTTTTTACACAATAATCATCTACTTTATTCTTAAAAAGAAGAACAGCACCTTATTCAACTAACTAAAATAGCAAAAGAATGTTCTTATTTTCATTTGGCACTAGACCGGAAATTATTAAACAGTTTCCTTTAATACAGGAAATGAACAGTAGGAAAATTCCTTATAAAACTCTATTTTCAGGCCAACATGAAGATCTCATAAAAGATTTTATCGATTTAATAGGGCAGCCAGATTATTTTTTTGAAAACATAATTACACATGGCCAGTCATTGAATCGGCTTGTATCAAAAATTTTAGAAAGTTCGGGTAAACTTTTAAATCAAAATACAGACTTTAAAGTAATTGTTCAGGGAGATACTTCAACTGCCTTCGCACTTGCACTTGCGGGGTTTCAGAATGGTAATGATGTGATTCATGTCGAAGCAGGTTTAAGAACGCATAATTTACAAAGTCCATTTCCAGAAGAAGCAAATAGGACACTCGTCTCAAAGTTAGCTAGTTTTCATTTTTGTCCAACACAAAGAGCAGTTGATAATTTATCAACAGAAGGGATTAACAAAAACGTTTATCTTGTAGGAAATACAATCGTTGATAGTTTTAATTTAATATCTAAAAAAAACCTAGAATCTGATGAAATTAAAAACTTAGTCAAATCAATCGATGATTATATTGTTTGTACATTACATAGAAGAGAAAACAGGAAGAATATGGAAATATTATGGAATGAGCTAAATATTCTAAGTGAAAGTAAAAATATAATTTATATTAACCATCCATCCATTATTGAAGCAAGAAATAATTTATCAGAAAAAATTAGACTGATTGAACCAGTTAATTATTTCGACATCGTCTATCTAATTGAAAATTGTTCTGGTGTTATTTCAGACAGTGGAGGAATGCAGGAAGAAGTTTTATCTGCAAATAAAAATATATTAATTTGTAGAGATACAACTGAAAGACCAGAAACAATTGAGTCAGGATTTGGAAAATTAATCGGAACAGAGATAAATAAAAATAAAGAATTTTTGGAAACAAAAAATTCTAATGCCGAAAATCCTTATGGAAAAAATGTATCAACCAAGATTGTTGACATACTTGAAGAGATAGAGATACAAAAAAATAAATAAATGAAAGATTCATTAACAATTGCGATCCCCTTATTCAATGAGGAAGAGGGCATTAAAAAACTTCATATGGTGTTAACACCTATAATTGAAAGATTAAAATCTGATAGACCAATAAATACTATTCTTGTAAATGATGGCAGCACTGATAATACAGAAAAATTACTTTTTGAATATTTTTCTAAAATAAGTAATTTAAAAATTATAAATCATGATAAAAATTTAAATCTAGGAGGATTTCTCACTACCATCATTAACAATTGTGAAACTGATTTAGTAGTTTTTTTAGACAGTGATTGTACCTTTGACCCTGGATATATATTCGATATGTTGGAAATACTTGATGAAAAAACTGATATTATTAATGGATCGCCTTATCACCCAGATGGAAAAATAGATGGAGTAAAAAAATCTCGGTTAGCAATAAGTTATTTATGCAATTTTATTTATAGAAGAATTACCAAAGTTAAATCATATACTTTTACTTCTATTTTCAAAATGTACAGAACAAATACAATTAAAAATATTGAAATTTACAATACTGGTTTTGTCTCTGTTGCTGAACTATTTATACGGTCAGTTCAGAATGGTTCTTCAACTAAAGAATTTCCATGCACACTTTCAATTAGGCAAGTAGGCGAATCTAAAATACATATTGTGAGTTCAGTTATTGATCATCTGAAATTCATGTTAAAAATTATTGTAAAAAAATGATTGCTTCAATGAATACAATTAAAATTTAATAGTGTTTCATATTTTCACATTTATTATTTTTTATGTACTTATTCTTTTAGTTGGCAGAGGAACAGTTTTACTTTTCAATACATCATTGAACAAAAATAATTCAAATGAGAAATCTCTTTTTAACATTCCTCTTCACTACTTTTATGTAATTATTGGTCTCTTTTATATTGGAAATTTTACCTTTATTCTTAATTTTTTTATAAAAACAAACACATTAATGTATCAACTCTTACTTTTATCAATAATATTATTTAACTTCTTACGAAGGTTTGAACTTAGATTCGATTTCTTAAGTCTATTTAATTTTATACTTTTGCCTTCAATTCTCGCGATAAGCACTATTGAAATGGGATTAGCATACGATGCAGGGTTGTATCATTTAAATAATCAACTTTGGATAAGAGAAAGCAATATACCCATCGGTTTTTATAACCTTCATTACAGATATGGGTTTTCTTCAATTATTGAATATATTTCGGCAAATTTTTGGTTAGGTGGCAAATATTATTTACTACATTATGTCAATCTATCATTTATAGCCTCGTTTTTTGGAATCATCTCATATAATATTTTCAACAATAAAAGTGGCTTCCTTAAAAGTTCTTCTTACTTTTTGATAGTTTTTGGCATACTGGATAATTTTGGTTTTAGTGGAGGTAGAAATGGATTTTTTGATATTGAAGCTGTTACAAAACAAGACACACCTTTTGCAATTCTTTTTTATCTATCAAACACTTTTCTGATCTACAGACTTATAAATAAAAATCTGTCTAAATCTGAATTATTTTATCTTTCATTAATTATTTTATTTTCTATTGAAATGAGAATTTTTGGTGCAAGTACATTAGTTTTGTATTTTATAGTTTTACTAGTTAATAAACCGTTATCAATAAATAAAATTTACCCAATTTTACCAACAGTCTTCATTGGCTCTTTATGGTTATTAAAAAATATACTCATAAGTGGATGTCTTTTTTTCCCAGTCAATCTAACTTGTTTAAACAATTTAAGTTGGTATTCAAAGAATTCTGCTTTAAATGAAATGGATGTAATTAAAGACTTTCATTTAGGATATTACTTTGGCACACCTATTTCATCTTGGTTTTCAGATTGGTACTCTAAAGAAATAAATTCGGTTGTACTCAGAAATTTTATACTTTCTTTTTTATTAATAGTTATTATCTCAACGATTATTAACAAAAGAGGTAACAAAAATACATCAAAAAAAGATTTACTAATAATTTGTCTTTATCTAATTTTTATTATTGTTGCTTGGATAATATCCTCACCTGGTATAAGACTTGGTCTAGGAATTTTTACACTAATTATTGGTTGTATTGGTTTAATTTTTCAAAATTTAGAATTCAGAATTAAACTCTTAAATAACAAAATAGTACTTTATCTTTTGATAATAATTTCAACTCTTCTATTGCCCAGAGTTAGCAATTACATATCTTTTATTGATAATCCTTTTTATATTAATGAGTTAAAAGCACAATCAATTAATTATGTTGCTAAAGATGGCTACGGTGTTTATCCAGAAGAAGGAAGCCAATGTTGGGTAAAGTTTGATTGTGTACAAAACAAAAAATACATAGAAAAAAGTAATATAATAATTTTCGATATATTTTCTACAAAGTAAGAACTATAATTTTCTAACAGGGCGCTTAGCTCAGTCTGGCAGAGCACTTCCCTTACAAGGAAGAAGTCACAGGTTCAAATCCTGTAGCGCCCACAAGGGTTTTTCAGAAATACAGTAAGAAAAAATTCAAAGTGACCCACATTTGACCCACATTTGCATTCATTCATAGTTTATAATTGCGTAATGGTTGCTAGTAAAAATGAAGCTCAAAGTAGAATTCAGATCAATGCAATGCTTGCACAAACTGGTTGGGTTCTTGATGCTGATTCTGACCAACACAATGTAGAAGTCGAGTACAGAACACCCATAGGCAAACCTGCAGATTATGTCTTAATGGATTCAGATGGATTTCCTCTATGTGTTTTAGAAGCTAAAAATTTTGATATAGATCCACTTTCAGCAAAAGAACAAGCAAGAGAGTATGCCAATGCACTCAATTGTCGCTTTATTATTCTTTCAAATGGACGAGAGCACTATTTCTGGGATATTGAAACTGGCAATCCAAACACTATCGGAGAGTTTCCACAACAAAGAAATCTTGAAGATAGAAAAGAAGGATTCAATCCACATCAGGACAAAGAGAACATTGATGAGATAGGAAATGATTATATTGCATTGTCTCAGATGCCTGATTACGCAAATAAGCCAGAATACAAAGACGAATCAACTAGAGAAGAGTTCATATTTAGCAATGGTTTAAGGTTTTTAAGAAAATATCAATTAGAGGCATTACTTACTATCCAAAAAGGCGTTCAAGAGGGTTCAGAGCGTTTTCTTTTAGAGATGGCAACAGGTACAGGTAAAACTCTTACCTCTAGTGCGATTATCAAAATGTTTTTACGCAATTTTGGTGTAAAACGAGTCTTGTTTCTTGTTGATAGATTAGAACTTGAGACACAAGCTCAAAAAGAGTTCAATAAGGTTCTGAAAAATGATTACACCACAGTAATTTGGAAAGAAAACTCCAAGAATTGGAATAGTGCACAGATCGTTGTCTCTACTGTTCAGTCTTTTATTTCTGACAATAAATATAAGAGAATATTCAAACCAAGTGATTTTGATCTCGTTATCTCAGACGAAGCACATAGGTCTTTAGGTAGAAAAAGCAGAAGAGTATTTGAGTACTTTGTTGGATTTAAATTAGGACTTACTGCAACACCAAAAGACTATTTAAAGTCAGTCAATATCTCTGGCTTAACTGAGAGAGATCCAAGAGAGTTAGAGCGTAGAATGATGTTAGATACCTATACAACTTTTGGATGTAGAAGTGGCGAACCTACTTTTAGGTACTCTCTTTTAGATGGTGTTAAAGAGGGGTTTCTTATCAATCCATTTGTATACGATGCACGAACAGATATCACAACAGAGTTACTGAGTGAAGAAGGGTATCTTTTTGAAGGCACCGATGAAGATGGTAATGATGTCGAAGAGACATTTACCAAGAAAGATTTTGAAAAGAAGTTTTTCTCTGAGGAGACAAATAGAAAATTCTGCGAGACCTTTTTACAGAATGCAAGAAAAGATCCCTACACAGGAGAGATAGGGAAATCTTTAATATTCTGTGTCTCACAAAAGCATGCAGCAAAAGTAACTCAGATTTTGAACGAGTATGCACTTGAGATGTTTCCAAATAAATATCAAAGCGATTTTGCAGTTCAAGTGACTTCTAATGTAATGGGCTCGCAACAAATGACAGTAGATTTTGCAAACAACACACTCAATGGATTTTCTACAGTAAACGAGTATTACAGAACTTCTAAGACAAGAGTATGTGTCACAGTGGGGATGATGACCACAGGTTATGACTGTACAGATTTATTAAATATTGCCATGATGAGACCAATTTACTCTCCATCAGACTTTATTCAGATGAAAGGAAGAGGCACAAGAAGAAAAGACTTTAGCGAGGATTGGATAGATAAAGACGAAGTCAATGAAGCTATTAATTCTATAAAACATGATTTTGCACTCTTCGATTTCTTCGGAAATTATGAATATTTTGAAAAAGAGTTTGATTATGACCAAAAGCTGAAACTACCAGCTAAACCCTCTAAGCCTGGAGAACCTCCTATAGATATTGATACACCAGAGCTAGATACAGCTGAAAGCTATGTTTTAGACCCACTTAAATCACTAGAAGAAATTCCTTTAACCACTCAGGGAATGAAAATTGATCAAGTATATTTTGATAGATTTATAGATACTATTCAAGACCATCCAGAATTAAGAGAACTGGTTGAGCTTGGAGAAGTGTCAAAAATAGAAGAGTACTTAGCTAAAAAAGTATTTGATAAGCCTGAGGAGTACTTCACGCTTAAAAATCTTGAGATTGCATTAAAGACTGACAGAAAGCTATCTGTATTGGATATTTTGATGTACAGCTTTGGGTTTACCGACAGAATTAAATCAAAAAAGGAACAACTTGAAGAGGCTTTTGATAAGTTTGATAATGAACACCAACCAGATGAAGTGTATTTTAGAAGTGTTCGTTATTTCTTTGAGACTTACTTAGTGGATAAAGAAGTAAGAGAGATTATTGATAGTAGAAAATATGCAGATCTCAATACACACTCCTCTAATTTATTAGAGCATTTTAAAGCAATACCTGAGGGTATGAGGGATACAATATTGTCATATATAAAAAATAATATAGAGATTGAAAAGTTTGCATAGATGTTAGACCAAGAGACAAAGAAAAAAATTAATGACCTTCGAGATACTCTCGTAGGAAAAGTTCCAGATCCAAAAAGCCAAGTAGAGCAAATCATGATTGCATTAATTTACAAATTCATGAATGATATGGACAAAGAATCTACAGACTTAGGCGGAGAGGCTTCATTTTTTGTTGGCGACTTTGAAAAGTATTCTTGGGACAATTTATTTGGTACAAAGGTTTCTGGAAGTGAGCTGGTAGACCTGTATTCAACAGCAGTTGAGTCAATGGAGGAAAATCCTTATATCCCACAACTCTTTAGAGATATATTTAAAAATGCCTATATACCTTATAAGGATGCTGAAACACTAAGACTCTTTTTAAGCCAGATTGATGATTTTGATTACTCAAAAGACTCTGAACAACTCGGTGATGCTTTTGAGCATATTTTAAACTCACTTAGCTCTCAAGGAGATGCAGGACAATTCAGAACTCCAAGACACATTATTGACTTTATTGTTGAAATAGTTGATCCTAAAAAAGATGAAACTGTTTTAGATCCTGCCTCAGGAACTTCAGGATTTTTAATTTCAGCATTTAAGCATATTGTTAACTCCAACTCTGAGAAAAGTAGTGGAGACTTACTTTCTGCAGCTGAACGAAAAAAAATAATGGAAAATATTAATGGTTATGACATCTCTCCAGACATGGTTCGAATTGGACTTGCCAATATGTATCTTCATGGATTTCCTGAACCAAATGTAGTTGAATATGATGCGTTAACTTCAGAAGATAGGTGGAGTGAATACTATGATGTCATTCTTGCTAATCCACCTTTTATGACTCCAAAAGGAGGTATTAGACCTCATAATAAATTTGGACTTAAATCAAATAGAGCTGAAGCTCTGTTTGTTGACTACATCCTTACACACTTAAAGCCAAAAGGTAGAGCTGGAATAATTGTTCCTGAAGGTATTATTTTTCAATCAGGTAAAGCTTATAAAGAACTTAGGAAAAAATTAGTAGAAAATGGTTTGTTTGCAGTTGTTTCTTTACCTTCAGGAGTTTTTAAACCATATTCAGGAGTAAAAACATCAATACTATTTATTAATAAGTCATTGCAAAAAGAGACTATCCTTTTCAACGAAATAAAGAATGATGGCTACTCACTTGGCGATCAGAGAACTAAAATAAAACAAAATGATTTGCCACAGGTAATATCTGCAATTTTATCTTTTGAACCCAGAATCGATGATATGGAGATATCAAAAGACATTGTCCTTGAAGATTCAAATATATCTTTAGCAATTAATAATTACAAAACTGTAAACATGCAGTCAAGTTTTGAATTAATCGAACTAAATAAAGTAGTGCAGATTGAGTCAGGAAAAAGAGAGAAAGGTGGTGCAAAAAATAAGGGCATCCCATCTCTTGGTGGTCAGCACATAACTTCTAAAGGTGAAATTAGTTTTGAAAAAGAAAAATATGTTTCCGAGGAATTTTTTAAAACTATGAAAAAGGGGATTTTACTCAATAAAGATGTATTGATAGTTAAAGATGGAGCAACAACAGGCAAAGTAGGTATTTATAAAAATGAGTTTAAAAATGCGGCTATCAATGAGCATGTATTCATTCTTAGAGCGAATGAAAATTTAATACCTGAATATTTATATTATGTCTTACGCTCAGAAGAGTTTCAAAGATCACTAGAAAACAAAATTCAAGGAATCATACCGGGTATTAATTTAAAATTTGCAGAACTTTTAATTCCACTCCCACCTTTAGAAAAACAACTAGAAATAGTAGAAGAGATTGAGCAGTATCAAAAAGTTATTGATGGAGCAAGGCAGGTTGTTGAGAACTATAGGCCAAATATAGAAATACATTCAGATTGGGAGTTAGTATCGCTAGAAGACATAGCAACAAAAATTACAGATGGAACTCACGCAACTCCTAAATATGTAAGTGAAGGCATTCCATTTTTAAGAGTTAGCGATATCACGAAAACATCAAAAGAGAATAAATACATTTCAAAAGAGGAACACACAGAACTTATAAAAAGATGTCATCCAGAAAAAGGAGATATTCTTTATTCAAAAAATGGAACAATTGGTGTTGCGGAGTTGGTGACTAGAGAAGATGAATTCAGTATATTTGTAAGTTTATGCTTAATTAAACCTGATAAAAACAAAGTGAATTCTAATTTTCTTGCAAACATTCTTAACTCTAGCTTTGTTTACAAACAGGCAATGAATTTGAGTAAATCTGGTACTGTAACTAATCTCCACCTAGTTGAAATAAGAAAAATTAAAATCCCCTTACCTAGTTTGGAGATTCAAAAGGAGATTTCTAGTGAACTACAAAAAGAATTTGAAATCTTACAAAGTTTTAAAAACATAATAAATAAGAACGAGAAATTAATTAACAATACTATAAGTAATCTATTTAGTTAAATCAAAAATAGCATCACACGCTGTCTCTAATCTTCTACTATGGCATCAATTAGATTTTTTAAATCTAAATTAATGATAATCTGACCCACATTTGACCCACATTTGAGTCAAAAACTAGAGATATAGTCTGATACTATCTAGTACAACCTGATACAAGCCCTATATATATTGATGATCTAATTTGATACTCTCCGATACTCTCTAGTATTTAATCGTTCTTCCCTTACAAGGAAGAAGTCACAGGTTCAAATCCTGTAGCGCCCACAAGGGTTTTTCAGAAATCATATTCAAAAACAGACGTTTCCCCCTACATTCCCCCTACATTTGGTGAATATTATTTATAGAATAAAATTATGAAAGCAATTAAAGATTCAACTTTTGTAATTTTTTTTATAGTATTTATTTCTCTCTCAGCTTTTATTTACTCAAAGACAAATCCTTTAATAAAAAGTGTTGTTTGTCCAAGTACTCCTGTTGTTCAAGATGAGGTTAGTTTAGAGTTTGATATAACTGCTGGGAATTCAGATATTGTAAATATATTTGTTTTAATTACTGAAAATGGAATGTATCTAGCAAGATTCTACATTGATAAAGAAATAGAGTCATCAGATCTTTTTGATTTACCAAAAGCTTTTGAAACAAAAAGGTTTGGTTTTATTGCTGAACGTGGTATTTATCCCGATAGTTTTGAAGTTAACGTTGATGTATTAGATGAAAATTTCAGATCTTCATATATATCTTGCATAATCAACTTTGCTAATGATTAGTTTTTTAGGTAATGAAATTAGATAAATTTATATCCAATATAAGTGGGGTATGGATTTTAGCTTTTGCTTTATTTATTATTATAGGTGGTGAATTAGGTTCCAATAATTCAGCATCCGTGGAAAATCAAACAACACCTTCTGTCGTAACTTCTTCTACAACTGTTCCCAAGACAACGACAACAACTGTTCCCAAGACAACGACAACAACTGTTCCCAAGACAACGACAACAACAATTGCTGAAGAGGGTTATGGATTGTCAGTTTTTAAAACTAAAAGAGAATATTTTCAACATAAATTAGATATGACTTTTTATGAAGGTTTTCGAGGTTATGAAGGTGATTTTGTTATCAATAATGGATGGCAAGACAAAAATTGTGATGCTTCCAGAAGAGGAGGTTGTAAATCTCTTTTCGATAACTTTCCTGGTATTTTTAATGTTAGTTTATCACTTCCATATTCAGGTGGAAATAGGGCTTTTGGTGAAATATCTATTGAAGTTCCTGAAGATTATAGAGTGACTGGTGTATCTATAACTTTACAAGCTTGTAAAGATTTATCTATTCGTTGTGTGAATGATTTTGGATATAGTGATTACGAAGTATTGTTAACTGAATTTGATTATAGAGCTTGGAAATTTGGTGAAGTGATTGAATACATTTATGATTTGGTCGGATATGACGATCCAGTTAATGATACAAACTTTTTTTATCCTGGGTACTTTTATTTTGTTGATAAAATCACTTTGCAAATAGAAGATTATAAAAAAGGTTCTGATTCATCTAAATGGACAGGAATAGTTGAGTATAGAGTAGTAGGTGGTGTAGGGACTTATGCTTGGCAGCTAGGCTGGGATGCCCCCGTTAACTTAGGTTGGGTAAATCCATCATATACATTTCTATGGTCCTCTTTTGATACTTTTGATAGAACACCATATTTCCGACCATAAATTAAATTTCCCCCTACTTTCCCCCTACTTTTTAAAAGAATTATTTCCATAGGTTTCCATATGCTTTCAGATGCATCCGTATAAGCCATTAATCATTGGACTAAAAATAGCCGTAGGTCTTCATAGGTTGCCGAATATAAAGGTTCTTACCTTACAAGGAAGAAGTCACAGGTTCAAATCCTGTAGCGCCCACAAGGGTTTTTCAGAAATCTAGTAAGAAAAAAACTGTTCACACCCACAAAACACCCACATTTTTTCTAAAACTGTAGATACTCTCTTGTTAACGAACCTACAACAGCTTTAACAGACGATCAAATTGCAGAAAATTTTATTGAATATTTCAAAGAAAATAAAATTTAAATATATGTTTTTTTGTTATTTAAATTTTTAAAAATAAATAGAAAGAAAAATAATATTGATGTAATTGTTAGGTAATTTAATCTTGGAAACTTGAAGGCTTGGTTGTATGGCTCTAGATAAGGTATTGAATAGACATAAATTAGTAAAGAAATTAATAAAAATATATCATTTTTGAAATTAAGGACAGCGAAAAAAATTAAGGAAGTAAATAAGAAATAACCAATACTGTAATTTGTAAATCTAAAAAATTCATAATACCCCTGAAAAGACCAAAAAATGAAGATTAAACAACAAATAAAGAATGACTTATTAATAATTTCAATCGATCTATTTTCCTTGTATTTATTTATAATTATTAAAACTAAAAAGTAAAAAATTAGTATTCCAAAATATCCTAAATAGTTTAGAGTAACTAAGTTATTACATTTGAAAAAAGTTGATAGTGATTGACATTCTCTTTGAATTGAAACTTCAGAGTCTGATTGAAAAACTTCAAGAATCCAGTAAAACTGATTGTAAACACTTCTATGCCAGTCGTAATATTCATACCTACTTATTGAAACAATTTGCCGGTACAAAATATATGGAAAAGTTAACATAATAATATGAAATAGAGTATTTTTATTTATTTGTCTATTTTTAATATAAAAATAAAATTTAATAATCAATCCATAAACTATTGCTGACAGATGAGCCAAACTAAGCAATCCAAATATTATATATAATCGATTTTCTTCTTTATTACTTATATTGTTGATAAGCAAATATTTTAAGGAAATTAAGAAAAACAAAAAAGTTAAGTTTCCAACAGATGGAAAAAATATATTCCACCTTATTCCTGGAATACTACAAAGTAAAAATATAACGATGTATTCATTTTTATAAAATTGTTTAAATTTTGAGATAGAAATAAATGTTCTAACAATAAAAAAAAGAATTGTAAATTGCACTAAAAATATAGCAATTTTAAATTGTTGGTACTCTGATAATTCAATAAATGGAATACTATTTACTAAAGACATAAATATCGAAATAAAACCTACATATAATGGTCTTCCTTGATAGGGATTATTTCTATCAAAAAAATTTTCTAATGACCTAGAGGCTAATCTGTAAGTGCCTTCGTCACAATGAATAGGGAGACGAATATTATTTAAATTTCTTATGGAGAAATTATCTATAATTTGGACACACCAAAAATGTTCATTTCCATTATTTTTAAGAATGTAAAAATCTAATAAATAGATTGTTATGATCGAAAAAAATAAAACAGTTACTGTATTGAGTTTATTTATTTTCATTTTCTGTATTCAAACAATATTGCTTTTAAATAACGGAATCCATCTGAAAGTTTAATTTTTTTCCCCTCTTTATAACTTCGCCCTTTATAATTAATTGGAATTTCAGCATAAAAAGTACATTGTTTCAAAGCTTTTGCGAGAATCTCAATTTCAAAATCAAATCCATTCTTTTCAATATTAATATTTTTATAAATATCTTTTGAAATTAATTTATAACATGTTGCAACATCTGTAACTTTAAATTTGTTAAATATTGAAAATAAATAAGAAAATAGTTTATTTGCAAGATACGTTCTCAAATATATATTTTCTCTTTTGATGTCTCCAATAAATCTTGATCCTAAAATAACTACTTTTTCTTTTTGATTATCAGGTATTGCATCTATTATTTTATTGATGTCAGTTGGATTATATTCTAAATCAGCATCATGAACAATTATAAAATCTGATTCTGAATTTTTTAACCCAATAGCGATAGAAGCTCCTTTCCCAAGATTCTCTTTTGATGATATTAACTCTATGAAGTCATATTTCGAAGTTAATTCAAGTGCAATCTTTTCAGAGGTATCATTTGAATTATCATTGATCAGTATTACTCTTTCTAATTTTAAAGACGAAATCAATTTTGTTACAGATGCATAAATTGTGTTTTCTTCATTATAAAAAGGGACCAAGACTGTTAAGTTTTCCACTTTTTAAGATTAATTGGTTCATAGGGCTTTGTTTAAAACTTATAAATATTCAATACTAAAAATTAAGAAAAATAAAAAATAATCGTTAAAGCATTTCAAGTCATATAATTATAAAAACTGTATGTATAAAATTTATAAAAATCTGACAGATATTTTAAGAATTTCAAAGTTAATTCCAGTAAGAAATAAAAAATTAAGGATTTTCTACTCAGTTGTACTCTCAAATCTTGTAGTTTTTTTTGATTTACTGATTATCTATTTTTTCACTTCATTTTTTGAAGTTGTTAATGTTCCATCGGTACTTAATTTAGATTTGTTAATTGAAGTTGAGATACTGTTACCTTTATTTATTATTGGACGCTTTTTAATTATTTATTTAGACACAATGAATATTCACGGCTTAAGGCTTAATATTGAAGAAAATCTTAGAATAGATTTGCTGAAAGAAGTTTTTTTAAGAGGAAACTTGTCTATCGCTGACTCTTATTTCTATTTAAATACACTATCACAGCACATTTCACAGTTTTATCAGACTTTTACAATGCTAATTTCATCACTTGTAAAAGTTGTAGCATTTTCTTTATTTCTAATTTTTACTGAAAGTGAAGTATTAATTTATTTTGGGATTGGTTTTCTTATACTCTCATTTCCAACTAGGTACTTTACTTCACTCAATAGACGATATTCACATACTTCATATGAATATGGACAGTCAATTAGCTCTGATCTAGAAAGGGTATTGGACAATCTTTACTTAATAAAAATTTTAAAAAAGTTTAAAGACGAAATAAACATTTTTAAGGATAACTTAAGAACTTACTATGACGCTCAGCTAAATAATCAAAAGTACGGAACAATAAACAGTCTTTTTCCAACATTTATTGCAATGATCCTACTTTCCATAACTTTACTGCTCCCAAACGGAAAAAACATAGTGACCTTAGATCTAATTGCAATATTATTAAGGCTTTTTCAAAGCGTAGGCGAGTTCAACAAGCATCTTAGTATGTCTTCAGCAACTTTTGTGCATCTAGAGAAATTAGAGGTAATTGAGAACAACAAACTTGAAGTTTACAGTGAAAATTTTGAAATATCAGAAAAAGTGAAAACTGAAAATATTATAGAAATACAAAATGTAAAATTCAAATATCTAAACTCTGATAAGAATATATTTGAAAACTTCAATATAGAAATTAAAGAAGGAACTCACACAATTATTACTGGACCAAATGGAATTGGCAAAAGTACTTTGTTAGGTTTGTTATCTGGAATATTTTATCCACAATTTGGGAAAGTAATTAGTAAAACCAAGAACTATGGTTATATCAGCGCTTATCCAATGATTATCAGAGGAACTTTAAAAGATAATATTCTATATGGAAACAATAAAAAAATAAGTGAAGACGAGATTATGGATATGATAAAAAAGTTTGAATTATTTCCTGAGATTAGCAATGAAGTATTAAAACTGGAAGTAAGTAATAAAGTTCTATCTTCAGGGCAAATGCAAAAATTATCGTTCATAAGAGCATTGTTAGCAGATCCAGACTTATTACTTTTAGATGAATCGACTTCTAACTTAGATACTAAATCAAAAAAATTAGTTTATGATATTTTAAACGATTTAGACATAACAATAGTAAATTCAACCCACAGTAGCGAAGAGCTTATAAATTATGATGTCGAATTAAAATTATCTCAATCAAACGAGATTACAATAGTTGAAGAAATAAAACTTTAACAATGAAAAATCGAATTTTGGAAATTGCTAAAAGGCAATATAAGGAAATCATATCTTTTTTTACATTAGTTGCCAGTTCAATTTTTATCAAAGAATTGACTTTCCTTCATTACAATACGACATCGGGACCAGATTTTGATAAATATTTTGTTTATCTTGAACAAAACTCATATTTATTAGATCTTACAGGAAGAGAACAAGGGATTTTTTATTACTATTTAAATTCATTAAATTTTTATCGATACCACGAGGTGTTAACCTCAGACAACTTTTTTTATTATTTAGACAAAAGCATTCAAGAACTTAACTTCTTACTTTTTGTCTTTTCATTAATTGGTTTTTATTTTCTTTTGTTACATTTTGGTTTTAAGAAGAGAGATGTCTTGATTGCATTAACAATGTTAAATTTTTTTCCTCTAGCAATTGCCATCAGGATGGTTTTCAAGCCTGAAATATTAGCTCTATCTTTTTTACCATGGATAATTCTTTGTGTTGAGCTGCACAAGAAAAGTAAAAAATATTCATATTTATTTTTAGCGCTACCATTTACTGTCGCACTCTTTGCTAAGGGATCTGTGTTAGGGAGTTTTGGATTGTTTTTTCTATTATTTTACTTGCTACCAATTTTGAAAGGGGACAAGAAAAAGGTATTTCTTATTTTTATCTGCTTTGTATTATTTGCGTCACTAATTTCTTTTGAAGATTATGAAAGTAACGGTAGTAACTTACTTCAAGTCGTGCATGATGAAAAATATAACAATCAAGCAGATGTAAATTTTATTTACAAAGTAGATTTTCCAAAACTAATTAAATCACCTGTAAAGTTTGACCATGCAGACTCTTTTATTTCTTTAACATTACTGGATACATTTGGTGATTACTTTGATCTCTACTGGAACGAAGATTCTAATTTATTTAGAAAACATAGAAAAGAATTATTTTTATTTGAGGAATCGAGGAGTATCGGAGTTCCCAAACTTGATATAAGTGAAAAAAATATTACTTTTTATCTTCAAAACAATACGGATATTTATTTAAGGCCTTTTTTGAGTTTAATTTTGTCTCTTTTATTTTTTATATTTCTATTTATATATATAAAAAAAGGAAATAAGTTTTCAAAATTTTTATTTGCTCCACTCTTAGGAATGTCAATAATGATAATTCAGTCAGTTTTTGGCTTTCCATCAAAAAACTACGATCCGTTAGTTGGAGATTCTATAAAGCCCTACTACTACGGATATTTTTTATGCTTAGGATTTTTATTCTTGTGCATACAAATATTTAATGAAAGAAAAAAAATAAAGCTAATTGTGTTGCCATACGTTTTATTAATTCTTTTCATTTTGGGATTTCCAAAGTTAAATAGTACTGAATATGAATCTGGGATTGCTCAAGTAAATAGTTATTCATCTTTTTGTAAATTAAATAAACCAATAATTCAAATTACATCTGATAATAAAGATCTTTTACAGTGCGAAACAAAAGACAGGATATTTTCATTAAATTACAAAGACTATGAGAATTATGACAACTTTAAAAGACAACCAAGAGTTAAAATTTTTAATACTATTGCAGGCTTTTTTATAATTTTAAATTCAGCATTGATCATCGCTTTCTCAAGAAAAGAGGGTCATTTTTAGATAGGAAAAAGCATGATTAAAGATAAAAAACAATTTTTTACCTATATTATTTTGACTCTTGTGATTCTTTTATTTATTAAAGTTGATTACAGGTTTAAAGAAATATTTCCAGGAGGCTCTCAAGATGATTCAGTTTATTTTTATCATACAGAAACTCTAGCTATTGATTTTGACTTAGATTATACAAACCAGTTAGATGGTAACTTAAGAGATGCTTTTATTAGGGATGATAACAAGCCGGTCCCGAGACAATCATTTGGTCCGGGGGTGTTAAGTGCTCCATTTTTATTAATATCAAATTTCATTTCAAGATTTTTTACAATAAACTCGAATACATCATTTAATTATTTTATATATTCCTTTATTTCAAGCTTTTATCTATGTTTATCTCTAGTTTTCATTAAGAAGATAATCAATGTAAAGAATATCAATGATTCTGGAAAAATTTTACTGTTTACACTAGGTTCTGGAATTTCCTATTACTCATTTGAAAGATTTAGTATGAGCGCTGTTTATGAATTTTTTTCAATATGTTTGATACTTTTTGTAGTCAATAAGATTTATAATTTAAAAAATTTTAAATATCAAAACTATTTTATTTTTTTACTAGGGGTTACCCAATTTTTAATGTTATTAAATAGATGGAACAATTTGCATTTATTTTTAGTCCCTTTGATTTATATCTATCTAAATAATAGGAATATTAAGAGAATTTATAAGAGTGTTAGTTACTATGTAGGGCTTGTTATTGGTGCAGGTCTTTTTTTACTTCATACTTACTTTCTATATGGTATTCTTACATTTTTTCAAAGAGATATTTATCCATCCACTGGATGGGCTGTTACAGAAAGATTATCTCGGTTTTACGACTTAAGTAATCTAATGGAAAATATTTTTTTAGTTTGGAAATATTTTGTTAATACTTGTTTCAGTATGGAGTTTGGTATTTTCTATTTTTCATCAATTGTTTTTTCTAGTTTAATTTTCTTAATATTTTTTTTATACAAGAAGAAGTATCTATTTTTTCTTATTTTATTTATATTTTATGCCATCCCATTTTTGCCAGTACTGGTATTTGAAAACCATGGTACGTCTTACGGGTTCCGTTATTTATTTACAATAATACCCGTTAATTTAATCATCTATTTTAAGGAATTTTCAAAAAACAAATTATTAACTCTTTATTTGATCACTTTTTCAATTTTTGGATTATTTTCACAACTCTTTTTTGAATCAACGAACTTAGTCAGTTTGTCAGAGAATACAATTCTTAATTCATTTGATTCTCTGAGTCCATATTCAAATCCTGATTATTTGAGTGGTTTACTAAAAAGCCTTCTTATACCAAGTGCTTATTTAAAAATAATCTTCACATCTTTTCTGGGTGTATTTTTAATAAAGTTCATAAATCTTTTTACTAGTTTTGAAGATTTTGTCTCAAATTATTACACAATTGACGATCAACTATTTGAATTGATTTCATCTACAAATAGCTTTAGCTGGAGTTATTTTATTTTGACTTTAATTTTCATACTATTTGGAATAAGAAATCTTTTATTTAAAACATATTAATTTTTTTAACTGCTTGGTTTGTTCAAAGTATATTGGATAAAATATAAAAGAATGAAAAAGATTATTATAACTGGTGGGCTTGGATATATCGGGATGGAACTTTCCAAAATATATTCAGGCAAATCAAGATATTTCGATGTTACAGTTATAGATCGAAATTTCTATTCGGAGAGAGTAAGCCAATTAAACAGGTGGGGTATAAATTACAAACAAATAGATATTTTAAATGAAAAACAATTAAAGGAATACATATTTGATGCAGACATAATTTATCATTTGGCCGGTATTACAAATGTTGGAACAACGACAGATGATGTAAATAAAAAAAGAGACAGTGAAATAAAAAAAGTTGGCATACAAGGAACAAGAAACATAATTAAGTTCTCTGGCGAAAATACAAAAATTATATTTCCATCAACCCATGTAGTTTTTGAGGGACTAAAAAAAGTTTCCAAAAATATTGATGAAAAGTTTACCCCCAATCCAGTACTTGAATACTCAAAAGGCAAAGCACAATCAGAAATAGACCTCATGAATTGTGGAAAAAGCTACGTAATTTTAAGACTTGGTTCGTTGTATGGAAAATCATTTGATTCAATGCGATTAAATATTATGCCTAATCTTTTCTCAAAAATGTCAGCTTTGGGTGAAAATATAAAGATATATTCTGGAGGCAAACAATTAAAAAGCTTGGTATCAGTTATTGATGTTGCAAGATGTATGGAATTTGTAGGTGAAAAAGAAAATATTACAAATGAAATTTTTAATTGTGTCAACGAAAGCCTTTCCGTTAAGGAAGTTGCCGATATCTGCAAAAAAGTAAATAAAAATGTTGAGTTTATTCATACGAATGATTCAGTTCCAAACAATGGCTACACTCTTAGTAATTTCAAGATTAAAAATGCTGGTTTTGTATTTCAATATAATTTAGAAAACTCAATAAAAGAGATGATTAATGAATGGACACTAACTAAAAAAATTAAAGGTAATGAACTTATTGAAAAAGGAAAAGATGACTTCATAGACAATAGAGGCATAATTTCAAATTATTATTTTGATGATTCAATAAATATGATTGGATATGTTGAGTCAAAAAAAGAAACATTGAGAGGAAATCACTATCACCCTATACAGACTCAGAAATGTTTACTCATCAAAGGATGCTACATTAGCATCACAAAAGATTTATCGAATATTAATTCTGTTGTCGAAACACGGTTAATCAAAGAAGGCGATTTATCAACAATTCCTCCTTATGTTGCACATACGATGGTTTTTTTAGAGGACTCTGTATTTTTAAATCTAGTAAATGGAGAACGTGAACATAAAAATTATGGTATTACCCATACAATTCCATTTAAATTAGTTGATCAAAAATTATTTGATAATTTAATTGAGAGCTATGTAACAAAGTGTAGGGTTTGTGGAAAAGGCTTAAACCACTATTTATCGTTGGGGCTTTCTCCTCTTGCTAATAATTTAAATAAAGAAAAAGGGGCTTCAAATGATCTTTATCCTCTGGATCTTAATTTTTGTAAGGAGTGCGCAAATTCTCAATTAAGTGTCGTAGTGCCACCAAAAAAAATGTTTGATAATTATGTGTACCTGTCATCAACATCCCAACAATTTAAAGATCACTTCGTTGATATTGCCAAAGAATTAAAAGCTACTGAAAAACTAAATACCAGTTCTTTAATTGTTGATGTTGGAAGTAATGACGGAATATTTCTTGAACCCTTAAGAAAACTTGGAATAAATGCAATTGGAGTTGAGCCTGCAAAAAATATCGCAAAAATTGCAAATTCAAAAGAACTTCTGACATTGCCTGAATATTTTACCAATAAAACAGTGAATAAAATCATTGATAAATATGGAAAAGCGGATTTTGTAACAGCCTTTAATGTATTTGCACACAGTGACGGATTACGAGAAATTTTAAAAAATACTGAAATCTTATTAAAAAATGATGGGGAATTTATTTTTGAAATTCAATATTTACTCAGAACTTTGAAAGATCTAACTTTTGATAATATTTATCACGAGCATGTAAATTATTGGTGCTTACTTGCTCTATTAAAATTTTTTGAAGACTCTGAATTGAAAGTTTATAAAGTAAAAGAAGTTGATACGCACGGAGGATCGCTTAGAGTGTATGCGACTAAAGATAAAAATAAAAGAATAGATAAGAGTGTGAATAAATATATTGAAATTGAAATGAAGAATAAACTTGATAAATATACAACATACCTCAAATTTGCAGAAAAAGTTGAAGCTAATAAACAAAAATCCCTGGAAATGATAAGTAAAATAAAGCTAGAAAATAAAAATGTTATAGGTTACGGTGCACCTGCTAAAGCTACGACTATTTTAAATTACTTTGGTCTAAGTAATAAAGATATAAAATATACGATTGATGATAATTCATTAAAACAAAATAAATTTATCCCAGGAACAAATATTCAAATAAAAAATATTAATGATATAAAACCAGAAAATTATGATTATGTTCTTGTTCTAGCTTGGAACTTTTTTGAGAATATAAAATCAAAAAATAAAGATATTTTTGATAGAGCTAAATTTATTAAGTTAAAATAGCCTTTTTTTTAAGATCATTATTATAACTTTAAAAATATGTCTTCCCTTTATTTTTTTTCCTTCATCAAATGTTCTACCTGAATAAGATATAGGGACTTCATAATGAACATTCGTTTTTTTTACAACTGATGCTAAAATTTCAGCCTGTTGGTCCCAACCATTTGACTTTAATTTTTTTGGATCGATTAACTCTCTTCTAAAACACAAATAACAAGAATAAATATCAGTGAATGTTGTATTGTATAAGACATTGAACAGGAAAGTAATTAATTTATTCCCAACCTTGTGAAAATAGTAATGGACTCTGGTGTATTTGGGAGATAAGAATCTACTACCAATTACTACGTCTGGATTATATTCTTTAATTGCTGCAAAAATATTCTTATAATCTTCAGGATTGTATTCAAGATCTGCATCTTGAAATAGCACATACTCCCCAGTTGCTGATACTAAGGCTTCTCTTACTGCGCCACCCTTACCTATATTTTTTGGCAACTCAATATATAGTGAGTAGAGCTCTTTATTGTTTTCAACTAACTCTCCTGATTGATCTGTTGAACAATCATTTACAACAATGACTTCTAATGAATAATTTTCAGTATTTTGATTTTTTACTTTTCTTAAAAGTTGAATTATTGTTTTTTCTTCATTAAATACAGGCACTATAACGGATATTTTCATTTGTACCTTTTGTTGTTGTATTTAGTATCTTAACTACAACCTAATGAATTACCACAATTTAAACATTTGTAACATGACCCATTTCTAATGGTTATGTGACCACATTCATTACAAGCAGGAGCATCACCCATCATGTCTCCAAGAACTTCTTGCACAGTTGTCACAGAATTTGCTGTAACATCACTTACTTCTAAAACTTCTGTTTCTTGTAATTTTGTTACAAATTGAATTTCTTGCTGGGTGCTCATAGATTGATCAATTGTTGTATTGTTTGTTGGCTCTACTTCTTGAATCTCACTAGATGAATCAACCGTGTCCTGAACAGGAGCTGCTGGAGCCTCTTGAACAGGAGCAGCTGGAGCCTTTTGAACAGGAGCAGCTGGAGCCTCTTGAACAGGCTCGCCAGTTTCTTTAGGTGGATTTTGCACTATGTCTGTTCGATTCAAATATTCTAGACCAAGAGCTCTAAAGACATAGTCAACAATTGAGTTGCTCATTTTAATATTTTCATGTCCCTCGACCATTCCTCTTGGTTCAAATGTTTGAAAAGTAAAAGTATCAACAAACTCCTCTAAAGGAACACCATATTGAAGCCCTTTAGATACAGCTATAGCAAAACATCCAAGAACTCCCTTTAGAGTTGCACCCTCTTTTGCAATATCTATGAATACTTCACCAAGACTTCCATCTGGATATTCTCCAGTTCTAAGATATACCTTGTGGCCAGCAATTTTTGCCTCTTGAGTCCATCCTTCTCTTCTTTCCGGTAATAAGAACCTTGGCCTTGTCGTCCCTGCGTAAGCTTTAGTAGGACTTGTTCCCGCAGGATAGTTTCCATTCATCAACATTGATTCACTTTCAATTATTTCAGATACTTGCGGATCAGTCTCTTCCGATTCTCCATCATCTGAAGATGCAGATAATGGTTGAGAAGCTTTAGAGCCGTCTCTGTATATTGCAATTGCTTTAATTCCTAATCCAGCAGATTCAAAATAGCAGTTTTCAATATCTTCTATTGTTGCCTCGTTAGGCATATTTACTGTTTTTGAAATAGCACCAGATATAAACGGTTGTGCTGCTGCCATCATTCTTACATGGCCCATGTAGTGAATAAACCTCTCACCATCTTTACCACACTTGTTTGCGCAATCAAATACATCTAGGTCACTATCTTTTAAATGTGGTGCACCCTCAATTGTTTGAGTTCCACATATATGTTTATTAGCCTCTGCAATTTCAGTTTTCGTAAATCCTAATGTTTCTAAAAGGTTGAAATCAAAAGATGTATAATCTTCTTCAGATATTCCCAACCTTTGCATGGCTTCCTCACCTATGACAAAAACATTAAATGCATGTTGAATTTCAAAAGCCCCAGGTAATGAACCTTCTATATTTTCAATATCTTGATCATTTAGGCCTTTATCTTTTAGTGTTTCACTGTTAATAAATGGGGAATCATTTAGTGACATTGAGCCAATTACATATTTGATAATATCTTCTGTCTCATCACTGCTATATCCAAGAGCACTGAGTGCTGGACCTATTGATTGGTTTGCAATTTTCATATAACCACCACCAGCTAATTTTTTAAATTTCATTAACGCAAAATCTGGTTCAACTCCTGTTGTATCACAGTCCATAAGCAATCCGATAGTTCCCGTTGGAGCAAGTACTGTAGCTTGAGCATTTCTGTACCCAAACTTCTCACCAAGTTCAAGGGCTCCATCCCAAGAAGCCTTTGCACCATTTAATAAATCTTCAGGACAAAGTTCTTGATCTATTGGTAATAGGTCGTGACTTATTCCAACATAGTCATTTGAATCATAAGCTGCTTTTCTGTGATTTCCCATTACTCGAAGCATGTTGTCTTTATTTTCAGAATATTTTGGAAATGGACCAACAACACTTGCCATCTCAGCAGATGTTTTATAGGCTTCACCAGTTAACATGGCTGTAAGCGCTCCAGCTATTGCTCTTCCAAGGTCAGAGTCATAAGCAATTCCTTTTCTCATTAAAAGGGAACCTAGATTAGCATACCCAAGACCAAGAGTTCTGTAATCATATGAACCTTGAGCTATTTCTTTTGATGGGAATTGTGCCATTTCAACTGATATTTCTAATACAACTGTCCAGATTCTTAGAGCATGTTTATAAGAATCAATATTAAAAACTTGTTCTTCATCATCATAAAACTTCACTAAGTTCAAACTAGCCAAGTTACATGCTGTGTTGTCTAAGAATAAATATTCAGAACATGGATTCGATGCTCTGATTTGACCACCAGCTGGTGAAGTGTGCCATTCGTTAATAGTTGTGTTGTATTGAACACCTGGATCTGCACATCTCCATGCGGCATCTGCAATTTTGTTCCAAAGATCTCTAGCTTTAACAGTTTTCATTGTTGATCCGTCTGTTCTTGCAGTAAGCTCCCAGTCTCCGTCTGTTTCAAGAGCTTTAATAAATTCGTTAGGTACTCTTACAGAGTTGTTTGAGTTTTGACCAGAAACAGTTTCATATGCTTCTCCGTTGTAATCAGAAGGATAACCAGCAGCTATTAATGCTCTTGCCTTATCTTCTTCAATTGCTTTCCACTCTATAAAATCTTCAATATCTGGGTGATCAAGGTCAAGGATTACCATTTTTGCTGCACGTCTGGTAGTTCCTCCAGACTTAATTGCGCCAGCGGCTCTATCACCAATCTTTAAGAAAGACATAACTCCTGATGACATTCCACCACCTGAAAGCTTTTCTCCTTCTCCTCTTAAGTTTGAAAAGTTTGTACCCGTACCAGATCCAAATTTAAAAAGTCTTGCTTCCTTAACCCATAAATCCATTATTCCGCCTTCATTCACAAGGTCATCATCAATAGATTGAATAAAACAAGCATGTGGTTGTGGCCTTGAGTATGAATCTTCTCCTGCAGTTAACTCACCTGTTGCTGGGTCAACAAACCAGAAACCTTGTGCTTTACCTGTTAGATCATATTTGTAATTTAAACCTGTGTTGAACCATTGAGGACTATTTGGAGCTGCCATTTGTGTTGCAAGCATGTACTTTAGTTCGTCTTCAAATGCTTGAGCGTCCTCTTCAGATGCAAAGTATCCTGTTTTTTCTCCCCAATGTCTCCATGTTTCTGCAAGTCTATTAAATACTTGTTTTGATGATGTTTCAGGACCTAGGATTTTTTGTCCATTTTCATCAAGTAACTCGTTTCCGTTTTCATCTACTTGAGGGACTCCAGCTTTTCTGAAGTATTTTGAAACCATAATATCTGTTGCTACTTGTGACCAGGTAGATGGGATTTCAACATCGTTCATTTCAAAAACTACTGATCCATCGGGGTTGGCTATCTTGGAGCTTCTTTTCTCCCAAACAATATCTTCATAAGGATCACCGGGTGTGGTGTATTTCCTATTTATCTTAAGCCCTGTATTTTTTGCCACAATATCTCCTTTTTATAACTAAATGTAGTATATGCCACTGTTTTTGACACTAAATATAGTGTTTTTTAATTATATACAAATCACTTTAATTTTCAAGCATATCTAGGTAAAATTTTCGCGAGGATAATGTTACAAACCCAACTTCGATATGTACAAACAGTTTTAACTTTTGGTATTTTTATTACCATTTTTTTAAACAACAGTAGCCTGATTATTGCCTGTTTTGTAGGCTTAGCATTAGCCTGGCAGCTTGAATTATTACTTTGCGAATTAAGAACAGACAATAATGAATTTATTTTTATTCTTTTATTATTGTCTATTTCGTTTATCCCAGTTTTGACATCCTTCCTAGGAATTGATGATACAAAAGGAATGATATTTTTAGTATCGATTTTGGTTGGAATTTTATATCTAATTTTTAATGAAATTAGCATATCAACATTTGGTAGTTCGTATTTAGTGACAGTAATTAGTTTTTACATTATTTCTTTTTGTGTCTCTAAAGAATTTATTGAAAATTTAGATTACCTAACATTTTTATTCTTGATGCTTTTCTTTATAAAAACTCTCGCTACATTTTTAAACATTCAATTTAGTAACTATCAATATTTCTTTAATTTTTTCGCTTCATTTTTTGTGATAACAACTATAAGTTTATTTTTAGGTTTTAGTTTTGAATATATTTTTATCACAGCAGGTCTAGTCTCAATATCTACAACAATTTTAAATTTCTTATTTCAAAGGAATAGAAGAGAGTACAAATATTTTTCTGAGCTAACAACACAAATTTATCTTTATGATTACTTAATCGCATTTTTATTTTCTTTGTATTTCGTAGATGTATTAAATCTCATTAATGGGTTATTCTAGATTCTGTGGTTAAAGATCTTGTAGCTAATTCACCATTTATAAATATAGAATTTATAGAAGCTGGAGAGATATTTCATGAATCTAATATTGAAAAACTATTTGATTATTACAAAATTGATTCAGGAACTGTTTCTTTTAATCTCAACAGAGATTTTGTTGATTACAGAATAACACCATTTTTCTCTACAGAACAGATAAATGAACTGAATATAAATAGCTTTGATCTTGACTCGTTAAGTTATTTTCAAGTGGGTGAATTCTTAAATCAGCACTCATTTTCTTCAATTAAAATTGAGAAAAGTGATATTTCGGTCTATCTTCAATTGCCCGACAACTACGATTCTTATTTAAAAAGTCTAACCAAAAAAAATAGGCATGAAATAAAGAGAAAAAAAAGGATATTTGAGGATAAATTTGATGATTTTTCTTATGAGCAATCGAAGGATGACTCTATTTTTGATGAATTCATCGAATTGCATAGAAAATCAACTGGTAAAAAAGGTGACTATATGACTGTAGAGATTGAAAAGTTTTATAAAGCCCTTTTTGATGAAAATAAATGGGCAATTCATTATCTTAAACACAAAGATTCTATGATTGCTGGTGCTTTTGTCTATGAATCTGAAAAGGTTGGCTACCTATACAACTCATGTAGAGACCATAATTTAGATGAATTTAATGCTGGAACTTACTTAAATGACCAACTTTTACAAAATAGCATAAAAAAAGGTAAGCAGTATTTTGATTTTCTTAAAGGCGTAGAAAAATACAAATTTAACTTTGGTGGAGAAGTACATCAACTTTATGATTTAAAAATTAAAGTATGAATATTCTCCAGTTATCATTTCACGCTTCTCCTTTCAGTGAAATAGGAAAAAATGATGGTGGAGGTATGAGTGTTTACGTTCAACAAATTTCAAAACACTTATCAGAAAAGCACAATGTAACTGTTGTTACAGGTGAAAAAGCAGAGAGTTTCAAAGATAAAAATCTTGAATTTATCTCATTGAAGATATTTGAACCTGAACTAAATGTTGAGGATAAAGAAATACACTTGCAGGAATTTAAAAATAAACTTGAAGAAACCTTAGAACTAAAAAGCTTTGACGTAATTCATGCACATTATTGGCTTTCAGGTCTTGTTGCAAAAGAGATTTCAAATGAATTAAACATACCTTTTATTTTTACATCTCACAGTTTGGGGGTTTTTTTAGACGGCTACAACAAAGAAAGAGTTGATTGCGAAAAAATAGTAATGACATCTTCTAATGTAGTTACTGCTTCTTCAGTTTTTGAAACTATGTTGATTGGTGATACATACAAAATTGATGAAAATAAAATTAAAAAAATAATTCCTGGAGTTGATAAAAAAATTTTTATCCCTGATTCATCTATAGAAAAAGAAAATATTATTTTATCGATTGGAAGAATACAAAAACAAAAAGGACAGATCCAAACTTTAGAATTTTTAAATAATTTTAAGAAAATTGAAAAAGATTTTAAGTGTTACTTTATCGGAGGTCCAAGTGGTAAGAATGGAAAAGAGTATCTAAATGAGCTTAAACGGTCAGTAGAAGATTTAAATTTAAATTCGCATGTCGAGTTCTTAGATAATCTTCCACAATCAGAAATTATAGATTTGTTCAAGAAAGCCAAATTAATGATTCATACTTCGCAATTTGAAACTTTTGGACTTGTTGCTATCGAAGCTAACGCGATGGGAGTACCCGTACTTACAACTAATAATGGTTCATTAATGGAAATTATTGAAAACAACAAGAATGGTTATTTATCGGAGAGTTTACTTGATGGAAACGTAAATAATTTTGTAAATAATTTATTTAATGACAATGCAAAATATGAAGAGATTTCTTCATCATGTATAGAAAAATCAAAAAAATATGATTGGGCGAAAACAACAAATGAGTTGGAAAGTCTCTATAAACAATTAGTTGGATAGTTCTGTATCAAAAAAATCATTTATTATAATATCCCAATCATCTACCTCAGCATAGATATTTTCAACATGGCCATAGTTGTAGTACTTTATCGCATGTTCTATTCCAAGTCGTTTTGCAATAACAACTAAATCATCTCTATGGTGCGGTTGAACTCTTTCGTCTAGAAGATTACTTATAATAAGCAATTCCTGTTTCTTACCGTTCTCTAATGCAAGCTCTGGAGTAATTCTGTCTAATTTTTCTCCATTAGCAACTCTTACATAGAACCTCAGTGCGGGACCAACAATACTTGGAACACCTTGATATTCAAGCTCTTCTTTCATAATTGTATTAAAGTCAACCGGAGGATCTACAACTATTGATGCCGTAAAGTTATCGCTTGTATAGTGAGTGTTAAGGGCAACCATTCCACCCAATGAAAAACCAAGTAAACCAATGTTTTCGGTATTTTTACCTTTTTCGTTTATAAGCCAATTGATGATATTTGCAGTGTTTTCTGCTTCATGTACTCCAGCACCATGAACTTTATCTACACATGTACTGTTTCCATGATCTTGATAATCGAACACCACAATATCGAATCCTTTTTTATACAACATACCTGCAGAAAGCAAAACACCTGAAGATTGTTTACTACTTCCTACTCCATGTAAAATAACTACAGTTTTTTCGGAATCTTTATTATCAAACCACCAACCACTCAAAGTAATTTCATCATTAGTAATATTGAATGATTCATATTCACTGATAAAATATTCTGAAAAGTCTAGAGAAATATACTTATCCCAGTCTGTCGAAAAACTTGAGGGATTGTTTCCAAGATCAGAATATTCTCCTGAAACTCCACAGGATACAGACCCAGCCATAAAGTAAGCAGTTCTCCCAAGTAGAAAAAAACCACTAACTAAAATTATAAGAACTATTGTTAAAATAATTTTTAATCTTTTACTCATTAATATTACTTCTGAAAAAATTGACTAATTTGAGTTCAAACTCGACAGGGTATGCATACATCACCTCAGTGTGTGATAAATCATCATATCTATTTACTTCAGCACTTATTCCGTATTTCGAAGCTGCTTCAATTAAATCATCTGTGTGATGAGCTAAAACTCTTGGACTTTGCTTCCCATTAAAAATTAACAAAGGTTGTTTGTTGCTTGCAGCAAGTCCGTCATCAGGACTTATTTCTGTAAGATTTATCTGATCAAAAATTAAAGCGTAATGATAGACCGGCTGAAATAAAAATCCAGGAAATCCCTGATATACCAATTCTTCGCTAACAAGACTTGCAAAGTCAAAAGGAGAATCTACAACTGCGAGCGCTTGAAAATCATTTGTAACTGCAGGGGTCATTAATCCAATCATTGCTCCAAAAGAAGCACCGTATATGCCAATATTTGAAGTTGGTATATCTTTTTCATTTTTCAGCCAATCAATAGATGCTTTAACATCATAAATTTCTTTTTGACCAGCTGAATGTCTTGAATCCTCACATGTACTTGTACCATGATCTCTATAATCAAAAGTCAGATAATTAAATCCTTGTTTGTAAAGCATTCCTCCTACTAGCAAAACATCGGGAGAGAACTTACTGCTTGTGACTCCGTGCATACCTATTATCGTTATCGCATTTGGATCACTTTCCATATACCAACCACTGAGAATGATTCCATCTTCTGTTTGTATTTCAACATCCTCGTAGCTGTTAACAAAATATTTTGATGGATCCCAGCTAGCTTTTTCCCCTAGAGAAAAATTATCAGGGGTATTATTTGCTTCAGGTTCATAAACAGAACACGTTGTAGCAACTGCTTGACTATAAACATAAAAGCCAATACCAAAATAGGCAATTATTACGAAAAGGGAAAAGCCAATTACAAATTTTCTCAATGTCATCCTTTTGTTTAGTTAAGAACCTTACTGCTAATATACTTAGTTTAATGAAGAACATTATATCATTTGCATCAGATTTTGGGATTTCTGATGGATCAGTGGGTGTAGTAAAAGGGGTAATAAATAGAATAGATCCAGATTTAAAAATAAATGATATATCTCATGACATACCGCCACAAAATATAAAATATGGAAGTTTACTTTTAATGAGGGCAATTCAATATATTCCACCTGGGGTTTTATTGGCTGTAGTAGATCCGGGTGTTGGAACTGAAAGAAAACCAGTAGCCATACAAACTGAATGGGGAATTATGGTAGGACCTGATAATGGATTGTTAAATCTTGCCTGCGCAACTGTTGGCGGTGCTCAAAAAGCATATTTACTTGAAAATAAGGATTGGATAATTCCAAGCGAAGGGAATACATTTCATGCAAGAGATATTTTTTCACCTTTTGCAGCTGGACTTGCATCCAGTCAGCTATCAATTGAGGAATGTGGCGAAGAAGTAGATTTAATGAACTTACAACAATATCTCATTCCACTGACAGAAAAAAAAGAGAATGAAGTTAAAGGGGAAGTTATGTGGATTGATCATTATGGAAATTGTCAAACAAATATTTCTCCTGAAGAGCTATCTGATTTAGATAAAAATATTGGAGATGTTATATCACTAAACATCAATAATCAAGAAATTAAGACGACGTGGGTTAGCAACTATCAAGAAGAAGGTGTGAACCAACTAGGAATAGTTACAGACTCATGGGGAATGATTTCAATCTTTTCAAAAAATAAAAATGCGGGAGAAATTTTAGACATACAAGATGGCGAAAAAGTAACGATCAAGAAATAATATTTAAGACAATTGCGCCTGAAACAAAAATTATTACTGCTAATAAAACAATAAATATTAAAGTCCATGGTCTCATTTGACTATATTAGAGATATGCCTACATTACGTGTTGTCGTTACTGAAAATTGCGAATTGTGTGAAAAAGGTTTAAAAAATATAAGTTTTTTAAATTACTTTTTTACAATTAAAGAAGTTGATGTTGAAGAAGGCTATCAAGAATTTTTATTAAGAGTTCCAGTAGTTTTATATGGTAAAAAAGTTTTGGACGAAGGAATATTAAATCCAAACGTAATTTTTAGAAATTTTATTAAATATCGATAGGTTTTGACTTATCTGTATTCTCTACTTTTTTTTCTAGAAAAGATATGATCTCTTTTGCAACATCAATATCTGACGCAGATTCAATACCCTCTAATCCAGGAGAAGAATTTACTTCTAAGACTAAAGGACCTCTGTCAGATTGAACTAGATCTACACCGGCGACATCAAGTTTTAAAATTTTTGCAGCCTTGACAGCACTTTCTTCCTCTTCTTTCGAAATATTGTAATTTTCAGCTCTTCCTCCTAAATGAACATTTGATCGGAACTCACCAGGTTTTGCGATTCTCTTCATTGATGCAACTACTTTATCTCCAACGACAATTGCTCTTATGTCTTCACCATTTGCTTCACTTATAAATTCTTGAACTAAAATATTTGCATCTATCTTTTTCATTGTTTCAATAACACTTATAGCTGCATCCATTGTTTCTGTTAGCACGACACCTCTTCCTTGTGTTCCTTCAAGTAATTTAATAACAAAAGGCGGCTCTCCAACACTTTTTAAAACAGATTCGACATCTCTCGAAAAATGAACATATCCAGTTACAGGCATTTCTACTCCAGTATTTCCAATAAGCTGTAGAGCTCTTAATTTATCTCTAGATCTACTTATTCCAGCCGACGAATTTGCCGATACTGACCCCATTAATTCAAATTGACGAACAACTGCCGCACCATAAAACGTCCAAGTCGCAGCAATTCTTGGTATTACGGAATCAAAGCTTAGCTCTCTACCAGCAGAAAATATTCTAGGTTTTGCCTTGGCAATATTCATGTAACACCTTAAATAACTTACTACTTCAGTATCATGACCTCTTTCAAGAGCAGTTTCATAAAGACGTTTTGTAGAATACAATCTAATATCTTGTGATAAAATTCCAATCTTCATTTTTATTCTCCTGAAGGTGTTGTTAAAAAACCGACGGATGGATTAACTACCCATCTTCTCCCTAAGGCTTTTCTTCCAATCAACATCGTGTAATCCATAGGACCCCTATCGGTAAGAGTAAGTTCAATATTTTTTGTAATACCATCCATCAAGATATCAGTTTTTATGTATGGTCTTTTTTCGACGTCACCATTAGAGCTTTTTATTCTTTTAAATCCTGCAAGTGGTGCAGAGGTTTTTCTAATTGTATTGTTTCTTTTTTTAACAGTGAACTTCACGTACTTAATATCATTCTTAGTAATAAACTTTATGTTTGCAGCATCTATAGTTGCGACATTTGCACCAGTATCAATTTTTGCTATTACACTTTTAATCTTTAAATCAGGCAGAGCAACGTTTTCTTTCCAACCTACGGCCCTTTTCTCTTTCTTTTTTTTTGCCATATTTTTATAAAATTACATAGAAAAGAACAATACTAAATGCGATCAAAAATACATGTATATATATTGCTGGCAACATAAAAAAAATAGTAGTTTGATTATTTAAACAATCAACCTGAATTTATTTGTTTATCTAACTTGATGTTTCTACAGCTTCAGCAGTAACTTCCTCTTCAGTTTCTAAAAGACCACAATCTTCTAAAACTTCATTTGTATCTCCACCACCGAAGACAACTCTTTCAAATATAACTACTGCATAAATTTCATCTTCGGTAAGTTTTCCGGCAAAACCTGGCATTCCTCCAATAGAAACTTTATCTTCAGCACCATAAGCTGGTCCAATTTCAGCCTGCCATCCTGCTGATCCCAGCTCAATCCAAAGCGCATGATCACTACAAGTTGGGAATGTTGTATATAGCTCGCCCCCTGTAAATGCTGGTCCAACACCACCCCCTCCATTTACACCGTGACAACCAGCACAAGCAGCTGCTCCGGAATATATTTGTTGTCCAAGAGCAATATAATTTATAGAACTAGCAGAGCCAACACCCTTACCTTCAAAAGCAGAACCATCACAATTTATTGTCAATTGAGATTTTCTATCTATATCAAGAATGCCGTTTTCACCACATTCTTGAGTCGATGATGTGTTTATGATTCCAATTACTATAAATAAAGGAATAAGAACAAAACTTACATTTAACCATCTTGGTAAGGTAGTTTCTGCATTAACTTTGATATTTAATGTTTTATTAGCAAAAGCTATTTTTTGAGTTATTTTTTTGGTATTTCTTGTAGAAGATAATGTCTGAGGTTTCTC
>CACLRL010000001.1 GCA_902609285.1 uncultured Candidatus Actinomarina sp. | reverse complement strand
TCCAATATGAAAATTCCTAAAATAACTCCAGATGTTGGCTCTAAATAAGTAATTGTACTTACAGAAAGTGGTTTTATTATTTTTACCACATACCAATAAGTGGTTAACCCTATTGCCGTTAAGAAAATTCCTAAAAATAGACTTACGACAATATTTTCCATCATCCATGGAAATCCGGGAACAGCAAAATAGAACATAACCAGTCCTGCAGATAACAATTGTGCAAAGGCAATATTTAAACCGCCAAATTGATTTGTGTAATGTTCACCTATGGTTATTAATAAAGACAAGCTTATTGCACTTATTATTCCCAATACAACTCCACTTACTGAATCTATATTTCCAATTTCTAATAGAGCAATCAAACCTATAAAGCCCGTAATAATTATAGAAGTTTGAATAATTGTTAATCGTTTTCCTCTTACGCCTTCAATCAAAAGGACAAAAATTGGATATGAAAAAACTAATCCGATACCAACTGCAACACTATTTCTTTCTATTGACTCAAACATTGTTGTCCAGTGTAAAGCAAGTAACGGACCCAAAATTATCCCTGGCTTAACTAATGCTTTATAATCTACTTTTTTATTAATGAAGAAAAGAGACAAGAAAATAGATCCAATAAATGTTCTTATACCAACCAAACTTAAAGGGCTAATTTGAGATGTTTTGATAATTATTGGGATTGTGCCCCAAGAGATAGCTAATACTGTGATTGCAGCATAAGCCCCAAGACTTTTTTTCACTAATCTTGTTGTCTTGAATAGTTTGAGAACTGTGTATATTCTTTACTGAAATATAAATCTATTCTACCTGTTGACCCTGACCTATGTTTTACAATATTAACCTCTGCTACTCCAGGTGTTTCTGTGGCAGGGTTGTAATAGTCATCTCTGTAAAGCATCATTACAATGTCAGCATCTTGTTCTATTGCACCAGATTCACGAAGATCGCCTAATCTTGGTCTTTTATCTTCTCTTGCCTCAGCAGCACGATTTAACTGTGACAAAGCAATTATTGGAACTTTTAACTCTCGAGCAAGATTTTTTAAGTTTCTACTTATTTCAGCGATTTCTTGTTGTCTGTTGTCTCCAGATAGGCCCTGCATTAGTTGTAGATAATCAACAACAATTAAATCTAGTCCTTTCGAGGCTTTTAGCCTCCTTGATTTTGCTCTAATGTCTGTAACCGTAATTACAGAGGCATCATCAAAATATAATGGCATATTGTTTACTTTGGATGCTGCTTCAACTACTCTTGACCATTTCTCTGGACCAAGTTGCCCTTTTCTAGCATCACCCGAAGTAACTTTTGCCTCTGAAAACAAAACTCTTTGAACTAATTCTTCTTTGGTCATTTCAAGTGAAAAGAAAGCAGTGATTTTATTTTCTTTAGATACATTTGTTGCAATATTTAAAGCTAAAGAAGATTTACCCATGCTTGGTCTGGCAGCTATTACTACTAAGTTGCCTTCTTGTAGTCCCGCAAGTATTGAATCAAGATCAGCAAAACCTGTCGCAAGTCCGGAAAGTCCAGTTCCTATATTCTCTATTTCTTCAATTTTCTCAATGGCATCGTTAAGTACATCTGAAACGCCAATTAGTCCATCGCCAATAGCATCATCAGATGCTGTAAATATAGATTGTTCTGCCTCATCCATCACGCTAGATATGTCTTTGTCTAAGGCATAAGCTAAGAGTTCTATTCTTCCACTTGCTTTCAAGAGTTTTCTTCTGTTTGAATGTTCAAGGACAATCTCAATATATCTTTCAAAGTTTGCAGAACTTGGGACATTCTCAATAAGTCTGGCAATTGATGAAGTTTTCAAACTTGTCGTATTTTTCTTATCTTTAAATACCGTCTCAGAAACTGTAACACTATCAATTGGTCTTCCGGAATCAAATAAATCTTTCATAGCTTCAAATATTGTTTGGTTGGTAGGACTATAAAAATCAGATGGTTTTACAGCTTCCATTAGTCTATTGGAAGCATCTCTAGATAAAAGAGCACTACCTAATAAAGCTTCTTCTGCCTCAATACTATTTGGTGGAGACTTTTGTAAACCTTCTATATCTCTACTTGATAATGCTTCAGGTCCGGCCATTTTTATGTCTCTGGAACTATTTCTAATGTAACTTCAAAAGATACATCCCCGCTTAAATTTATTGTGATATCGTGAAGACCTATCTCTTTAATTGCATTATCTGAAATTTGACTTTCATTAATTTTATAACCTGAAAATTTTTCAATTGCCTCAATAATTAAATCATTTGATATTGAAGCATAAAGCGTTCCCTCGTCAGTAGAATTTGCTGCAATAACGATTTTTGCATCAGCTAAACCAGTTTTAATTGAGTTAGCAAGCTCTATATTTTCTTCAATTGACGCTTGTCTTTTTTGCTGGATTTGTTCAGCAATTAAGATATTTTTTTCAGTTGCTTTTATGCCTAAGTTTTTTGGTAATAGATAATTTCTGGCGTAACCTTTAGCAACTTCTACAACGTCACCTTTTTTCCCAAGTTTTTTTATATCTTGGTTTAAAATAACTTTCATCTTCGATTGTATGATTGCTTGTAAGAACTTGTTGTTACATATGGCAATAAAGCTAGCTCCCTACCAATTTTTACAAGTCTTGCTATTTTGGCTTGTTCTTGCTTTGTAATACCAGTAATTAAACTAGATCTAATCTTTCCACGATCTGATAAAAATTTTTCTAAAAGCTTAACGTCTTTGTAAGTAGCATTCTGAATTTGTTCTTTTGATACTCTTCTCTGCTTCGGAGCTTCGTATTTTGAAAGTTTTGGCTTGCTTGATCTATTATTTGATTTACCCATTATTAATCCTTAAAACGGTGCTTCGTTTTCTTCAAAATTATCTCTAACTTTTGGAGTTTCAGAAACACTTCCACCACCTGATGTTCGTTCTACATTGGCTCTGGCCCATCTTAGGCTTGGAGCAATTTCATCAATAGCTATATCTACTACAGATCGATTCTGTCCATCTTGAGTTTCCCATGATCGGTAATTTAAACGCCCAACTACAATTACTCTCATTCCTTTTTGGAGTGTCGATGCAGCATTTTCAGCCATATCATTCCAAACTGTTCCTTGAAAAAACATTGGTTCACCTTCATCCCATGAACCATCACTATTTCTTTTTCTTTTATTTTGAGCCATTCTAATCTCAGCTAATGTTGCACCAGAATCTGTAACTCTTACTTCTGGATCAGCTGTTAAATTTCCAATTATTGTTACTGTATTGTCTACCATTTGTCTACCTCTAGCTTTCCATCTTTAATACTTTGTGTCTAATGACATCATCAGATATTTTTAGCACTCTATCTAACTCTCCAGGTATATTTCCAGCACCTTCAAATGAAGTAATCGTATAAATCCCTTCTTTAAAGGTATCGATTTGATAAGCAAGTTTTCTTCTTTGCCAGACACCTTGCTCAGAAACATTTCCACCATTTGAACTAATTAAATCAGTTATTGTTTTATGTAGTTCTTCTACAACTGAATCATCAGCGGTAGGTCTCATGATTGAGACTAGATCATATTTGTTCATATTTCTCCTATGGACACTTGTACGTGGCTTCTTTTGAAGCAGGTACTTATTAATTTAATACTAGATATAGGTTATGACAGAATTTTTTTAACTTCTTTTTTCCACTCTTTTAGGCTTTCAGGTAAAGCGTCCCCTGAATCATAAGAATGATCATCTGTTGGAAAATCTTTGTTTTCAATATCTTTTTTAAATTTTTTCATTACTTCTACAACTTTTTCATATTGATTGTCATATCTTTTTACAAACTTTGCATCAATATAATCTTTGGATTTCATGCCAAGTAGATCATGGTAAACAAGGACTTGTCCATCTACATGAACTCCTGCACCTATTCCAATAGTAGGAATTGAAACATTATCTGTTATTGTTTGAGCGACTACTTTTGGTACACCTTCAAGAACAAAAGAAAAACAGCCTAGGGAATCTAATAAAATTGCATCTTCTAATAATTCTTTTGCAAGCTCTAATGTTTTTCCTTGAACTTTATATCCACCCATAATATTTTTTGATTGTGGTGTTAATCCTAAGTGACCCATTACAGGAATTTCAGCATTGATTAATGCTTTTATCATTTTTTCTCTTTTTTTTCCACCTTCAATTTTTACAGCGTCGGCTTTACCTTCTTGAATGAATCTTGCAGCGTTCTTTATTGTTTCCTCTTCAGAAATGTGATAACTCATGTAAGGCATATCTGCTACAACAAGTGAGTTTGGATTAGCTCTTGTAACAGCTTTGACATGGTGAAGGATTTCATCAACAGTAACTGAGAGTGTATCATCATAACCTAAAACTACCTGGGCAAGCGAATCTCCTACAAGAATGATGTCTATACCTGCATCAGATATTGCTTTTGACGAAGGATAATCATACGCAGTCATCATCGATATGACGCGTTCGTCTTTTAATTTAATTATTTTAGGTACTGTTATTTTCATTTTTCTCTCCGCCTTTTGGTCGAAGGATTAGTTTAATTTTAAACAAAAAATTCTTTAATACAACTCATTTCCCGTTAACAAATAATTTACAATTTATTTCGACATGACTTTAGCAAATTTTTTAAGATTGAGATTATAAGAAAGGAAACAATGTATTTTAGAATAACAATTCCTGCTTTTCAGGAAGAAAAAAAGGATGAAGCTATTTCCTATGTTAAAGAAAAGGTTATGCCTGAATTTTCAGGGACACCTGGACTTCTGTCTTTGACAGCTGCTATTACTGGAGATACTTCTGGAGTAAATATGGCTGCATGGGAAAACAAAGAAGCTAGCGAAGCTGCTGCTGAAAAAATTCAGTCAGCACTTGCTGAGGCTGCTCCTCTAATGTCAGCTCCACCTGTCATTTATGAAGGTGAGGCAGTATTTGGCAAAATGTATCAAACAATTGCTGTTGGTGAAACAAAACCTAGCTATATGAGAATAGTTGTAGGTGTTGCTGAGGATACAGATGCTGTTCTTAACTTTCTCAAAGAAAAAGTTGAACCAATTTATGAAGAATCAGATGGTCTTCAATTGACTGGTGCAATCTTTGATGGAAATAGTGCAATAAGTTGGAATTTTTGGGATAGTCAAGAAGATATGGATAAAGCTGTAGAAAAATTACAAACAGCTTTAGATAGTGAATCAGAATCTGATTTGTTTGATGGAAGTACAATAGCGTATATGGGACCGGTTTATGCATTTACTTCATCTATTGATTTCAACGAGGGTGAAAGCCCAAATTAAATCATTATTAACTGAAAAGAGCCCCCTTGTGGGCTCTTTTTTTTGTACAATAAAAAAAGCAAATATTTAGGAGGAATTTTGTTAACAACAAAAGAAGCTCAACTTGGAAGTTTAATGGCAAGAATTGCTGCTTTAGGAACTATCGTTTCTTTTGCAATAATTGCGTTACTTGTTGGACCTGATCAAGTTGGCTATAACGAGCAATTTGGAGGGATTCTTAATATCGTTGGCTTTGTTCAAAGCTTTGCATTATTATTTACAATTTCTTTGACTCAAAAACTATTCGGTGATAATAATCCTTATTTTAGAATTGTGAGTGCAATAACATTTGTAGCTGCAGTTGTTCAATTAACAGGTTCATTAGCACCAACAGCTAACGCAAATAATGTGTTTGAGACTGTTTTAAATCCAAATCAAGTATCCGAAATAGCAAATGTAGGACAACTAGGGACATTTATTTTGTTTGGCATCTGGGCATTATGTCTATTGAGTGCTGATGAAAATAGCCTAGTCCCCTCATGGGGAAAGATTTCTGGCCAAGCAGCTGCTTATCTAGTTATTGGAGTTAGCTTAGGAAATTTGTTTGGACTAGTACCTACTGGTGCAGCCGTTCCAATTTTTATATTAGGCGGAGTGATTTTATTTCCTGTCTTTATATTTGGAATAAGCGTAGCCTTTACTACAACAAATAATTAAAATCTGTAAGAGCCAGAGTTCTGGCTCTTACTAAAAAAAACCCAACGATCATAAGTAAATTTAGAAATTCCTATACTTACGAATTATGAAAAATTTAAAGTTTATATTTCTAGTACTATTGTTTTCATGCATAAACATAGAAACCTCCAATATGTCTGAGGGTACTGAAAAAGCTTATTTTGGTGGAGGCTGTTTCTGGTGTATGGAACCGCCTTTTGAAGTTCTCGATGGTGTAATAGAGGCAACCTCTGGCTATATGGGAGGAGAAACAGAAAATCCAACTTATGAAGAAGTAAGTATGGGGAATACTGGCCATGTAGAGGTCGTAGAAATAGAATTTGACCCAAATATAATTACGTATTCAGAATTACTTGAAGTGTTTTGGAGAAATATTGATCCTACTGCTTTAAATTATCAGTTCGCTGATGTTGGATCACAATATAGAACAGAAATTTTTACAGTTGGATCCCAACAGATGGAAGAAGCACTTCAATCAAAAACAGACCTTGAAAACTCTGGAAAATTTGATAAACCAATTGTCACAGCAATTACGGAAGCACCAACATTTTATATTGCGGAAGAATACCATCAGGATTTTTATAAAAAACAAAGTGCTCGATACCAAATTTATGCCGAAGCAAGTGGTAGAAAAGGCTTTCTAAAGGAAACTTGGGGAGACGAGTAATTCTTTAATGGGCAAAAAAATTTGCGTAATTGGGAGCTCTAACATTGACCAATTTTCATACGTTAATAAATTTCCTCAAGAGGGCGAAACGATAATTGGCAAAACTTTTAAAACTGGATTTGGTGGAAAAGGAGCAAACCAAGCCGTAATGGCAGGAATCCTTGGTTCTGATGTATATATTATTTCATGTTTAGGGAATGATATATTTGCAGAATCAACAATTGATAATTTTAAAAAAAATAAAGTTAAAACAGAATATATACAAAGAGCTGATATTTCAAGTGGTGTCGCACCTATCTGGGTAGATTCAGACGGTGAAAATAAAATTGTTGTTATCCCAGGAGCAAATAACAAAATCAATGCTGAAGATGCAATAAATTCAATAGAGAAAATTGAAAATGTTTCTTATTTAGTTGGGCAAGCGGAGATACCAATGATAGTAAATGATAAGGTATTTAAGTATTCAAGAGGCAACAACATATTAACAATATTTAATCCAGCACCAGGAATGGAATTAGAAGATAGGTTCCTAGATAATGTAGATTGGCTAATACCAAACGAATATGAATTTGAAATTATCAGTGGGCTAAAACTATCAAAAGAGAATATTTTAGAATTCTCTTCTAAAATTTATTCAAATTTAATTGTTACCCTTGGAAAACGAGGTGCTTATTTAGTCGAAGATAATAATCTTATAGAATTTGAAGCACCTACTGTAAAAGTGGCAGATACTACTGGTGCTGGTGATGCCTTCGTTGGCACATTCGTACATGGATTGTCAGAGAATCTAACTGCAAAGGAATCAATAAAGCTAGCAATTGAAAAAGCGAGTTCTTCTGTTCAGAGAAAAGGCACTCAGTCTTCTTATTCGTCCTCTTCAGAATAACTCTTGTTAAACATCCAAAAAATTGTATAAGCTAATGCGATGGCAAAGATAAAGATATTAAAGTTCGGTATTTCATTTATTTGTAACCCAAAAACACCATCAACGATTGCTACTGCGATCCTAAGTAAGATTCCACAAGCAATTAATCTTCCAAAACTAAATTTTTTAATAAATGCGATTAAATTTCCAGTATCCATGAAATAATTATATCTTCAAACTTGATTCAAGAATGATACTTGTAGCTTTATTAACTGACTCTAAGTAACTTTCTTTAGACAGAGCTTCTTGTTTTTTTTGATCACCATATATTACAAGTAAAGCTCCTGTCCTTACTCTTCGGTAGCTACCTACAACAAATAAAGTTGAAACTTCCATTTCAGAACACAAAACTCCACCTTTTACCCATGCATCCCATTTCTGATTAAGTTCATAAGAAACAGGCATTGAATTTGGATCGTGCTGACCATAGAAAGAGTCTTTAGATTGAACAACTCCGATATGATATTTTGATTCGCTTTCGATAGCGGCAGATTCTAAAGCAGAAACCATTTCTGAAGATGGAACAGCAGGAAATTCTATTGGCATATACTGTAAAGATGTTCCTTCTTGTCTAACGGCACCATTTGCAATGACTAAATCACCAATTCTTGTGTGATCCTGCATAGCTCCTGAAGTACCGAGTCTTACTAAAGTTTTAGCACCAATATTTGCCAACTCTTCAATCGCAATAGCAGCAGAGGGGCAACCTATTCCCGTTGATGTAACGCTAACAGGTCTGCCTTTATAGGTGCCGGTAACAGTTTTATACTCTCTGTTGAACGCTATTTCTTTTGCATTATCAAAATGTTCGGCGATAAAATCAACTCTACCTGGATCACCAGGAAGAATAACAAAATCAGCGATATCACCTTCTTTTAACTGTATGTGATATTGTTTTTCACCATCAAGCATTGATTTCTTTTCCATCATGATTTTATGTTATCAATGTATTTGGAGATGGTCACTAAATATTTTTTATAAATCTCTAGAAAAATTCGCTAAAACTGATACTTTGTTGTTATGGGTATTCCAGAAATTACGTTTCCAAATGAAGATATAGAGTTTATAAAAGATCCTTACCCTTATTTGAAAGACTTGCGAGATGAATCGCCAATTCATTATGACAAATTATCGGGATTAAATTTAGTAACACATTTTGAAAACGTAAAAGATATACAAAAAAGTAAAAATTTTTCTTCTTCTGAACCAACAGGCTATGTTAAGAAATCAAAGGAATCATTAATTAATCCGAAAAATTATGATTATTTTTGGAAGACTGAAGAATTTAATTTATTAAATCTTGAGGGAAATATTCACGATGAACTGAGAGGTTTAGTTGCTAAAGCTTTTTTAAATAGGCAAGTACAAGAGCTAAAACCATTCATGGAAGAAAAGTCAAGTGAGCTTCTTAATGGTGTTAATAACGATAAGTTTGATCTCTTGGCTGATTATGCGCAACCATATTCAATAGCTGTAATTGGAGAGCTTTTAGGTGTGCCTCAAGTAGATTATGATAAGTTTCTTTACTGGTCACACGCCATAGTAAAAATGTATGACCTAAAAGTTTCTGATGAAAGTGCATCAGAGGCAGAAGCAGCTGCCAAAGAATTCTATGTTTATATGAACAATTTAATTGATGAGAAAAACAAAAATCCTCAAAATGACATGATCTCAAGATTATCCCAAGTTTCAGAAAATGATCAAAAACTAACTAAAGACCAGATAATTTGTACAGTGATCTTACTTTTAAATGCTGGCCACGAAGCAACTGTTAATACAATTGGTAATTCCATAGTTGCCTTATTACAAAATAATATTCCTACTAAGAATTTAGACAGGGACCACGATATTAAAAATATTATTGAAGAACTGATACGCTGGGACAGTCCTTTACAATTTTTTCAAAGATGGGTATTGGAAGAAACAGAGATCTCTGGAATAAAATTACCTAAATATTCAAAAATTGCGATTCTTTTAGGGTCAGCAAATAGAGATGAAGAAGCTTTTGAGGATCCTGAAAAAATAAATTTTCAAAGAAGTAATTTGAACCATACAAGTTTTGGTGGAGGAGTACATTACTGCTTAGGTGCTCATTTAGCAAGATTGGAACTAGAAGTATCATTTAAAAATTTATTTCAAAATAATATTAGTTTGAATGAAGATCCCAAAAGAACTGGGGCGTTTGGTATTAGAGGTTTTAAAGAAATTAGTATCTCTATTAGTTAAAAAGAAATAATTGTTGGTGCATAGAGCATAAATCATATCTAAAATTTAAACATGGCTGAATCAAAAAAATATGGCATGAATACAAGAGCTATACACACTCAAAAAAAATTTGAGCTCCCGACTGGAGATGTCATGCCTCCAATTCATATGTCTACTACCTACAAGCATAGTGAACCAGGGGAATCTGAATATTCTTATGGAAGAATCAACAATCCAACGAGAGAAATATTTGAAAGAACAATGGCGTCCTTAGAGGGTATTGAAGATTTTGAAAAATTACATGCATTTGCTATGGCCTCAGGAATGGCGGCTGTAACTATGATTGCTGAGTTAATTAAGCCCGGTGAAAATATTATTATTACCAAAGAAGTTTATGGTGGAACAACTAGATTTTTTTCTGAAATTGCACCAAAGCGTGGAATAGAAGTTTATTTTTGTGATTTTTATGATACTGATAAATTAAATACTCTTATAAATGACAAAACTAAGTTAGTTTGGATAGAGTCCCCCTCTAATCCAAATATAAATCTTTATGATTTTTCATTAATTGCAGAAATAGTACATAACAAAAGATCTTTACTTGTTGCCGACAGCACATTTTCAACACCATTTATTACAAGGCCTTTTGAGCATGGTGTTGATATAATAATGCATTCCACAACAAAATATATTGGTGGACATAGCGACACTCTTGGTGGAGTTGTAATAACCAACAAACCTGAAGTTCATGAGTATCTCCATTTTGTACAAAAAGCTAGTGGTGGAATAATGGCACCTTTCGACGCATATCTTGCTCAAAGAGGTCTTTATACTCTAGGACCTCGTATGCAAATGCACTCAAAAAATGCACATCAGCTAGCTGAATACTTATCTAAATCTGACCATATTAAAAAAGTAAATTATCCAGGATTAACTGATTTCCAAAATCATGAAATAGCTATTAAACAAATGGATTATTTTGGTGGCATGTTAAGTTTCTGTACTGAAGATCACATAGATAATCAAAAGCTTTTTGAATCTCTAGACCTTTATAAATTAGCTGTTAGTTTAGGCGGAGTTGAAACTCTGATTGAGCTCCCAGCATTAATGACTCATGATGGTGCATCCGAAACAGACGCTGCAGCTCCAAAAGAACTTCTAAGAATTTCAGTTGGACTAGAAAATATTGAAGACCTGATTAGTGATATGGATAAATCACTCAATGCTGCTATAAAATCGCTTGATGAAACAAAGAAATAAACAAAAAAACTTTTTGCCTTTCAAAATAGCTTCCTTTTCAATATTTATATTTTTTATAATTTATATTTTATTCGGATTAGATGGATGGGGATCAAGAGCTACAAATGAAAATGCGATTGGTGAAATTTCAAGATGGTGTGAGCGAGTTAGTGATGGTCTACTAAGAGAACCTTCAAACACATTAGGAAATCTTGGTTTTATTTTTGTCGGTTTATATATGTTTTATAAGTTATCGCAAGATGCAACTTCTGATAAGGGAATTTCAATGTTTGGGTCTCCAAGTATTGCAATGATATATGCTGCAGCTTCAACTTTTCTAGGTCCTGGTTCGATGGCAATGCATGGTACCAATACTGAATTTGGTGCATGGCTCGATAATTTATCAATGATAATGTACATAATTATTCTATGGATTTACAACTTAAAAAAACTAATTGGTTTTTCAACAAGAACATATTTGACCATTTATTTCTTACTAGTAACGTTATATGCCCTTGACTCATGGTTTTTAGGCGGAGGGTTTGGTGTTGGAATTAGTTTGTTTGAATTGAGCATTGGCCTCTGGATTGCCACAGAGATTGTTGTAAAATTTCCAAACATATATGGAAGAATCAGTTCAGGTATTTCTGTATTAATTATTCAACAACTATTTGGCAGTCCTGTATTAGATTCTTTTCAAGACTTCCAAAATAATTGGGAGATGCTTCTATACTTTTCTCCTGCATTAATTCCAAACTTAAAAAAGCCCTCAGAGATAAAGTACTCTCCTTGGTTTTTCTTAGGATTTCTCTCATTCTTTGGTGCGTTGCTTATTTGGGAAACAGGAGTTCCAGATCATCCCTGGTGTAACCCCGACTCATGGTTGCAAGCTCATATGATATGGCATTTATTATGTTCAGCTGCTACGTTTTCATTTTTCAAACTTTACAGAACTGAAAAATATTTGACTTAAAAATCTAATTGATCAATCCAAGTACTTATATCTTTAACCGTTTGATTGTAGATATCCATGGCGTGTGTCTCTGATTCATATGATTCTTTGCTCGGATCTTCAAAAGAGTTATGTATTTTATTTTTTACATTATGGAATGTTGGACAAATTTCATTTGCAGAATCACAAACTGTTAAAACATAATCAAAATCTTGATCAACAAAGTCATCTACTAATTTTGGATAATTGTCTGATATATCAATATTTATTTCTTTCATTGCTTTTATTGCATAAGGATTTACATTGATTTCTGGTTTTGTTCCTGCAGAGTGTATCTCATAAGCTGGAAATTTTGATTTGAGCAATCCTTCAGCAATTTGAGACCTACATGAATTCCCTGTACACAAGACAATAATTTTCATGATTCTATATTAAATCATGAGTATTCTTTAAGTATGAGTTCTGAACAAACAAAAGAAGAAAAAGTTACTAGAACGTTAGAAAGAGTAGTCATGACATTTATGTATTTACTTTTTGGATTTATGTTTTTAGGTGTAGCGTTTAGTCGTGAACTTTCTGGCCTGTTTGTTGTAGTCCCACTTGGTGCTTTTAGTATCGGTCTAACTAAATGGGGTTTAAAGTGGCAAAATGATCGATATTTAAGGTCTGCAAAAAATGTTGATGACATTCAAGAACTTTCCAAAAAAATAGATGATATTCAGACAAGACTAAATAGACTTGAGTCAGAAGAATGATATCTCTTGAACTTTTAGCAAAACACATGGCATGGGCAAATCAAGAAATTTACAAAGAAGTAAAAAACCTTGACTCTGGAGTCCTTGACTATTTCGTTATTGATAAAGAATGGACAGTTAAAACAATAATGGTCCATATAGTTGCTGCTTCTTATCTTTATAGTCAGAGACTCATGGGTAAACCATTTTCAAAATTTGAATTTGACTTAGATAATCCTAACTTAATTGATGACCTAATGTCAGAACTTGAAAAAATTGATAAAAGTTTAATTGAACAAGTTTATAGAGAAGATGAAGAGGTTACGTTTGAGACGTCAAAGGGAGAAAGTTCTGGAAAAGTCTCAGTTATATTATCTATGATGATATTTCATGCCACAGAACATAGAGCTCAAATAGTTGCTGCTTTGGATAAAAATAACGAGAGAAGTATAAATCTCGATGAATATAGTATTTTTGGATATCTTCGAGACAATAATTAAATAGTTTCTTTATTTACCCAATCATCATATTCAGGCAAGGTATAAGTGGGTTTTATCGAAGTAATCTTTGGGAGTTCATAAGTGTGCTTTTCTTTTAATGTTTCAATCAACTGATCATGTAGTGACTCTTTTGAGTAAAGATTAATTTCATATTCAGATTCTTGTTGGATTTCCTCTTCCCATTTGTAAATGGATTGAATCTTAGTAAAGGTCCCACATGCAATAAGTTGTTTGTTGACAAGATAATTTGTTAACTCTCTTGCGTCCTCTTCTGATCCAATTGTTGTTTGAATTATTATCACAAGATGTCTTTCATCCCTATTTTATCTAGAGTATAGTTCCATAATGCTTCTCTCTCTTGAAGGTTATAGGCAAGTTTGTTTGCCTTATAGGTTGAAGGTTTTCCATATTGATGGATTATTCTTGGTGCATAAACTCTTTCTTTTTTTAGTGAACGAGTTGTACTGGCTTCGATAACAGGAGCTACACCGGTTGACACATTAGTTTTAAGTTTATCAATAATCCTATAACCTAATGTTGGTTTACTTCGTCTGTAAAGTCTTGATCTAGTAACACCAGGGTGTACAACTACAACGTCTGTTTTGAGTTTATTTATTTTTCTATCAAGCTCAAATGAAAACATTGTTCTATATAGATTTGAGTAGTTGTACCAAGTCCACGGACTGTATATAGTTTCATCTTCTAGCCCTTTGTATTTCATCTCTTTTATAAAATACATTGCGATGCTTGAAATTTGAATAATTCTTGAATTATCTACATCTTTCATAAGATCTAACATTTTAAGGGTTAAATATGAAGAGCCAAAATAATTTGTACCAAGGGTTGATTCATGTCCTTCTTTAGTTATTGAAAAAGGAACATACATGATTCCTGCATTGCTATAAAAAGTATCTACTTTATCAAATTCTGCTTTTAGATTGTTATAAAAGTTGTTGATACTTTCATAGTCAGTCATATCTATTTTTAAAAATTTTGATTTTTTTCCAATTTCTTTCTCTGTTGCTAGACCTTTTTTTTCATCTCTACAACCAAGAACTACAAAATAACCATTACTCTCATATAATTTTGCAGCGGCAAGTCCAATCCCTGAATTTGCACCCGTTATAACAACAACCTTACTCATGTAACTTGATTGTAATTCGTGAAGTGCTTTAATTTATAATATGTATTACCTAATAGTTGCTGTATCGATAATTCTTGTATTAAGGACGTTTAATCTTATTCCAAAATTATCTAAAAAATTTTGGAGATATGTTGATTACGCAATTGCTGGTATCGCCTTTCTTTTATTTCTTGTAAGAATCCCCCCATTTTTTTCTGGAATAATTTTGAGTGCAGCTGCTTTCTATGCTTATAAAAAAGGCTTTTTTGACAAATATCGTTAGGGTATGATTTTTAACAATTCATCTACAGGTTGCTTAATCCATTCGTCAAATTCACTAATCAATTGATCACTTCCTATACCAAAATGTTTTTTAAATGAATCTTCGAATCCAAGACTATCAAGATCTGTGTAAAAATTGACCCTAAAAGTTTCTTCTCCAACTTTATCCACTATATATGCAACTAACCAAGTACCTATATCGTAGGTTTGTACTGGGTCACTATAAGTAAGGTCTTTTAGAGGTTTTCCATAGTTAAGATACTCTTCAATACTGTAAGCTTTTCTATCCATAACTTCTTTTAAATAGTTAGACCTGACATTAGGTTGCCTTGAATACAAAAGTTGTGCCATGTACTCTGCCCCACCCTCTGCAAACCATGGTTTATCAACACCACCCATTTTTTCATCACGTATAGCACTACTAGAGCCCTCATCGTCAATATCTGATATATGCGCATGTTGATAGATATGAAAATACTCATGCATAGTTACAACTTTATAATCATCTTCGTCTGGTGAAGGATATTTTGGACCCATGGTTACAAGAAAGAAATGGTAATCAATATAATCTCGATAATATGTTGAAACAGCTGCTCCTCCATCATCAACATACCTGGCAAATGGTGACCAATACTCATTTGCACAATCCCATTCTTTGTTCCATTTTGTATCTTTTTCTGTTCTAATATCACACCAACGATCTTCTAAATCTGAGACTGTATCTTTACTGTTCCCAACAATCCAAATTTCGGCTGGGCCAAATTCTCCCCAGGCTGAAGAAGCTATTTGGTACCACTCTAAAGTTTTATCAATAGTTGATTGAGAAACATCTGAAGCCGCGTAAATCATTGGAGGACCTTTAACATTTGCCCAGGATCCAAATGTGCTTGTGTCCTCAGCTTGAGTAGTTGTAGTTGTGTCCTCAGCTTGAGTAGTTGTAGTTGTGTCCTCAGCTTGAGTAGTTGTAGTTGTGTCTTGAGCTTCTTCTACGATTTCAAGAGTCTCAGACCCTCCTCCACAAAGAGAGAAAATTAAAAGAAATATTGTAAATTTATTTATTCGTAATATTTGCTGTTTTTTATTAACCAATTAACTCCTAAAACTACACCAATAATACCAATAAAAATCGAAAGATTGGGGAAATTGCCTATCAAAAAAATAGAAGCAATAATTACTAGAAAAATGACTAACAATTTAGTTACTCTCTGGTTTGTAAAATGTTTTATTTCTACCTTCAACCATATGATATATTTCCATCAATGCATTTTTGTCATTTTCTAACGAGTCTGTGAGATTATATTCTTCCATAAGTTCAAATCTTCTATTTTTGTAGTCAATTTTTGTTGGAACAACAATTGCATCTAACTCTTTGCCAATATAATAAAAACCACTTTTAATTGTTTTGTTCGTATGCATTAAACCTTCAACGGTTAAATATAAAATGAATTTATCTTTTGTCTTTAATTCCTCAATCACTTGTTGAGTTACTCCTGTAGATTTTGTTCTCCAGACAGGTATACCACCAAAATTTACCATAATTTTTTTCTGTATTAGGCCAAAAGGATGTGGAATTCCTAATTTATCTGGATTCTTTTTAAATGGGATTTGAACAACAATTCTTGTAAACATAGATATAGACCCTAAAAAGTAGAACTTTAGATCAGATGCCAAGCAAACAAAAAATGCGTAAATACTATCAAAAGAAGATGAGTGTGGCGCCGAGGCAATAATTATTTTTTTGTTGTCTGGAAGATCACCAACAATATCCCAATTAATTACTTTTAAAATTAACCTTCCTAAAGGTCCTAATAAAAACCTTTTTTTTACAGGATGATTTTCAGTTATGCTTATGTCTTTCACAAATTGATTAAAATTAAAATATTCTAAGCAAATATATTCTAAGTGTCACAATATGTCCAAGGTTCTGTTGGATAATACATAGACATAAGTTCATATAATGCTGGGTTGTTTTTTTCTATATTTTCTCTAGTTCCATATTTTGTATCAGGTTGATCGTTTTGAAACCATCGCTCTGTACTGATTGCAAAAAATTCTCCTATCATATCATCTTTTGAAACACCTTCTTGAAGAGCAGAATTACCTGTTTCCCAATCTCCACTTTCAAGACCATCCACTGCCAATTTAAAGATATTTTCATAAAAATATAACTCACCAATTTGTTCAAAAACTATATGGTTTAACGTGTGTGCCATCTCATGAATGACTGGGTCTCCACCCATGTCCATGTTCCCTTCATAACAAAGCCAACTTGCGTTTGCAGTATAGGAAACATCAGTATTCATCATTGCAAATCCTGCTGGTTCACAATGATCTGTGTACTCAGGTAAAACACATGAGTCTTCGTTGGGATCTCCTCCAAATAAAGAAACTCTTACATTGCTTTCTTCAAGAATTGAGTGAAAGTCTGGTCTAGCCGATAATTGAAATTCTAGAGCCCTTCTAGCCGCCAACATAGCTTTGTCGGGTACATTTTCACCACCCACTATAATTACTCCAGACGTAGATGTGTATTTCGTATAATATTCAAGTCCACTTGGGCTTGGAGATGCAATAACCTCTTGACCGGTTTCAATATAAGGAAAGCGGTCCCAATTTCCTGCAAATGCTTTAAGTTCTGTATGTCCAACTAATGAGGCACCTGTAATAGTTACGTTTCTAATATTTTTTCCAGTTGTGTAGGTTTCGCATAAAGCATCCGTAAAGTTTTGATACTTTTCCCAAGTAATTTCATTTCCAAATTCTTTTAGAGTTCTAAAATTATCCTCTGGGACTATCTCTTTTAGAAGTTCAACAGCAGCATCATATTGCCAAAGGATAAATGGCCCATTTCTAACTTCAAAATTATAGTTGTATATTGAATTTTCTTCCAAGTCTCTAAAATTGTCATGTAGTTCACTGAAAAAATCATTCGGATCAATCTGTTTAGAGTTTGTGAATATATCACATTTTATGTTTTCTTCTTTTGTAAGAGGTTTTTCATTTGTTTCTTCATTAGATGAATTATCATTTGATTCATTTTCACTGACTGATGAGTTATCTTGAGTAGCTTGAGGTTGTTCGTCTACTACTTCATTTACTTGATTACTTGAACCTTCTCCTCCACAAACTGAGACGACTAATGATAATGTAATTAAAATTACTATTCTTTTCATGTTTTAAGGGTAATACAGCCTACCTGTATTTTCTTCCACAGTAGGAATTACAATTTTTCTTTCATCCTCCGAAAGATAGATCCATGAATCAAACTCAGCAAAAAATTCATCTCTAGTCATGCCAAATGTATTAGCAAATACAAGTTCTGGATCGCCTAATTTTTTTAATTCTGGATAATAAACATTTTCAAAAATATAAGGATCATTTACTTTATGAATTAGATAAGCAGCTGCCCAAGCCCCCCATCCATAAACAGCGCGTCTGCATGGATCACTATGGGTTATATCTCTTATTGACATTCCGGGACACTGCTCCATTACTCTTTGTCCATCAAAATATTGATTATTAAATTCTTGAAGTATGTCTATTTGAATATTTTTAAGATTTCCTATTTTAATCTGCTCTTGTAAAATCGTTATTTCTTTAAATACTGCCGTTCCTTCTTGGAGCCACGTACCCCCAATAAGATAGTCAGGTGGATCAAAATTGTATTCGCATGTTGATCGAACATCTTTATCAGAACAATCATAAAAATCCATATGAGCAATTTGAAATACATGCCAATATTCATGGAATACCCCTCTAAGTTCTATCTGGTATCCCTCACCATTTTCTACTTCGAACCCAATTGGTTTTGACCAAACAAGTAAGTGATATCTCTGGTGTGCTTGACCATTATGACCTTTGTTACCACTGGCTTGAAATCCTCTTTGTTCAGTTTCAAGACCACTTCTAAGATACTCTGAAAAATATCTTTCATCGATAAAGTTCATACAATCGTCAAAATCTCGAAAATTTAGACGAAGGTCATTTGGGTCAAAATTTCCTGCTTTTTCTCGATTAGTACAAAAAAGATTAGATAGATTGTCTTTTTCGTTTTCATCAGTTCCTACAAAGTAAACTTCAACTGGATATTTTCCAAGCTTTTCTTGAATTATTGAAAAGGCAAACTCTGCTCGACCATGTACCTCGGTTGGGATATCACCTGCAAAATATAGTTTTGCTGGGTAGTCAACTAAAGTCATATGATCTATTATTTCTTCTTCATTTTGTGTAGCTTCATTGCTTTCTGATTGCTGTATAGCTTCATTGCTTTCTGATTGTTCTGAGGTTTGCTGCGAATCTGAGTTTCCTCCACAGAAAGATAAAAATAATATAAAAATTATAAATTTTTTCATAAGTTAATTATAGACCCAATAAGTATTGGGTTTTCGATTAAATAACCAGTAAACAAGGATCTTTACCAAAAATTAATATTCTAAAAGTTTTATTAAATTCAGCTAAATGCTATTATTTTTAAAACGATGAGTGAAAAAGTAACTAAATTCTTAGAGTTTGAAGATAGGGTTTTTAGAGCCCCTTATAACTATTTAAAGAAAATTGGACTTATTGACAAAGTTAAAGAAATCAGGCAGCGTTTTGTAGAAATCTATTCAAAAGACGAAGAAATTCCATACGGTGGAAATCAAATGTTTTTTGGTGACGATTAAAAAATTTAGTATCTATCTTTACTATCGTTCTTTAATCTCTCTACTTCTTTTTCAACTGAAAAAAGACTATTGCTAGTTATACCAACAAAGTGTGACAGTAGTCCAATACCCCAACCTCCAACGACAAAATACCACCAATTTGCACCGGTAGAATCAATAAAGATATCAAATAAAGTTAGAGCTAAACAAACAACAACATAAACTGCACTATGTACTCTAAATCCAATGCGAGCTTTTGCTTTTCTAATTAGCTTTTCATCATTATCCATATTTAGAATGATAATATGACTCGTGCATTAATAACTGGTGGTTCTGGACATGTTGGTGCAAATCTTACAAGAGAACTACTTGAACAGGGTTATGAAGTTCGATGCATTGATTTTGATAGAGATTATCGGGCCTTTGAAAATTTAGATATTGAATTGGTCGAGGCTGATATTACAGATAAAGATTCTCTGAAGCCAGCTTTTAAAGATGTTGAGATAGTTTTTCATACAGCTGCTTTTATAAGTCTTGATAAAAGATATAAGAATCAAATAAGAAAAATAAATGTTGAAGGAACAAAAAATGTGTGTGAAGCATGTGTGGATGCAAATGTAAAAAAATTAATTCATTTTTCTTCTATTGATGCATTTCAAAGAGAACCAATGGATGAACCCTTATATGAATCTAGGAATCTTGTATCTGATCCTAAGTCAATTCCATATGATCTTTCTAAGGCAGACGGTCAAAGAATCGTTTTGGATTTTACAAAAAATTATCTAGATGCAAGCATTATTCATCCAACATCAATAATGGGTCCCAATGATTTTAAACCTGGGCTAAATTGTCAATCGATGATCGATATTGCAAACCAAAAGAGACTTTTGAACATAACTTTTGGATACAACTATGTAGATGTTAGAGATTTATCAAAAACTGCAATTAATTGTTCAATAAAAGGAGTTAATGGTCAAAATTATCTCGTCGGTGGGGAGTTTTTAATGTTTCCGGAGATTGCAAAAATGATTGGTGGATTATTAGACAGAAGAACCTTGTTTGCTGCTTTGCCGATATCTTCAATGTATTTCAATGTTCCATTCGAAATAGTAAAGTCAAGCTTTACAAAGAAACCAAGACTTATGACGATTGACACTATTCATACAATAAAAACTGCGCACAAATTAATACCTTGCACACTCGCCAAAAATGAACTTGGTCACAAAAATAGACCTTTTATTGAAACAATTACTGATACAATTAATTTCTTTATTGCTCGAGGTCTGATAAAGAATTAAGTATCTTGTGCAAGAGTGTCTTCAAAAGATTGTCTTTTAACTAAGTCGAAAAGCTCATTATTTGATATACCAATGACTTTAGCCTTTGGAACCCGATTATAATTACTGGCCATAGCAAATGTGTAAGCTCCGGTAGATGTTGACATTAATATATCACCTGGATTTGTGTCTGTTGGAAGACTTGCTTCTTCAACTAAAAGGTCTCCTGATTCGCAATGTCTTCCAGATACTGCAAAAATTTTTTCTTCCTCTTTTTTGTTTTCTGATATATTAAATAGCTTGTGTTCACTACCATATAAAGCTGGTCTTGGATTGTCTGACATACCTCCATCAACCAATATGTAGGGTTTCTCTCCTCTGTCTTCTTTTATAGCACCAGCTGTGTAAAGAATTATTCCAGAATTATTTACAACTGCTCTTCCAGGTTCAATCATTATTTTATAGTCTGTGTCCCAATTCTCCTCAATGCCAGATCTAATTGAATCAGCATAAACCTCTAAGCCCTGCCCATCTTCATCACCTTCATAGGGAGAGAAAAACCCACCCCCAGCATCAAAAACAATCTCTCTTTCGACGCTAGCTTTATTTTTTTCTAAAAACGATGAACATTCCTCCATAGCTTTTCTAAATCTTTCAGGATCTTTAATTTGACTACCAATATGAACGTGAACTCCAGAGAAGAGAAGTGAGTCAGCGTTGTAAACTTCTTTTAATGCAGTTTCTGCAGCGTCAATTGAAAGACCAAACTGTTGATCATATCCTGTTGTCAATACCATTGGATGGGTTTCGGCACCTAAATCTAAATTAATTCTTAGAATTACAGGTTGCTTTCTTTTGTTTTTCGATGCAATATCTTGAAGTAAAGGAATCTCATTTAAGTTATCAATTGATATATGCCCACCACTATTTGAAATGAAATAATCTACTTCTTCTTTAGTTTTATATGTTCCGTTAAAAAGTGTGTTTTCCAATGTATCAAGTGCAGATAATACAGTAGCCATTTCACCTCCTGAGACAACGTCGACACCCCAATTATTTTCATTTAATAATGTGACTAGTTTTTTACAAATAAAAGCCTTGGCAGCATATCTATACAACGTCTCATCACCAAAAGAAGTAGAAAATTCTGAAATATTATTTTTTATGTTTTCCCAATCGTATACATACAAAGGAGTTCCATATTCTGATGAAATATCTAATAAGGAAAAGTCATTTATAAAGGCTACTCCTTCCTCAAACTTTAGATTTTCTGGTAAATAATTCATTTCTTTAAACGTCTTTTTATCCATGCAATATCTTTTTTTTGAGCATCAGGACCGTTTGGAGTCTCAACAATAATATCAGTTTTTGCATTTTTAATTACGTATTCCAATTCCTCTTTTGGGATTTGTCCTTTACCAAGATTTTCGTGTCTGTCTCTACTGCTCTCAAATCCATCTTTTGAATCATTAAAATGAATCAAATCGATTTTTTTTACAAGCTTTTTAAATCCTTTTACTGCTTCAATAGTAGGAATACCTCCTGCCCAGGTATGGCATGTATCTAGACATAATCCAACATTTAAATGACCAATTACTTCCCAAAGTCTTTCAATTGAGTCCATATATCTTGCCACTGAATTTTTTCCTCCAGCTGTGTTCTCTACAAGAACCTTTACACCTATGTCTTCTACTTCTTTTATTGCTTTACCCCAGTTTTCATATCCTTGTCCTATATCACCACCTTCTCCAACCGAACCACCATGAACAATAACGCCTTTCGCTCCAAAAGTAGCGGCCACCTTGCATGTGTCTTTTAATAGCTTTCTACTTGGATGACGAACTTTATTGTTGGGAGTGGCTACGTTTATGAGATATGGTGCATGGACATATATGTTTCCTTTGAAATCTTGCAAAATCTCGATATCTTCTCTAGGTTTTGGACTTTTCCACATCTGTGGACTTGATATAAATATCTGAAAAGTTTCTCCTTTTCTATAAGAAATTTCATCAATTGCATTTTTTGAAGGTATATGTGCGCCAATATTCATGTTTTTCATTATAAAACATATAAATTGTTTGAAAATAGAAGAAATATCTCAAATCAATTAAAATGGTATTAGGACTTCCTTTCGTACTTTGAGCCACTGCTAAAAGTGTGATAAAACAAAAAAACAGCCACAGGGGAGTCTTTTTACTTTTTTTAAGGAAGTTTTAGAATTTTTTCATACAGAACATAGTCACGATCTCCTAATTCATTAGGTGCGACAGCAGAAACAATTAAATAATCACCATTACTTAACAAAATGCCGGTTGGATCTAAATAACTTACATCTAATGGCGATATAGGTACTCCTGTAAAGCTCCAGTCAAGACCATCAATTGAGGTAGCTACAAATAAACTCTGTGGGATTTTTGGTAATCCCTCTGGTGAAAATGAAAATATTGCTTTCCAATTGTTTTCTTCAGCTGTAAGTACTTCAAAGTCTACATATCCATTTTCAAATCGATATCCAGGATCTTTTGTAAAAGAAATTCCATCTGTAGTATTTGAAGTTGCGCTAACTATTTTTTCACCCCTTATGCCAGAGGACTCATCAACCCAGTAAATTCTTATTCGTCCGTCCGGTATAACTACAGCATCTGGCACACCCCAGGCAATACTACCTCCATCAGATATTCCAAGTGAAATTTGATTTGTATAGGATAAACCGTCTTCACTAAAAACAGCTGTCATAATTTCTTTTGATTTAGTGTTTGGGTTAAATTCAACAAAATAGCCTCTTCTTACACCATCAGTCGTTTCAATTATGGTTAAATCCTGAATTCTTTCAATTGCACCTTGGCGAACACAATTTAAATCATAATCGCATAAATCAACAGCTAAGCCATTCGCTGACAAGCTTGAATAAAATAATCTAAGTGTTGTGTTATCTACAATTTCAAGATGTGGACTAACACCATCTTGATCAAGACTTTTTATATCTACTAACTTGGCATTTTCTTCTACATTTTTTGGAGCATTCCCCTCAGGAAATGCTTGTACATTTGATTCACCTTCACCTGGCAATGGAGGTGGAGGAATATTACACTTATCAAAATACTTTATAGCATCTTTTGAAAACGGTCTTCCTCCAATTAAATCTAATTCTATTTGCCTCAGCATATCAAAAGTTGCGTTTTCATTGAGACATTTTTTTTCTTTCGTAGATAAGAAAGATAGAATTCCATCAGGAAACTCTTTTATTATATCTTCAACAGATCCCTCTTGAATTTCTTTATTCATAGGCTGATCATTTAATATTGGTTCTTCAGTTGAAATTATTTCGGTTAGTTGATCCGAAGATGTTGTTTCACCAGGGCTAGAGCTATTTCCGCATGCTACAAAAAAAATTGTTACTAGTGATAGGTAGAAATACTGCTTCACAAGAAAAGTATACCAATAAAGCAAAAATCCCGATTGATCTTGCGACCCTTCGGGATTTTCTGTTCTATCTCTTTTTCGGTCTTGCGACTTCTTTTTTGATAGTGTGTATTTAATTTACATCCAAATCTATATTTTGGCAAAAATTTTTAGATTGTTTTTTTCGCGAACTTTTGGCATTAAAACGCTATAAAACTTGAATTTTCACATCTTTTCTTGGATTTGGTATAGGCGCAGGATTTATTTTTAGGTCTTCATCTGTTGTAATTTGCTCAAAATTATCAACAAGTTTGTAAATTACGTTCTTAAACAAATAACTAGCAAAAAACTTTCCAAGACATGTATGGGCACCACCAGCAAAAGGAAAATAAGCTTCATGCGTTACGTTTGGATCTTCAAATCTTGCAGGATTAAAGCTTATTGGATCATCCCAATATCTTTTATCGTTGTGTAATACCAAAGGACCAGCAGCGATGTATGTATCTTTGGGTATTTCATAACCCTCAAGTTCTGTGTCATTAACAACCAGTCTTGGAGAGAAAGGAACTGGGGGATATTTTCTTATTGCCTCGTTAAATATCGCTTCTCCAATAATTCCATTTTTCAGATCAGATATATCTATTTTTGACAAGTTAGAAGACTCTCGTTTGACTTTATTTTGATAATCTATATCACGAGCAAGAAAATGAATTGATGAAGTTAAAGTGCTTGTTGTTGTGTCGTGTGCAGCAAGAAGTAAAAATATCATATGCTCAGCAATTTCAAAATTTGTTAGTCCTGCCTCCTCCTTATTTGTTTTTACTAAATCAGAAAATAATGTTTCCTTTGAGAGGTCAATGCTACTTGATTTCTCTTGAAAATATTCCAGCAACTCTTCTCGGGCCTTTAAACCTTTTTTCATTCTTGTAAGTGGATAAGGATTCCTTACAATTGTTGTCGCAGGTTTGATTGAATTTATAAATAGCTGATTTAGATAATTCAATTTTGAATCGTCAACTTCATCAAAAAATAATTCGACAGCAACATTGAACATAAGTTGTTTTATTGATTTATAAAGATAAAATTCTTTCTTTTGTCTTACTTCTTTTATCCAAGAATTTATTCTTGGCTGAATAATGTGCAAATATTTTTCTAATGCATCTCTTCTAAATGAATTCTGTAACAGTGATCTGTGATACTTATGATCGTCAAAGTCTCTGAGCATTAAACCATTTTCAAAAGTTGGACCAATAGAAAACTCCCATCCATGTTTCGATGAAAAATTGTCGTTAGGATCCAAAAAGATTTTTTTTGTGGCAGAAGGCGTCAAAAACAAAAGTACATCTTCATTTAATATATTTAGCTCAAATACATCTCCTTTTGATTGCTGAAGCCTTTGTATTAAGGAAAGTGCATCATAATTAAATTGTATTGAGTGACCTACTATTGGCGGGCTTCCAGCCACTGGTGCTTTCATAGTTTAATTTTAGATTGATAAATTGAAGGTACAAAGCAAAAATCCCGATTGATCTTGCGACCCTTCGGGATTTTCTGTTCTATCTTCTTTTCCATCTTGCGATGTCTTTTCCGATAGTTTCATATAAATATACGGCAGTTTTAGTTTATACGCAAGAAAATTACTAATGTATTTTTCGCGAACTTTATGGTCTATTTTCTCTTCTTATTTCACTCAAAATAAGATTTAGTTCGTTATTTTCCAAATGTTTTGAAATGACATTATAAGAACTATCTTCGAATACGAAGGTAAGAATGAAATCTTCACTTTCTGTTATTTCGATAATCTCATTGATGGGTTTGATTACAGATAATATTTTTTGTTTGGTTTTTAACGCAATTTTTCCATTTTTAAGTTCAATAACGGGTTGAAAAAGATTTTGCAGAGAAATAACTATTTGAAATATCCCAAAAAATAAAATTATAAAATATAAACTTTCTTCTCTTGCATTGGAACCAAACTCTTCAATATCAAAATATTGTTTAAATAGCTCCCTTAATGGCCCCTCAAGAATATTATCTAGTGCTGAATAAGACAGGAATACTCCACTCAAAAATTGTGGTACAAAGATTTTTTTGTACCTAAAAAGTTTTTTTTCCATAAATTAATCTTATTACTACAAGAATACTCAAGTATAGTTATTGTTTAATATGGAAATTGTACTTATCAGACATGGTCAACCAGACTGGGGAAGTGGAGTTAATGCTTACACTGCCAATCCAGAATTAACTGAGCTTGGAAGAATTCAATCAGAAAAATCATCAGCTGTTTTTGATAAAAGTAGCGTTGATGAACTTTGGGTATCGCCCCTTACACGAGCACAAGAAACACATAATCCATTTAAAGATAGAAGTATTTCTAAAGACAATCATGTCTTTGAGTGGCTTAAAGAAATGGAAGATGAAGAAGAAAAAGCATTATTTGGTAAGAGCCAAGAGGAAGTTATGGATTTTTTCGAAAAACGAAATACTCAATCTTTTGAAGAATGGATTGGTGGTAATCATGGCCAATATATGGAAAAATTTAGAGACAATATAATTTTAAATCTTGAATCCGAATTAAAAAAAAGAAATATTACCCCTTTAGGTAATGAATACGATAGGCTCTTTGAATTAAATAATTCTGAATTACAGAAAATTATAATTATCTCCCATGCAGGAACCATGTCTGTTCTAATTTCATATTTCTTGAATATGCCCCTTTATCCTTGGACTTGGAGAAAATTTCTACCAAGACACGCTGGTCATACTACATTAAAATCTACAGAAATTTCTTCAGGACATTTTTTTCGACTAAAGGAATTCAATAATGTCTCGTTTTTAAATTCTGAAGAAGAAAAAACATATTAAAAATTTAAGTAATAAAATTCTTTATATGCCGTATACAAAAATACTCCCTGAGGTAGTAATACCCTCAAATACTCCCAGAAAAAAACGATTTTTCCTTCAGAAACTAGCATATTTTTTACTACTTTTTGAGGACATTAGAGCGGTTGGTAGTTTTTTAGATAAAAAAAGAGTCATAATTGTTGCTGCACCCCATCAGTCAGCAAAAGACGAGTACCTCATGATTCTCATGATTCTTGCTATGGATATTAAAATAAGGTATTTATCAGCTAAATGGACAATGCGCAAACTACCAAATCCATTTATTAAGTCTTGCGATATTGATAAACAGGGTCTTAGATGGCCACTCGGTTGGCTCCAAGAAAAGCTATTCAGAAGATTTGGTGCAATTCCCGTTGATAGAAAAGAAGGTTCTGGTCAATATGATTCAGTGATTGAAGAACTCAAGAAAATTGATAATTTTTTATTGATTATAACCCCGGAAGGTAGGTTTGATGCTGATAGATTCAGATCAAGTTTTGTATATCTTGCAAAAGAGCTTGAAGCAGAGGTTATGCCTGTTCAAATTGATTATAAGAATAAGCAATTAAAATTTTTGCCATCGTTCAATATGGCTGGAGAAAAGGATGAAATCATCAGAAGAATCCGATTAGAATTCGATGGTATAAAGGGTAGAAAAAAAATATTTAGAGCTTGATGGAAGAAAAAATCTTCAACCTTATTGAAAGTAGAGGACCATGGTTCTTAAAAAACAATATTTTATCTAAAGCAATATTCAATTTCTTATCAAAGTATTTGAGAATTAAAGAATCAATTTATGTTGGTGATCATATTCAAAGTATGTCGGGACCAGAAGCTTTTACGTGGCTAGGAGAAACATATACAAAAATGTGTGAGATTGATGGATTGGACAATATTCCAAAAAAAGGGAAGTGTTTAATAGTATCAAATCATCCAATGGGCCCAGCAGATGCAGTTGCTCTGTATCATTCTGTTTCTAAGGTAAGGAAAGATGCTTTCTTTTTTGCAAATGAAATATTCGTTTATCTACTTGGAGCTTTTGATAATATGATGGCTCCTGTTGTATGGGATCAAGAGAGTCAACTTCACACAGCTACAAAAAAAACTATTGAAAGGATGCGGATTTTTTTCTCTGAAGAAAGAATAGGAATTTTATTTCCGTCTGGAAGATTATCAAAATTTACACTATTTGGACTTAAAGAAAGAGCTTGGCAAAAAACTCCATTGAGCATCGCCGAAAGACATGAGTGCTTATTAGTTCCAGCGTACATAGTTGGTAGAAATTCATGGTTTTTTTATTTTGCTTCAGTAATAAATAAACAATTAAGAGATATCACACAATTAAATGAACTATTAAATAAAAAGAATAAAAAAATGAAGATAGTTATCGGAAAACCAGTCTCTAGGAATCAGTTACCTGAAAATGATGATGATGCAATCAAACAACTAAAGAAATTATCTGACTCTTTAAAAAAATAACTTTAGGAGACTGTTTCGCCAGTTGTCGGGCTAACACCTAAATTACCAACCATATATCCAAACAACAAGGGAGTTGTTATCAATCCTCCTAATCCATAAAATCTCCAAGAAAGATCATATCCCCCATTTGTGGCAATAAGTAATATGTACAAAACGACTGTTAAGCCATAGATTGCACCTACTAAGGAAGTAGATATCTGGATTTTTCTATCATGATTAGACCTGTAATACCATGATGATATTTGATAGATAAGTAAGGAAACAAATCCACCAGCCATAAGTGTTCCAAATAAAAGTTGAGAATCTCCTAATAGAAAAATTAGAGACTGGTACATAAAAGAAATAAGATAAATTAATGCCATATTTTTTGGTAAGACATTAAATCTTATAGCGTATACAAAAACAACCGAACTCAACATTGCTTGAAAAAAAACAGAAGATGCAGAAAACGCCTGATAAATAAATTCATTATTTTGAAAAAACATATATGGCTCAAAAAATGGGTTTACAAACTGCGTTATGTAAACGATCAGTGCGTAGCTTGATGCTAGGGCAAACAATGATGCAGTATCTAGAATCTCTTTATTTGGTCTAGATGCAAAAACATGATCAAGCATTAAGAAAGCTCCTAAGAATAACATTAAATGAGAGGGTGTAATTAGTGGTTCAATCCCAACTTCTATTCCTAAAAGTGAATGCCATATTGCGTCGGATCCACCTCCAACTGCAAAAATACAAGCACCAAGTATTCCAACGTCAAATTTAAAATCTCTCATTTTGTTTTTAACATAGAGTGCCGATAAAACAACGACACCAAACCCAGAGTATAAAATTCCATGCCATGGCGTAAAGAAAGACTCGAGTTCGTCAATAATATATCTATGAGCACTTGCGTCAACCCATGCTCCAATAAACATCCAAAGCATTGCAAAGATCATTAGCCTGCGATATTTTGGTTCAGTGATAGGAAGAGGAGCCAGTTTATTGAACATAAAAATATCTTATCATGAAAGAATTTAAATTTTCGTTTGTATTTTTTGTAGTTAATAAAATAAGAAAATGGATAAATTCAAAAGAACCTTAACCCTAAAAAATTCAATTTTGTTAGGTTTAAGCTCCATGATTGGTGCTGGCCTGTTTTTCAACATATCACCAACATCAAAAATTGCTTCTTACTCCTCAATATTAGGGTTGCTATTTGCTGGGACGGTGGCTTATGCCAATGCTAGTTCATCCGCACAACTTGCAAGAATTTACCCTCAAGCTGGAGGAACCTACCTTTACGCAAAGAATGTTCTTGGAAACTTTCCATCCTTAATTGCAGGGTATGCATTTATAATCGGAAAATTAATTAGTTGTGTTGCGGTTTCTCTGACTCTTGGCAATTATTTATATCCAGAGAATCCAAAAATAATCGCGTTGTTGTTTATTTTTTCAGTTACATTAATTAATTATTTTGGAATTTCAAAAACTGTAGATATTGCTAAATGGTTCACATACACAATCATTCTCATAATTGTCTTTTATTTAATATCTGTGACAAGTTCTGAAAACTTTTCAATGAACATACCAATAACAAAAGGTCTATCTATAAAGAAATTAATTTTGAGTGCAAGCATATGGTTTTTTGCATTTACAGGATACTCAAGACTTGCAACATTTGGTGAGGAGGTCAGCAATCCAGAAAAGATCATCCCAAAAGCAATACTTACCGGTTTAGGGATAGCATTATTTATATATGTTTCTACATCTTATGCAACACTTGGGATCGTTAGTCCAAGTATCATTGAAAATTCTTCTACGCCTTTAAAAGTGGCTTTCGACTTAAGTCGTTTTTCTGAATTTTCATATCTAATAGTGATTGCTTCCACAATCGCAACAGGCTCTGTGTTGCTCGCTCTTTTGCCTGGAATAAGTAGAGTGTTAGTTGCAATGTCTAGGGATAAAAAAATTCCAGATTATTTTAAGACAATTCATCCAAAGCAAAATTCTGCCTATATCTCCGATATCTTTTGTGGCTTATTGGTTGCAGCAGGTATATTAACTTTTGATCTTCTACCAGCTGTAAAGTTAAGTGCGATATTTATTTTGATATACTATTTAATCACAAATTTATGTGTTATCAGACTTGAAAAATCTGAGAGAATATTCTCGGTTATGATCTCAATTTATGGATTAGTCTTTTGTGGGACGCTTGGAATCTTTCTTGTAATTTATTTTTAAATTGGATCGTAGTTAATCTAATGTATATGGATGTAAAAAGAATCGTCGCACTTGCCTTCACATTACTAATACCCATGTTTGTTGGATTTCTTTATTTAATGCTTTAATTTCACATTTATAATCAACTTGTGAAAAAATTATCACAATCTTGCAGGTTTGTGAATCAAAATCTATAATTATCTCATAGGCTAACTTCATGTATGCGTTATTGCGTCACTCAAACACTCTTCCAAAAGTAGTTAGCCTATGCTTTAATATAATCTTATGAATAAAATTTTATCTGTAAAAAGAAGTAAGAAAATGAACTTTTCAAAGGATGAGGTTTGGGACGTAATTACTACTCCAAATTATCTAAATGAAACCCATCCCTTTTGTAAAGTTAATAATGTTATCTCTTGGCCGGGTGTCGGTTCTAAAGATACATTGGAATATTTAAGCGGATTGACCTTCGAAAGAGAATTTACACACTGGGATGAAAACGGATATGATTTAATAATTGGTACGGCAAATGGAAGAAAATCTAAGGTTCGATGGAGATTGTTTGGTAATGATGAAGAATCTGAATTATCAATTCAAGTAAACACATATCCTCTAAAAAATTTTCCTGGTCCACTGTACGTGATACCGTTTGTATTTCAAATAAATCCTCAATTAAGTAACTATTTAGATTCTGTGCTTGGAGGTATTGAGTATTTCTTAATCAACAATAGTCCGGTTCCAAGAAATCATTTTGGAACCCATAAATGGTTTTCTGAGATTAACTAACTATCTCATCAATTCTAATAATTGATCTGTTTTTGTTTGAGCCCCGTATAAACATCTTTGACATTGAACCATACTTTTTAATTATAGTATTTAATGCTGCCTGTTTAGTTTTCTCATCTTCTATTAATGAAGCTTTTACATTAACTGGTTCTGATAAAGTGCTACTTCCTATTTGATCTGTGATATAAATAGTTGCTTTGCCATTATTTTTAATTCTTTTTACTTTACCTGCCGATTTACTGGATGTGATTACTAGGTAATTATCATATTCAGCAACCCATACAGGAGTTTTTACTGATGTATTGTCTTTTTTATAGGTAACTAGATTTATGTATTCATGATCAGCAAAATCTAATAGTTCCATAATTAAAAATAGTTTAATAAAAGTGAAGGTAATTGAACCAGTCTTTTTGCAATATAAGAATCAGAAAATACTAGAAAAAATATAAATATCAGAATAAAAATTAGTCTGTAAGGTACTTTATTTAGATTCATTATTTTTTTTGTTTGTTAATCCAAACAGTGGTCGAAGAAGTCTGAAATTTTTGACAGCATGGTAAATTGTGAGGCTTACGAAGCAGATTAAAAATAACACCAAAGGAAATTTTATTAAAAAGGGGATATTTAAATCTGAGAAAAGATACATAATACCCATTTGCACTGGCATGTGGACTATATAAACAGGAAATACCGCCTGTTTGTAATATTGCAATTGAGAAGAATCTTTGTTTAAATATTTTGCTCCAATCCCAAAAATTAAAAATATAAAATTAAATGATTCGAAAGCTATCAACGTATTTGCAACCTCAAACTCGTTTACAAACCTATTAATAAGAAGTGGTACACCAATAAGTGCATGTGTGTTTATATTTTTTATGTTGTATTCCCAAAAAGTATCACCTTGAGAAGTCAGAACTATTCCAATAAGAAACCATATGAAACCAAGTAATAGGCCATGGTCTGTTCCATAGTATTCTGAATAACTATTGCCATAACCTATATCTTCTTTATAAGCTGTAAGATCTAAAAGGTATCCTTCTAAAATTATTGGAATTGAAAATAAGAGAACACCCCCTCGTATTTTCAAAATTGAATCAACAAATTTATATCCTCTTTTTTTGTTTGATATGAAACCAATTATTGGAATAAAAAGTAAACAATAAATTAATATATTTATCAAAAACCATAAATGTCCCCCAGTAAATATGGAAGTGATCAACACCCCTATGTTGTCATCTAAGCTCATGTCTCCATAAATGAATTGAGCAGAAATTATTATATATAAAGGAACAAATGTAACTACTCCAAAGAGGTAAGGAATTCCTAATCTTTTAAATCTTTCTTTAAAAAGTTTACCAACACCTCTGTTTTGGTAGGAAAATCTTAATGCAATACCAGCAATTATAAAAAGTAGCGGGATCCTCCATATATTGAATATGCTAAGCAAACTCCATATATTATCTATTGGCTTATTGTTCGGAACAAAAAGGATCCACTTAGCGACAGATGTGAAAGATACAGCCAAATGATAAAAAATTAAGAGAAAAAGAGCAATAGATCTAAGTGCATCTATGTCGTGTCTTCTTTCGTCGAACATAGAATTGATTTTAAAAGACTATTTAATTTATTGATTCACCGGACTTAAAGTCAACAAATTGCTTTATTGCGTAAGGATTTCCATAATAATCATCAAACCCATTCATCAATGGCATAAATTGTTCGTACACATTTCCATCAGCATTAAGTTTTTCGTCAAAATCATGCTTTGCGTCATGAGAAGTCCAAAATTCAAATAACACTAAATTGTTTTCATCAGATTTGAAAGCTCCGTAAGAGATAATACCATCATCCTCTTCAAGTTTTGGTAAGTAGATTTCCTTTTGAAGATTCATGTACTCATCAGCATCTTTGACATCTAATTTTGCAAATGCTAAAAACATTGTCTCTTTTGAGTCTTCAATTAATGAATCTTTTAAAGTCTTACCGGTAATCAATTCACCTTCATAGACTCTGGGAAGACTATCAAGAATATCTTGAATTTGCATTAAGTTTTCGTTTCTAATTTCTGCAAATTTATCTGCAGTCTCTTTATCTTTCATAAATGCAATACCAAGATTTACATTATCTTTTGGGTTAAAGAATGCAATAGAATACATGTCACCTATAAGTGGTTCCAAAGCCGGGAACCCGGAGGTTTCAAAAAAGTCTTTGAGCTCATCAAGCTTTCCCTCTTTAAATAAAATAGTAATGGCTACAGCATACATTTTTTAATTAGTATTCGAAAAAGCTTGTGACATTCCATATATAAAAGCAGGGTATAGGACAATACCAAACAATGCTAATGCCGGAACAAACAAAGACTGACCAATAACACCAAAATAAAAAGCGAACAATACAGCAGCTGATCCATATGCTTGAGCATTTCCAACAGTTTTGCCCCATGAAGGCAATTGTCCATCATCTGCTCTAACTACCTGTCCAATCCAAAATGCTGCAAACAAAAATTGTGTGAAGTTTAAATAAAAACTTAAATCATTTACGGTGTCTGCTGATATTCCACGAACACTAAATCCATTAGCTATAAAGGTTGGAGTTAAAGCAAACATTAAGCCTACTATCGCTACTCCATAAGTTACAGCTACAGCACCAGCTAGAAGTGGATTTTCATCAGAATTAAATAATTTTCCTGAAAGCCTTATAATTCCAAGAAATGTTACCCCTTGAGCTAAGCCCACTAAACCAAGCAGTGCTCCAAAGCTTTCGTTATATCCTATTTCATCAGGACCAATAATAAATGCTAAAAATACAAAGTTAATTAATGTTGCCACAATATTTATATAGGTAAATCGTGTTCCTAATTCTCTTTCTTTTGCTGTAATCATTTTCTTATTTACTCCAATCTGATAGTTTTCCCGCAGGGAAACTCGCCATATTTCTCCAAATACTACATTCGCCAGTAACGATTGTTGGAGGACTTTTAATGTAGTTTTGTGCATCAGCCATAATTTGTTGAAATGACTCTAACGATGCATCAAGTGCTTCTTGGCTGTCCCAGTTACTTAAAGTAACGAACTTTCCTCCAACGTCAACTGCGAATGCGCCAAGTAAACCTTCGGTTCCTTCATATCCTGCATAAACAGTATTTTGCAGCCAATCCATGCCTTCATCATATTTTTCTTCAATATATTCTGATCCATATCCAATTCGAACAACAAAAGATTGCCCTTCTCTATCGCCTTTCATAATATTTACGTATTGCTGACCAGCCGTCATTGGTCCAAACGAAATCTCAGGTGGTCCCGTGACAAAGTCTTTTAGACCTCCAAGAGCTTCTGCTAATTGTTCACTTGATCCGTTCATTGAATCTTCGCTCAACCAGGTTGACCAAGACATAAGTTGACCATCACTATTTTCACATAATGCAACTTGCAATAATCCAGGTATGCCTATAAATTCGTCGACTTTTTCTTCTGCGAATGACATCGCATCTTCCATTTTTCCTTCTTGAATAGGTACAAGTGTTAATCTAAAAAATAACATTTATACTCCTTTCTGTTTTTATAATTTTCCTACAGGAAAGTCAACGTAATTTTTCCATACATTACACTCTCCGGTTAATTCTTGGGGTGCTTCTTTAATTAAATTTTCAATTGCGTCTTTTACAACTTCTGTAATTACATCAGATGCTGAATGTGCGGCTTCATGATCAGTCCAAAAGTTAAAACTAAAACCCGTGTCATTATCTACTTTGCAAGCAGCAGATGCATAAATTCCATTGACATTTTCATATGCTGGGTAAACAGTGCTAGTCATAAAAGCACCAGCATCATCATATGTTTTATCATCCTGCATGCCACCTCCCATGACAAATCTTGCGAAGAAAGATTCTCCTCCATCTTTTGGAACCATAATATACTGTTGAGCGGCAATCATTGGTCCTTCGAAAATTGTTGGTGGTTCTGTTATTAAGTCTGCCAAACCAGAAAGGTTTTGTTGAAATTCATCCATTGCAGCTTCCTTCGCCTCATGATTAGCCCACATAGTCCAAGCCATAAGTTGTCCTTCATTGTTTATACAAGCTCCAGCTGATAGTATTCCGCTTACCTGATCGTAAACTGGAATTGCTACATCTTTGAAATAGTTCAGGGCATCTTCAGTCATGCCTTCTTTAGGGTTTGCTAACCCAAGTCTTACATACATTTTTCTCCTAACGTAATTTTTGCGATAGTTAAGTTTGCTACAAATCCCTATCTTTTATTCCAAGCAAGCAAGGGTCCTACTCCAACACCAGCAATAAATGTTAAGAAAGCAACGAACCCAAGAGGAGTATCCGCAATGATGTTGGTTCCTGTAATAAATTCACTTCCACTTCCAACAATTCCAAACAAACCTGCAAGAATCGCCGCATATCTCCAAATATTGTCAATTACACCTTCTGTGGTTACACCCAGACCCAAAATTACAAATGCGAATAAAGTAAAAATTCCTGAGGTATTTATATCTTCATTAATGCCTAAAAGAGATGCAACAGCAACTGCTGCGGCTATCATTGTATAACCTTGTCTCCAATCTTCAGGAACCGTATCTCCTTGGAGGTCCTTCAATCCTAAGAGTATTTGCACAAGCGAGATGGTCCAAAATAGTTGAAGTACATTATCAAAATTGCCATAATCAATTTCAGCAACTCCTCCAACAAAAAAAACAACATTTATAACTATAAACAAATAAGCTGCTTGTTGTGATCCTTCTTTAACATCTTGCACAAAAAATTTTTTCATTTTATCTCCTATTCTTCTATTTTTCTTACTTTAAACTTTTTACTCATTTGTACTTGAGGCTAACTTGTCCCCCCAAGCAACATAGCTTCCGTAACCTAAACCAATAACCATTGCAATCCAGCCAATCCCAAAAATAGGTTGAATAGATTCAGGTGGTGTGTAGTCGAAAAATATGTTTGCTCCTGTGCCAATGAGTATTGAGAGGAAACCAAGAATACTTAGATTTTCATAGATTGGTCGAAATACTCCTGTCCCCCTGTTCGTTAAGTTATAAGTTAATGAGTTGAATGCCCATAAAAAATACATTGGAACAAATCCATTTTCCTGAAACTCTGGTATCGCTAATTCAATAAGAGTTCCAGTAATAATGACTGCAGCTAAAATTCCAGTTGCCATTCTCCAATATTCAGGTACCTGATCTTCTACTAAGCTATAACCTGCAATAATCAATGCTAAAAGTGTAAACCCCCAAGCAAAATTAAATATTTTGTCAACGGCGTCTACCGAATCAAATGATCCAAAATTTATAACTATTAGATATAAATTACAACCAATAAATCCAAGAGCATTTTGTCTTGCAAGTTGCCCAATAGGCTGTGTAAAAAATGCTTTCATAAAACTTCCTTCCTTAAGTTTTTATAAACTTGTACAAATATGAACTACTCTCATACTCAATTCGAGTATATAAACAAAAACGTGAGCGTGTCGGTAATTGTTAAATTTTAAGTAAATTTAACAATTTGTTAATAACTTGAAAGAGCATCTGTAAGACTATCAATAAGTCTTTGGATATCACTAAGGTTTACGCTTTCATTAGGGGCATGAGCATTTCCTTCTTCATCGCCTGCACCTACTAAAACTATCTCAGAATTTGGAAACTCATTTATAAAGATATTTGCAAAAGGAATTGACCCTCCAACCCCCATATATGCAACGTCATTTTCCCAATGTTTATTAAATGATTCTATAAGTTTTGAACTGAATTCATTTTTGGGATCAACTAGTATTCCTTTTCCTTTTGCTTCAGGTATAAATTCAACATTTGCATTAAAAGGAGTATTTTCTTTTATATGTTGTTCAAGCATATTCATTGCATGATCTGGATCTTCAGTTGGAGGAAGCCTTAAGCTTACTTTTGCTTTTGCTTTAGGAATAAGTAAGTTTACAGATTCGGCTACGGGAGGAGCATCAATCGCCAGTATGCTTAATGCAGGTTCCAACCATAATCTTTTTGAATAACTATCCATTTCAAAAAGCTCAACTCCCTTAGAAGAGAGTGAACTCTTTACAAATTCATCAGATAGTTCAAATACATCTTGTTCAGTTGGAGTAAGTCCTTCTATAAGGAGTTCTCCTTTTTCATTATGAAAAGAAGCTATTATGCGACTTAATATCATAAATGCATCTGGAACTACGCCTCCACCCAATCCAGAATGTACAGGTTCCATTTGTTGATCAACAACTATGACACCATCAACTAGTCCTCTTAAGGATGTCGTTATTGTTGGAACGCCTGACTTAATATTTCCTGAATCTGCAATAACAATTACATCAGCTTCAAGATCTCCTCTGTTTTCTTCAATAAATTCAGTCATGTATGGTGAACCGATTTCTTCCTCACCTTCAATAAAAATTTTTATATTCACAGGCAGAGTTTCAATTAGATTTTTAACCACTTCATAATGAGTTACAACTCCTGCTTTGTTATCTCCTGATCCTCTTGCAAAAAGTCTTCCTTCAATAATTTCTGGTTTAAACGGATCTGTAGCCCATTTATTTCTATCACCAACTGGTTGGACATCATGATGTGCATAAAGAAGAACAGTTTTTTTAGATGGGTCTAGTTCAGTCTGTGCAAGTACAGCAGGTTTACTATTTTTACTTGAAGTGACCTTAGATTTTAGGCCCAGTCCCTTGAATAAGTCAGCAATATAATTTGCTGAATCTAAAACATCGTTATGGTTTTCATCAAGAGAGCTGATAGAGGGGATTTCTACTAATTTTGACAATAATTCAGTTATATTAGGGTTTTTCATACATATTCATTGTAAAAGATAATTAGTTTTTTACTAAAGAGTGTGGCAAAGATTGCCTCGGTAAATGTAGAACCTCAGCAAAATATTGTCTAGGATTAGGACTGTAGACATGAAACAAAGAAAAAGTTTTGTTATTTTAATTATTCTCTTCTTAATTCTCTCTGCATGTGGGGGTTCAAACGACACATCTAATGAAACAGTGGAAACTACTGAAGAAACCACAACAACTACAGCTGCAGATGTAGAAACGTCTTCCGGAGAAGTGTATAACGAAGCAGATTTAGTCGTTCCTCCAATTTTATTAAAGCCATTAATTGGTGCAACAGGGATACTTACCAGCACCTCTGAAGACTGGGAAGTAGTTAGTGAAATCGTTCCACTTGATATGGGTGTAAAAATAAGAACAGCTGATAATGGTACGGCTCAAATGACTTTTGAAGACGGATCTGCTCTCTTGATGGGAGGAAATTCTGTAATCAATATTAGAAGCTTTGATTATGATGAGGAGGAAAATGCAAGAGTTTTAACAGTAGATGTAATTTCTGGAAGTATTGCTTACGATATCAGAAGTGAAGGGCTATCAGCATCTCTTGCAAAAATAGTTACTCCAACTGCAGAGCTCTCTGTTCATGGAACCGAAGGTGTATTTGAATATGATGTAACAAGTCTTTCAGCAAAAAGTACCGTCTTAGAAGGTGGGGAGGAAGCAGATGATGCTGTGTTTAGTGAATTGCTTCCTAACGAAGAAGGGGTACCGGTTTTAGTAGCTGTTTCTCAAACTGCGGGAACAGAACTTGGAAGTGCAACAACAGGGGGTTCAGGTTGGACAGACGAAGACTCATCAACTGTTGCACTAATTGTTGATGAATTTGTTTCAAACATGGAAGGGGCATGTAGCTACACGTGCAAAGCTGAAACACAGGAAGGTCTTGCTGAGGGTAGTGAACAATTAACAGCAGATGTAGCAGTAAATGCAGTTTTTACTGAAAGTGATACTCAGAGAATGGATTTGGCTCAAACTCTTTTGGTTGCCGCAGGAGCACCGGATGAACTAACAAATTCTGTAGAAGTGCTTGCTGAAGTAGTACAAGAAGTAGCTGTACCAGATGAAGTTGTTGAGGAATTTATATCCGCAAACTGGCAAGAAGCACCAGAAGATGGTCCATCTCAAGAACTACCTCCATTATCAGAATTCATTGGAACGTTTGAAGATGCTGTAACTGTTCATGAAAATGAAAAATTTCAAAATTTAGGTTTTGACCATAATGAAAATGGAAACTTTCGTGCACAACATGGAATGATGCAATTCATTTCAGCAGATACAAATGCCGTAAATGAGCTAGCAAACACAGGTGATGTTGCTTCAGCTATGGCTCTGGCAGCTGCAAATATGTTTGTTAACGCAGGTCAAGATAATTTTGTTGAAGGTACTTATTGCGCAGATAATCCTAATGATCCTGAATGTGCAGCTGGAGCACCTCCTCCAGAATTTCTAGCTCAAGCATTTGCAGGTAATCATTTTGTTGAGGATATGGTCCAGGGAATGGGATTTGAATATACATTTACAACAAATGACATTAAACCAGGTTATTGTGACGAGCAGACTTGGTTACCAGAATGTTCAGATGGTCCACAGTTTGTTGGAGATGCTTTTCAAGAAGGTGGTGCATATTGTGAAGCTAGTCCTGAGAATTGTGAAGATGGAGGCATTGATCCCGGAAATGCTTTCTTTGGAAAAAGTGCTAATGAAAATTCTTTCTGTGCAGATAATCCTGAAGATCCTGAATGTGTAGGAGGTAATGCACAAGCTGTTTATACGTTTTTCCATGTTTATGACGAGGATGTATTGGGTGACGAGTGGGCACCAGTGAATTGTGAAGAATACCCGGATGACCCAATGTGTGCAGGTGAAGGTGATTTCTTTCATGAGTTTGTTGGCAATGCTACTGGGCTTGCGCTAGATCGAAATGATATGTTTGATATTTATGGAGGCCCTCAAGAATTAACTGGTCCACCACAAGAATTCTGTCAAGAAAATCCTGAAGCTACTGAATGTGGAGATAATTATAGGCCAGCTGATGTTTTCTCAGAAGGGGAATATGTAGCACCTGCATATTGTGATCAAACACCTGACGCACCAGAGTGTGATTCAGGTTTTGGACAACAAGGAGGGCTGAAAGGTCCTTTGACAGGAGGGTTGCTAGCTCAATACGCGGCTCCAGATCCAAATGCAAGCGCTGGTGAAAAGCCTAATTTCTGTACAGAAGATCCTAACCACCCAGAATGTTTTAGAGATTATTACGGAGAAGGTAATTTAGATAAAGGTGCGTTCCTAGGCAATATGTTTAGTGATGATTCATATGTTGACTTAGCTCAGCAAGGAGTTTTCTATAATTCCATTGAAGGAGCAGATGATTTAGCATCTCAGCGATACGGTAATCATGATGATTATTTTGTTCTTGATTGCTCGGCTCCTGGAAATCAAAATGAACCAGGATGTCAAGAAGGTTTTGATCCATCAGAATCAGGATTGTTAGCAGTTGGAGAAGAAGGCGTAAAAGAATTTGAAGCATTTAATCCTGAAGATGTAGGTTCACTTTGTGAGGACAATCCTCAAGATCCTCTCTGTTATGCTCAACCAATAGAAGGTGGAGAGCCCGGTGAAGGCAATGCTTTTGGTCCGCCTCCTGAGGGAGGTTTTGCCCCTGGGACACAACCTGCACCAGGTGGTGGTTGGGGAGATGCTGAAAAAGCAGGTGAGTTTAAAAATCAATCAGATAATTTTACCGAATTTGCAGGAAACTATTGCGATGAAAATCCAGATGATCCTACATGTTCACAGGTTGCCCCTCCACCTCCTCAAGATGGAGTAATACAAGACCAAGATTGTGATGACAATCCATATGCACCTGGTTGTCCTCAAAGTGGTGGACAAGAAGGTCAAGGGCCACCTCCTGAGGGAGAAGGTAACAACCCTCCTCCTGGTGGTGAAGATAATCCTCCTAGTGGGGATATACCTCCTGGTGGACAGCAAGATCAAGAAGATTGTGCAAACAATCCTTATGCTCCAGGATGTCAACCTGAACAAGAAGGTCAAGGACCACCTCCTGAGGGAGAAGGTAACAACCCTCCTCCAGGTGGAAATGAACCTCCTCCAGGTGGAAATGAACCTCCTCCAGGTGGAAATGAACCGCCTCCAGGTGGAAATGAACCGCCTCCAGGTGGAGAGACTCCTCCTGGCAATCCTTAATATTTATTCGTAAGAAATAGCTTCTAAAATATTTTGTCTAGACGCTCTAATTGCAGGAATTATTGCCGCAATTATTCCTGAAAATATTGCTATACCTATCCACAAAAGTGTTTGTTGAGTTGAGACTGCAAACTCTGTAAAGCCCTGGTCTTCCAATGCTTGAATTAGACTCCAAGCAAAAAAGATTCCAAGCCCAGTTCCAAGCAATGCACCAAAAATTGCGATAATTGAAGATTCGATGAACACCATATTTCTGATTTGTTTTCTAAGAGTTCCGATAGCTCTCATTAGTCCTATTTCTCTTGTTCTTTCAAAAACAGATAATGAAAGAGTATTTGTAATCCCAAACAGTGCAACAAAAATTGAAATAGATAAAAATCCATAAATTACATTAAGTAGTAATTGAATCTGACTATTCGCTTCTTCAATCAAAGCATCTTGGTCACGTAAAGTAACACCTGGATAGTGGTCCACTATATCATCAAGTTTATTTTTAGTTGCTTCGTCTTTATTTATGACATTAAAGTAAAGCTCTGTATCAAGGGATTCATTTGAAAAAAATTCATGATTTTCTAATAGAAGAAAGAATTCAGCTGGAGGTTGGGTCGTCCAATCAAAAATATACTTAACAACGAATTCTTTTTTTCCTACTTCTGGAATTGTCAAAGTTACTTTGTCGTTTAATGAGATATCATCGTTTTCAGCTTTAAAATTTAATACTCCAATTGCGTCTTGTTGATAAAAGTCTTCTCTTGATCCAGCAATATCGACAGTTTTAATTAGATCAAAAACCTCTTTGTCAACAGCACCTAAAATTAATGGTCTGTTGTTATATCCAACAACTGTCGCCCTAGTACGTGAAAGTTCTGTAACTTCGTCAAGGGCAATAAGTTCTTCTGATAAACCAGTTGGAATACCAGGTGAAGCAAAAATTTGAGCTGCACTTACTTGATAATCAGCAAGAACAACTTCTTTAACAACTTTTTCTGCCTGTGCTTTGAATGAGGTGGTAAGAACGTTTGCAAGAGAAATTAGAGTTAATCCAATCATTAAAGCTGAAGCTGTTGAAGCTGTCCTTCGTGGGGTCCTTTTTGAGTTTTCTGTTGCGAGTTTTCCAAGAATCCCAAATGTGGATTTATAAATTGAATCAAAGATAGACACAAAAGGTTTTGTAATAGATGGGGTAATGACAGATATTCCAATAAAAATTATACTGGCACCTAAACCAACTTGCTGTAGAACTGATAAAGTTGGAAGTCTTAAGAAGGAATATAGAACACCAAATAAAACTCCTAAACCAGTTAATGAAACTAAAGATCCAACTAGCAGTCTTATCAGGAGGGATTTTCTTTTAGGTGTAGATTGACTATCTCTTATTGCTTCAAGAGGACTAACTTGAGATGCTTTTCTTGCGGGCAATAATGAAGAAAGTATTGTAACAACAACACCTATGACAATTCCAGTGATTGCAGCGGTAGGGGTTAATACCAAGGGCCCTTCTGGTAAACCAAAGTCAAAATATTTTAGTCCCTCTTTGACAAGTACTGATAAACCAATTCCTAAAGCCACACCCAAGCCTGAACCAATTACTGCCATATATAATGATTCAGAAACAACAAGTCTATAGATTTGGCGTTTTGAAGTACCAAGTGCTCTCAATAAAGAAAGTTCTTTAGTTCTCTGAAGTAGAAGAATTCTGAAGGTATTTTGTATGATAAAAGCTCCAACAAATATTGCTATACCTGCAAAAACATTCAATATCGTATTGAAAAAATCTAAGCCTTGTTTAATTGAGTCTGCTTGTTCAGCTGCTGCTTCTTGAGCATTTATGACTTCCAAGCCTTGGTCGTCAATATTAGCTATCGCATTACGAACTGAATTTATATCTGCATTTTCGTCAACAACAACGTTTATAAAATCAACTTCTCCAATTGAGTCCAAAAGAATTTGAGCTGTTCTAAAGTCAAAAAGAGCAAAAGAGGCACCTCCTGGAGACCCTGTATTAGCAAATTCTGCAATACCTACGATTGTAAATGTAGCTGGAATAGCTCCAGCAAGAACCGTAACTCTATCCCCAACACTAAAACCATTTCCTTCAGCAGTAGTTGAGTCCATGACTACTTCTTTATTATTTGTAGGTGGTTGACCGTCGATAATTTCCCATTGAGACGCAAAAGGAGATGTATCCCATGCTGCTCCAAAAGTAGGCGCAAAACCATTTTGTATTAATATAGTTTCTCTTTCACATTCTGGGTTGAAAGCATGGCAATCTTTTCTAGGTCCAAATTTTATAAATTGAGCAAATCCCAAAACATCACCCCAAGCGTCTTTTACACCTTCAATACTCTTTATTTCATTTATTTTTTTATCTGAAATTTTTCTAAATTCAAAAGAGATAGGACCTTGGCCGCCATCATCCCCAAACCCTTCTGCGAAATCTTCTTGTACTGGTTGTACGACTAAATCAATTCCTTCAAAAACTCCAGAAAATAAATTATCAAAGGCGTTTTTGTTACTTTCAGAAAAAATATTTGCTGCGATGATTACGGAAACTCCAAGAATAATTGAAGAAGTTGTTAGGAAAATTCTTACCGGATAGGTCTTAAGGTTTTTCCAGGCAATTAATAAAAGTGGTCTTTTAGTAAATCCAAACATTAAATATCGCTTAAAGAAGTAACTCTTGAAATAATCTCTTCTTGAGTAGGTTCCTCCATGTCACTTGCTACTTCCCCATCTTTCAGCATTATTACTCTTTCAGCAAAAGAAGCTGCGTATGGATCATGAGTAACCATTACTATCGTCTGATTCAATTCATTTACTACTGACTTCATAAAAGTCAATAGTTCTTTGCTAGATTTTGAATCTAAGTTTCCAGATGGTTCGTCAGCAAAAATTACTTCAGGCTTTGTTGCCATTGCTCGTGCTGCAGCAACTCTTTGTTGTTGTCCACCTGAAAGCTCATTAGGTCGATGATTTAATCTGTCTCCAATATCTACAGCATTGACAATTTGATTAATCCAATCCTCATCTGGTTTCTTGCCTGCAATTGAAGATGGGAGTGTTATATTTTCTTCAGCTGTCAATGTTGGAATTAAATTGAATGCCTGGAAAACAAAACCAAATGAATCTCTCCTCATTTTTGTTAACTCTTTATCGTTAAGATTACCTAGATCAGTACCTTTAATAAATATCGACCCAGAAGTTACTTTGTCCAAACCAGCAAGACAATGAAGCAAGGTAGATTTTCCTGACCCAGATTGACCCATGATTGCCGTAAATTTATTCTCATAAAAATCAAGATTTACATTATTTAAAGCTGTAACAGAGGTTCCTTCTTCTCCATAAATTTTTGTCAAATCTTTAGCAACTATTATCTTTTCCATTTAATAAAGAATAGAATAAATAAAGAATTTACTTAAATGAATTTTGCAACATCTGGATTATTTGGTACATTATTAAATATGAAAAATATAACTAGCTGGAATTGGTGGACAACTACATAGGTAGCTGCCCCATTAGTTAGTTCTTAAACCGGGCACAGCCCGGTTTTTTTATTACTGTCACTGAAATTAAATCTCCGGGCTCAACCCAAAAGAAGGAGCAAAAATGAAAGAACAGTATAAATATCTACTAAATGAAGATGATTTACCAAAGCAGTGGTATAACATTGTACCGGATTTACCAAATCCATTGCCACCACAGTTAAATCCTCAAACAATGGAGCCAATTGGTCCAGAGGATTTAGCCCCATTATTTCCAATGGGATTAATACTTCAAGAGGTTTCTGATCAAAATTATATTGATATTCCAGAACCTGTTTTAGAACTCTATAAACTTTATAGGCCTTCGCCGATGTATAGAGCTCTTAGACTTGAAAAAGCTATAGGTACAAACTCGAGAATATATTACAAGTATGAGGGTGGGTCACCATCAGGATCTCATAAACCTAACACAGCCATTCCACAAGCTTTTTTTAATGCCGAGGAGGGAATTAAAAAAATGGTTACAGAGACTGGAGCTGGCCAATGGGGATCTGCTTTATCATTTGCTTGCCAAGCGTTTGGTATTGAACTTGAGGTATTTCAAGTAGCAGCATCTTACGAATCAAAACCATACAGGAAAACAATGATGGAGATCTACGGAGCAAAAGTTTATCCAAGTCCATCTGATAAAACAGATATTGGTAAAAAGTTTTTATCAGAAGATCCGAATACGCCTGGAAGTTTAGGCATAGCTATTTCAGAAGCAATTGAAGTTGCTAGAAAAGAAGAAGGTACGAGGTATGCACTTGGAAGTGTTTTAAATCATGTGCTCATGCATCAATCTATAATTGGTCTTGAGGCTTTGAAACAAATGGAAATGGCCGAAGATTACCCCAATGTTATTGTTGGTTGTACGGGAGGTGGATCAAACTTTACAGGTTTGTTTTCTCCATTCTTAAGAAATAATATGCAAACAGATCAAAAGACAATAATACGTGCGGTGGAGCCAGAGGCTTGTCCTTCGTTAACCAAAGGTGTGTATACATACGACTTTGGTGATTCGGTTGGTATGGCACCTGTTGTAAAAATGCATACTCTTGGATCTAGTTTTGTACCTGACCCAATACATGCTGGGGGATTGCGATATCACGGTATGGCCCCATTAGTAAGTGCAATGTATGAAGAAAATCTAATAGAAGCAGAAGCAATTGGTCAAAAAGAATGTTTTGAGGCTGGTCAGCTTTTTGCTAAAACTGAAGGTATTGTTCCAGCCCCGGAAGCAACTCATGCAATTGCATCTGCGATAAGAGCAGTCAAAGATGCTGATCAAAATTCAAAAAAAATTGCTGTATTAACTGCTATGTGTGGCCATGGACATTTTGATATGAAAGCATACGAAAACTTTTTAAGTGGTGAAATGATTGACTATGAATTCCCAGCTGAAAAAGTGAAAGTTGCTCTGGAGTCAGTTAAGAAATAGCTTTATGACTGTAAATCAATTGACCTTTGGGAACAAATCTAAAAATTTAGAATTTGTAGCTAAACATACAGATATTGAAATTCCATACTTTAAAAAGATTTATCCAGAAGACCTGGAAGGTATTGAGAAAATTCTTGTTTATTTTTCTGAAAAAATAATGATAAGAAGTGACAGTTCAGACGAAGATGAAGAGAATTTTTCAAGTGCTGGAAAATATCTATCTGTGGGTCCAGTAGATAAAGAAGATATCGTAGCTATTAAGAAATCATTTAATATGGTGTTTGATAGCTACGATAAAAAAAATAATCAGTCAGTAATATTTCAAAATTATGTTGATAATGCTAAAAGTGTCTCAGTATTAACTTCATACAAAGTAGGAACTGACTCAGCATATAGATCATTTTCTACGTATTTTGGTTCTGAAACTGAAGCTGTTACTTCAGGTAAATATAGCGAAATAGAAAATTTCTTTATGCATAGATCTGTTGACTATCTTCCAAATAAATATCAAAAAAATAACGTTTATCTGAAAGTAATAAACCAACTTGAAGACTTATTTAAAAATAAACAACTAGATATTGAAATGGTTCTTGATAAAAACAACTCCCCACAACTGCTCCAAGTAAGGCCACTGATGGGCAAAAAACTTAATAAAAAATCAATACACGATGAAAAAAAAGTTATCGATAAAAATTTAGAAAAATATAACAAGCTAAGCGAAACAACTTCAGATCGATTTGGCTCAAATCAAATTTACAGCAATATGTCAGATATGAATCCAGCTGAAATGATAGGTAAAAAACCTGACAATATTGCTTTTGGTTTATATAAGTTCATGTTCACTGATACAACATGGAATATACAACGTGGAGAGTTTGGTTATCGCGAATATTCTGGTGGAAAATTGATGGAACTTTTTAATAACGTCGCATATATAAATGTAAATCACAGTCTTAATAGTTTTCTGACAAGAAATTTACAAAAAGAAAGCTGTGAAGAAATAATTAATTATCAACTAAACAAACTCAAAGAAAACCCGCACTTGCATGACTCTATAGAGTTTGATATTTCTAGGTCGTCTTATATTTTTGATACAGTTGAAGAATTCTCTCAAGAGTATAAAAATATAATTGATCCAAATGAAATTATTCAATGGCACAATGACTTAATTCAAATTGATTCACAAAATAAAACTACTTTAGAAAAGAATAGAAAAATTATTTTAAGAACTTTCTCAAAATTGGATAAGAGTTTTGAGTATTTAAAAAAAGAAAATATCACACTAATAAGAGATACTATGGCCCTTCCTTTTACCCATCATTCGAGATTAGGATTTGTATACTTTGCTCAACTTAATAGCTTTCTTGAAAAGGGAGTTATTACAGAAGATCAAAAAAAATTGTTGCTTTTATCAGTTAATTCCATAAGTACAAAAATGAAAGCTGATGCTTATGAAGTCAAAATTGGAAAAAAAACATTGAACGCCTTTTTTGATGTTTATGGTCATATTAGAGCTGGAAATTATAATCTTTCATCATCAAACTTAAAAAACAATTTAAGTTTTACTGAATCACTGATTGACAATAGTGAGCAACCTTTGGAAGACAATATTTTACCAAAGGATATATTTACGAATATTGAAAAATATTTCATTGTAAACAATATTCCCTTAAAAGCGTCTGCTTGGATAGATATGTTTCAGGACGGAATTTCAACAAGAGAAAACTCTAAATTTTATTACAGCAAAGGTATAGATGGAATTTTAAATGAAATAAGTGAAAAAAATACCAGCGATAGAGAATTGTTTGATTTACTTGATATTGAATTTAATGAAGAAAATACTAGTGATATGAGATTAAAGAATGTATTAATGCCTGATTTAATTACTTCTGACGAAGACTTTTATTTTTACGAAGAAATGAGTAAAAATGGAAATTATATAGGTCAGGGAACAATAAATGGGGACGTTTTATTAATAGATAATGAAGCTAATCGTCCTGAAAATCTTGACAATAAAATAGTCGTTATTCCGGCTGCAGACCCAGGTTGGGATTGGATCTTCAACTACAAAATAAAATCGCTGATTACAAAGTATGGAGGACCAAACTCTCATATGGCCATTAGATGTGCTGAACATAATATCCCAGCAATTCTTGGTGTTGGTGAAAACAATTTTACAGTTATAGCAAACTCAAAAAGTATAGAGATAGATTTTTCCAATGAAAGCTTTTCAAATGTATAAATTTTTCAGAAATATCTCTTACTTAGTAGTCAGCCTAAAGACAGAGTGGTTATCTCCTTCCACTCAGATACTGTGGGGCCAGTTTTATAAAGCTCTAAAGTATCGAATGTAATAGTTGTGGGGATGAGATTATCAAATTTTGTAGCATTATAAGATTTAGGTAACTCATTCCCATAATAAAGAGAAATGTGGGGAACCCATAAACTTGGCCAACCTTCAAGATTTATTACTAAATTGTTGAATGGAATATTATCAGATGCTGTTAAGTAAAGTCTTTGAAAGTAGCTTACGCCTTCGCAGACTCTATCAAAGGTCACTGTAATTTTCTCTTTTTTAATCTGATCTAGAATATCATTTGCTTTTTCTTGTGAATTAATTTTTGTAACAAGAGTGACGTGGGGATCAAATGAAACTTTGTTCTCTTCCTTAGCAAAAGAATCAATTTGATTTTTAATATCTACTACATCGTCAGAAGAAGACTTCACCCATATTGAAAATGTCTTTTCTTCCAAAATAACTTATCTTTTTTTAATTTTTGGTTTACTTGAAATATATGACAATAGAAAAACTGTTGAAGCCACTAATGACATAGAAGGGCCAGTAGGTAAATCAAGATGATATGAAATGACTAAACCAGCAACAGATGAGATAATTCCAAAAGCTATGCTGACTTTAATTGAGTCTATGAATGTATTCGTAATTAGTTTTGCTGATGCAGCAGGAATTATCAACATACTCAAAACTAAAATTATTCCTACTGTTTGAAGAGCGCTTACAACGGCCAAAGATAAGGTTATCAAAAATAGATAATTGAGGAAGTTGGTATTTAAACCTTTTACCTCTGCTCCTAAGGGATCGAATGAATAAAACAAAAGTTGTTTAAAGAAAATTATTATGATCCCGATCACTATTAAAAATAAAGCAGTGATGATGAAGATATCAGTTCTGTTCACAGCTAAGATTTGACCAAACAGTAAGTCTTCCAAGTTGATTGTTACATTAAGGAGCTTTATCAATATGAAACCTAAAGCAAAAAAAGTTGAAAAGATTATGCCAATTGAAGTGTCTTCTCCAATTTTTGTATTTTTAACTATAAAGCCAAGGAATATAGCGACGACAATAGCTGCTGGTGCTCCTAATTCTGAAATACTAAACCCAAAGAAAACACCAACTGCAATTATAGGAAGAGTCGCGTGAGCCATAGCATCAGCCATAAAACCCATATTTCTGTTAATTGTAAACGTGCCTAGTGTTGAAAGCGTAACCCCACAAAAAATTGCTGCGATAAGTGCTCTTATCATAAAATCATATTGGAAAGGATCTATTAAAAGTTCAGATATCATATTAAGAGCCGTGACTACCTGGTTTATGATCAAGAAACATATTTTCGTGTGAGCCGTACATTTCTTCTATCACTTCTTCTGTAAGAACTTCCAAAGGGTCTCCAAAAGCACAACAATGCCTATTTAAACATAAAACTTCATCAAATTTATCTTCTAGATTATTGATGTCGTGTGTAGCAACTAATATCGTTTTTTCTTTAAGATCACTTCCATTGATTATTTTCATTATGTCTTCTTGAGCTCCAACATCAATAGCGCTGAACGCTTCATCAAGTAACAAAATATTAGAATCTTGTATCAAAGCTTTGGCTAACAGAACTCGCTGTTGTTGCCCTCCTGATAAGTTGTTTATATTTTCTTCACTTTTATCAAGGATTCCAACTTGATCAAGTGATTCATTTATCTTCTCTACATTTTTTTTCTGATTAAAACTTAATAAAGTACTTTTATCTGTCAGTCCCATCTCTACAACCTGTTTTACAGAAAGTTGAAAATTCCAGTTTAAAGAATCTTTTTGTGGAATGTAGCTAATCATTCCTTTTGCCTTAAGTGGATCCAAACCATCTATCTTTAATGAACCGCTGGACAGTGGAATTAATCCGGCCAATGCTTTAAATAAGGTGGATTTTCCGCCACCATTTGGACCAACTACTGCAATTTTTTTACCTTTTGTAATTGAGAAAGTTACATCATCTATAGCAAGAGCTTCTCCGTACTGAACACAGCAACCATCTGAGACAATTAACGATTCTGATTCGTAAATATTTTCTTTTGTTGTCATAGAGACCTCTAAGAAGTCCTTGAAATTATCTTAAATTAAAATTAATCAAGATCCTTCTTGTTATTTCAAGTTATTTACAATCAACTCTACATTGCTTATTAAGAACTCGCTATAAGATTGATTTGGTTTTAATGTCTCAACATACAAACCTGTTACAAGCGTTATACCAGTTTCTTGAGCAAGGGTTTCTGCGTAAACCGAAGGGGTTTCTGATTCAACAAACATGACTTTTACACCTTCTTCTTCTATAACTTCAATCACTTCGACTAAATCTGAAGGAGAAACCTCATCTGTTGAATCTAAACTTGGAATAATAGTTGCAAGAACTTCTAAACCAAATTTTGCTTCAAGATAACCAAGAGATTCATGGGTTGTAATGAGTTTTCTGTTTCCAGATGGAATCATACCAATTAACTCAATAACTTCATTTACTAATCCTTTTAGTTCAGTAGTAAAAGTATCTGTCAAAGATTTATAACTTTCCTCATTTACTGGATCATATTGTATTAACTTTCCTTCGATGTATTCAGCGGCATAAGAAACTCTGTTTGGATCAAACCAGAAGTGAGGGTCGTATGCACCATGACCATGTCCTTCATGCTCATCATGACCTTCTTCTTCATCATCATGACCTTCTTCTTCATCATCATGACCTTCTTCACCATGCTCATCATGATCGTCATGACCACCTTCTTTAAATTCTACAGGGAAAACACTTTCACCTACTTCAGCTAAAACTTCTGGACTGCATGCTGAACTTTCTAATAGCTTCAAAAGTGGTGCGGGTTCATACTTTAATCCAGTGAAAAATATAAGATCTGCTTCAGCTATGGTTGTAGCGTCTTGAGGTGATGGATCGTAATTATGCGGGTTTGCTTCAGGGGGCATTAAAACTGTAAGACTAATATTGTCTCCACCTACCTGGCTAACGAATTCACCCATCATAGGTGTTGTAGCTAGTACGTTTAAAGTATCTCCATCTTCTCTTTCTCGACAACTAGACTCATCAGTGCCACTTCCTGTACAAGCCACTAAAACCAGTGAAAGGGCTAATACTGCATATTTAAACATAGGTTTGTTTTTCATTTATTTTCCTTATCTAATTTTTGAAATACAATAAATGAGATTAAGTCTCATTTTTATTTTTGTCAAGCCTATATTGATTGAATTTTATATTTTTTTATTGAAAATGATCTATTATTGTCTAATCATGGTAAATTCAAGAAAAATTTTAGCTGACCACAAAGTGTCTATTACGAATCCAAGAATTATTGTACTAGAAGCTTTACTTGAAATTAAAAGTCCAATTACTGTTGATGAGCTTTTGTCACAACTTAGAAATAAAGTAGCTAAATCAACTTTGTATAGAGTATTAAACGATTTAAAAGATATAAATATTTTGCATGAATTTTCGACACCAGCCAATCAGACTGTGGTTGAGCTTATATTGGAAGATCACCCACATCATCATCATTTATTTTGTAGTGATTGTGGTGAAATAATAGATGTAGAGATGGCTACAGAGTTTGAAAATAAACTATTAAAAGAAATAAAAAGAATTGAGAGAAAATTTAATTTTGTAATTGAGGATCACAGGCTTGAATTGTTTGGTAAATGTACAGATCTGTGTGTGAACTGTAAATAGTTTTTTTAAAATATAATTCCTATTAATGAAGCCTGGATCAACATAGAGTCAACAACTTGATAACTATGAAGTTCTAACATTCTGTTAACTACTGGAACGATTGCTGTGTCTGCACTATCATTTTGTACAGCTAGATAGGCTGTTTCGTATCCTTGATTTGTTAAGTTACATATAACACACATAATTTTTCCCTGTTAAGTACAATTTTAAAAAACTATATATATATTGTAAACAGCAAATGAAAATTAAAACTACTGAGTTCATTAATCATGGAGTAGTAAATGTAGGCGATCTTCCTATACCCTTTGATATGGTATTGAATGCTTCGACTCTTGTTGTTGTAATTACATTTGTCTATTTAAAAATTTCTTGGAAAGAGTCAATTGTTGTTCCGTCGAAAGAAATTTTTGAAGACAGGCAAAATATTATTGGAAAAATATTTGGAGCTACAATTTTATTTTTTCTAATAGCTCCAGGCATCATAGGAAATGAGTCGTCAAAAACCTCGGTTACTCCACTAATTTTGTGGGTTTTTCTGTGGATAGGCGTGCCCACTCTTGGACTATTGTTTGGTGATGTATACGCAAAATTCAATCCTCTAAATCTTGTAAGAATTTCCTCAAATAAACCAAAGTCAGTTTATGTTTCATGTTTTTTGTTTCTTGGACTTACTTGGTTTGAGCTTGTTTGGAGAGAGCCCGGTAATCCTCAGAACATTGCATCAGTTTTCATAATTCTTTTTGTAGGTGTAAATTTAATAAGATACTTTTATAAAAAATCAATTATTGAAGTGGACCCCTTGCTCCTTCTACATTATTTATATAGCAAACTTAAATTATTTAATTCCAAACCATATTTTCGTTCACTAATAAACAATATAGGAAATTTAGCAAAATTAAATGGAATTGAGTATTTCATTCTGCTGATGATAGGAACGGTTACTTATGATGGTTTGAGAGAAACTACTTTTTGGTATAACCAATTTGGTGAACAAATAAACAACATATGGTTTTCAACCATAATGTTTCTTTCAATGAATTTAGGAACAATTATTTTTTATCGTTTTGCTTGTTATTTTGCTATAAAAGTTGGGGGATCAGAACTTAAACTTAATGAAGTCTCAAAGCTTTTTGGACACACAATGCTTCCAATAGCCTTTGCATATCACATAACACATTATTTGACCCTCTTGCTTTTTGAAACACAAACTTTTATTTATAGGTTAAATGATCCTATAGGGACTGGATTAAATCTATTTAATGTACAGGAGCCAGAAATAAATTACTTCATAGAGCCAATAATCATTTGGGGTATACAAGTAGCCGTTACCTTACTGGGTCATATGTTAAGTGTTGTATTAGCTCACGACTTAGCTGTTAAGCTTTTTGGCCATCAACAAAGTGACAAAACACAATACATTTTTCTTTTTATAACTGTTGCTCTAACCCTTCAAGCTTTGTTTGTATTAAGTGTTGGTTAGTTTCTTCTCAATGCTTGCAATTCGTTCAGCAATTGGAGGATGGGAGTAATAATAAGAACTATAAAGAGGGTCTGGAGTTAAATTACTGGCATTATCTTTTGTAAGCTTTAAAAGTCCTGAAACCATATATTTTCCATCTGTAAATTTAAAAGAAAAATCATCGGCGGCAAACTCTCTTTGTCTTGATAAATAAGATGTTATTGGTCTCGTAAAAAAAGTATATGTCCCTGCCACAAGATAGAACATTAAAAATTTTGAATATAACGTAATCTCATCCAGTCCATGTGAAGTAAAGAAATTGTCAGACTTTAAAACTTCACTTAAGATATAAAAACCTATAAATCCAAAAATTAAAGAGCTTATGAGTGATTTCCTTATATGTCCTAACTTATAATGACCTAGTTCATGTCCTAATATTGCTTCCATTTCATCAGGTGTAATTGTCTCAAGTAATGTATCGTAAAAAACGATCCTTTTATTTTTACCAAAACCAGTAAAAAATGCATTACCATGCGAACTCCTTAGGCTTGCATTCATTACAAAAAGACCTTTTGCTTTAAAATTAATTTTTTCAAGCAGTTTTTCAACTGGCTTTTTATATTCCTCGTCGTCAAGTGGTTCAAATTTATTAAATAAAGGCATTATCAAAACGGGATAAAGGAAGAAGATTATTAACTGAATAAAGAAAACTGCACTAAAGGCATAAACCCACCAATTGTTTCCTAAATTTTCAATTATTCCAATTACAACTGCATAAATTAGACATGAAATCACTGAAGATATAAGTAGGTTTTTAACAATATCCGTTACAAATGTTTTTATAGTAGTTTTATTGAATCCATACTTCTCTTCAATTACGAATGTTGAATATATAGCTAAAGGTATTTCAAGGATTTCTGAAATTAGAATAATTAAAAGACCTAAAAAAATAGCACCTAAAATGTTTGAAGACGTATAGCTTGAAACAATAGACGTAAGAGTATTTAGTAGCCCACCAATCGTAAGCAGTAGAAGAATAAAAATACTTACGAAGGAAACTATTATTTGAAACTTTAGACGATCAAGATTGTAATCTGTAGATTTCTTGTATTCTTCTGCTGTTACAAGATTTTCAAATCTTTCAGGAACCTTAGACGCATTAACCTTTAAAGAATTAATATTTCGAACTTTTAGGTAAGTTTCTATTGTGAACTTTAACCCTATAAATATCAGAAATAGAAATGTAAAGTTAGTCGTGTTTAGAGTGTCTTGAATTTCCATATCAGTCAATATTAACGCTTTTCAGATACTCTAAAGAAAAAATAGGCCAACTTTAATCAAAGGGTCAAATTCATTTATTTTCATTTACCAAATCTACGATCTCTTTGAACGTACTCTCTTAAGCATCTTAAAAAGTCAATCTTTCTGAACTCTGGCCAATAAACATCTTGAAAAACTACTTCCGAATAAGCGCTTTGCCACAATAAAAATCCTGAAAGTCTTGACTCACCACTTGTTCTAATAATTAGATCAATGTCAGGTGAATCTGGTGAATAAAGATGGTCTCTAATTTGTTCGTCGTTAATGCTTTTTATTAAATCTTGAATTTCTAATTCTTGATTTTCTTGTAGTAAGCTTTTCATTGCGTCAACAATTTCTTGCCTTCCTCCATAACCAAGCGCAATAGTTAATAACTTTTCTCCTCCACCCCTCACTTCTTTAAGTTTTTTAATTGAATTTTGCAAATAATCAGGAAGAAGATCTATGCTGCCAACAAAATTAATTTTAAAATTATCAACAAGATCATCAATTAAAAGTTCTTCGAACAATTCGTTTAAAACGAGGTAGTAAGAGTTAAGTTCTTCTTCAGGTCTGGATAAATTCTCTTTAGATAAAAGCCAGCTTGTTATATTGTCAATGCCTAACTCGTCACACCAAGCCAGACATTCTTTAAATCGGACCATTCCAATTCGGTAAGAAACTTCGTAACTTAACAAATTTTCTCTTCTTGCATACCTTCTGTGTCCGTCATGAATGATCCCAATATGTTTTGGAAGAGTCTCGTTTTTTAAATTATTTTGAAGCCTTGTTTCATATAACGAATAAACAAACCTTGGTGTCACCATTATTAACTACAAATTGCTTCAACATCGTCAATTGTTTTTGGTGCCCCAATGGTTAGATTTATTGGGTCATTTTCTGTACAAACAATATCATCTTCAATTCTTATTCCAATACCTAGAAGGTCTTTAGGTATTTTGTGCTTAATACTTTTAGCATCTTTCATCTCTTCACTTTCAAGTTTTGTTGCTTTCTCCATCCCAAGTGATTTTCTTCTTTCTCTAATTTTTTTGGGGTCCCTTTCAAGTAATTTAAACTCGATTTCAGGTTTGTTTGGGCGAATATAAATTCCCGGTTCAATAGTTGTAACCATTCCCGGCTTTAATTTTCTTGGTTTGTTTTTTTCTTCCGTAGTACCTGCATCATGCACATCTAATCCAAGCCAATGACCTGTACCGTGCATAAAAAATTCAAAATAATGCATCATTGAAATTGTTTCTTCTACTCCCATAGGTACTAAACCAAGATCAACCAATGATTGAGAAATTGAGGCTACAGTTGAAGTGTGAATATCTGACATTGTTTTTTTAGTTGTGACATTCTTAATGCCCATTTCTTGAGCTTTTAATACTTCTGTATAAACATCTTTTTGGACTTTTGTAAATTTTCCGTTTACAGGAAAAGTTCTTGTGACATCAGATGAATACATTTTAAACTCTGCTGCTGCATCTATTAATATAAGACCATTGTTGTGAACTTTTTCTCTGTTGGTTGAGTAATGTAATATGCAAGCATTATCTCCGGAGGCAACAATAGAGGGGTATCCTAACCTTTCAGCTCCTAAATCATAAAAAGTTTTTTCCATCTCAGCCTCTATCTGGTATTCATACATATCCTTCTTTGTAAATTCCATAGCGGATTTATGTCCTTCAACAGTAATATCGCAAGCTCTTTTAAGATTCTCGAGTTCTTCAGAGCTTTTAATTAAACGAAGTTCAGAAAGTAAAGGTGAAAGAGAGTTCAGTGTAGCCTTACTAAAACTTGACCCTCTTTGATCGTATGGAATTGCTGTGTTAATTAATTTCTTGTCATATTTTTCAAACGCAGCGCTTGTGTAGTCACAATAAATATCTTCAATTCCGGATAATAATTTTGGCGCTAAGCTCTCATATTCTTCATATAAAAATGCTTCTTCTGCTCCAAACCGTTGTTTTGCTCCTTCTGGTCCAAGTCTTTTACCCTCCCAAGTTTCCATTTCTTCATTTCTTCCTTGTACAAAGAGGTATAAAGCTGATTTATTGTTTTGCACGATAATGATTGCGTGAGCGTTTGGTTCTGGCCATTCAGTTAAATAGTGAAAATTAGAATCCTGTCGAAAATCATAAGCAACATCATTATTTCTGAAGATAGTATTACTCCCATGAAGAAGAACTGCCCCATGGCCAATTTTTTTAGCAATATTTTCTCTATTTAATTTAGACAATTCCATCATTCAAATAAGAATAATCTAGGTTTATATAAAATGGCTAATTTATTTTTAGTTCAGATAAGAATCTAAAAGTTTTGATATTCCTAGAGCTTCCTTGTTTCCATAACAAACAATTAAAACAACGTTGTCACCCGCAATTGATGCAGCAATTCCCTCGAAAAATAAATTATCTATTGATTCGGCAATTACCTGGGCTGCCGCTGTTGTAGTCTTAACAATTATTTGATTATGTACAGCTTCAACGCTTAAAACAAAATCTTTTAACGCCTTTTTAGAAATAGATTTTTGAGCATTGTTAATGTCGTCTTTGGGCAATATATATTTTAGATCGTTATTTGAATCTCTTTTTTTACTTGCTCCAATTTCTGTAAGATCTCTAGAGAGTGTGGCTTGTGTTATTGGAATTCCTTTTTTATTTAATATACCTTTTAATTGATTTTGAGAGGTTATTTTCCCTTCGTCAATTAAATCAGCAATTATTTTTTGTCTTTGAATTGTAGATTTTCCCATTGTATAAATATACATTAATTTGTATTTTTATACAATTACAAATCTTTGTAAACTTTCTTGGCTAACTCTATGGCTTCCTCTTTAGAAACTTCTCCCTCATTTATCCTTTGGTTGTAAAGAGATTCCATAATTCTTCCTAATATTGGTCCAGGCTCAATGTTTAAAATTTTCATAATTTCATTACCGTTTACTGGAGGCCTTAATTTATTTAGCTCTTCATTTGCTTTAACTTCTCCTATTCTTCTCTCTAGGTCGTCCAAATACTCATATATTTTTTCTGCTTTTTCATTATTTTTTGTTGTAACATCCGCTCGAACAAGCTCGTTTAGCTTATCAAGTGTGTTTCCAGCGTCAATTATGTACCTTCGAACGGCAGAATCTGTCCATCCCATCTTGTAAGTATGTGGTCTTAAGTGGTTTTCGACTAGTGAAGCAACATCAGCTATCGTATTTTTTGGGTATTTTAATTTTGAAAGAATTTCTTTAGTCATTCTTGCACCGACGACTTCATGGTGCCTGAAATGAACTTTTCCGTTGTCTATTCCTTTAGTTGCTGGTTTTCCAATATCATGAAGTATTGCTGCAAGACGCAATATAAGGTCTTGTGATACGTTTGTTGTAACCTGCAATGTGTGTTCATAAACATCTTTATGGTGATGATGTGGGTCCACCTCCATTTTTAATTCTCTGATCTCTGGAATAATAAAGTCAATTAAATTACTTTCAACTAAGGATCTAATTCCCATTGAAACATTCTTGCCAACTACTAATTTAGAGAATTCGTCTCTTACTCTTTCTTTACTAACAATTTCTACTCTATGTATATTTTCTTGAATGGATTTAAAAGTATTCTTATCTGGCGCAAAACCATGAGAACTAATAAAACGACATAACCTTATCATTCTTAACGGGTCTTCAGAAAATGATATGTTTGGGTCGGTTGGAGTTTTTAATAATCCTTCTGAAAGATCTTTTAGTCCATTGTAAGGATCTATAAGTTCTTTTTCTTTTATGTCAAAAGCTATGGAATTTAAAGTAAAATCTCTACGAATCAAATCTTGTTCTATGTCTTCAGTTTTATCAATATTTGGCTTTCTAGAGTCTTTATCATATGCATCGCTTCTAAATTGTGTTATGTGTGCCGTATATTTACCTGTTAAAGCTTCAATTGTGCCATATTTTATTCCTATTTTTGTTGTCTTGAAACCATTTTCGTTAAGAAGCTTTAATGATTCTTCAGGAGATGCGTTTGTTGTAAAGTCGAAATCTGTGGTATCAATATCTAAAATGAAATCCCTAACAGCTCCTCCAACAAGAAAAAACTTGAACTCTTTTTCTTCATAAATTGAAGATAGTTGATCCAAAAATGGATATTCATTTATACGGTTTAATAGTGTTGTTGGTACCATATTGTTAGCTTAGAATAACTAAAAAAACAATAAAGTATGAATTCAGAAGTTGATTTTGCAGCAGGTGGGATTGTTTTAATAAACAACAAAATTTTACTGGTAAAAAATAAATTAAGTGAAGAATATAAAGACGATTACAGTTCAGGTTTTTGGGGGTATCCAAAAGGCCATCTAAATGAAAAAGAATCACCAATCAAAGCGGCGGAGAGAGAGGTTTTTGAAGAAACAGGTTTTAAAGTTACCTCAATTGGAACAAAGCCAATGGCAGAATCAAGATATGAAGTTATGAAAAACGGGAAAGCTATTCAAAAAACAGTTTGGTTTTTTGAAATGAAGGTAATTGAAAGTTATAGAAAAGAGCCAGATCAAGAAATTGAGGAAATTGCAATAGTTCCCTATGAAGAGGCACTCGGTCTTTTAGCTTATGAAGAAGATAAAAAAATTTTAAAATATGTATTCAACAGAACATAAAAAAGTTCATTATTTTTATAACGGGGTTTTTTATACAAGGAAATTGAATGGCTTTGTTGATGATATATTATTTGAAAAAATTTATGGTGGTGGAAGTTTATTAAAGAAAATAAAAAAAATAGCAGAAAATAAAAATATTAGTTTTAGCTCCTCTATGATAAACGAAAATCTATCAAGATCTTGGTTAAGTTCTGGGTGGGAAAAAAGTCATACGTTGAACATTTGTGTTTTAAATTTAAAGAGCCTAACTAAAAAAACACAAACGCTTGAGGAAAGAGTACAAATTAAAAAATTTCACTATGACGATATAAAGGATTTACTTAATTTAGATCATAAGATATTTGAACCTTATTGGAGAAATTCTTTGAGTAGTTTTGTAGAAACAATGAAAAGCTGTAATAATAATTATCTTTTTAAAATAGGAACGAAGGAATCTCCAAGTGGTTATGCAATACTTGGTGAAACAAGAAAATTTACATATCTTCAGCGTATAGGTGTGAAAAAAGACTCCCAAGGATTGGGACTTGGAAATATGCTATTAAAAGCTGTTATAAACTTTTCAATTGATAAAAGGTTTATAAATATGAAACTCAATACTCAAAAAGATAACAATGTTGCCTTAAGTCTTTACAAAAAAAATAATTTTGAGGTTTCCCCAAGGAAGCTTGTAATCATGAAAACTTCATGAATAGATTTACATAGCTTATGATTAACTTATGGAAGAAGACAGCTTTATAGAATCAGTTGAAAGCCTTATTAAAAGTGTTAAAGACTTAATTGTTCGTCCAGTAAAGAGGTTGACTGGTTTTGCATCATTGGGTTTACTTCTTGTTGTATTATTAATAACTGCAGTAATATTTTTATTTTCAGGAATATTAAAAATTATGCAAGGGCTTGGTCTCTTATTAGGTGTTAACCCGACTGGGTTTGCAATGGGTGCATTGGGATTAGTATTTATGATATTGTCACTAAATAGTTATAGAAAGAAAAAGAATGGATGATCTAGCAATAATTGGTTCAGGTCCTGCTGGTTATACGGCAGGAATTTATGCTGGTAGGGCAAACCTTAAACCAGTGCTTTTTGAGGGTTTAGAATCAGGTGGTCAATTAATGTTAACAACTGATGTTGAGAATTATCCAGGTTTTGATGAAGGCATTATGGGGCCTGAAATGATGCAAGTTTTTAAGAAACAAGCTGAAAGATTTGGAACAAAAATTTTAACTGAGACAGTCAATAAAATTGAAAAAATTCAGGAAGGTTTTAAGCTAACGACGTCAAAAGATACATATGAGTTTAAATCAGTAATAATATCTTCAGGAGCTTCCGCAAATTGGCTCGGAGTCAAGGGTGAAAAAGAATTACAAGGTTATGGTGTTTCAGCTTGTGCAACTTGTGATGGTTTTTTCTTTAAAGATAAAAATGTAATAGTAGTTGGAGGCGGCGACTCTGCGATGGAAGAATCTCTATTTTTAACAAAATTTGCAAAAAAAGTTACAGTTGTTCATCGTAGAGATAAGTTTAGAGCAAGCAAGATAATGCAAGAAAGGGTTCTGAACCACGAACAAATTGAAGTTGCTTGGAACAAAGAAGTAATTGAAATTAAAGGTGACAAACAAGTATCTTCAGTGATTCTAAAAGACAGCAACTCAAAGGAAGAGGAAGAAAAAGAGATTGATGGTGTTTTCATAGCTATAGGCCACACCCCAAATGTTGAGTTTCTTAATGGTTTTGTTGAGTTAGATGAAAAAGGATATATAAAGACTGGCTTCACAAGTTCTACAAGTACAAGCATGTCTGGGGTGTTTGCTTCTGGGGATGTCGCTGATTCTGTCTACAGGCAAGCAGTAACTGCAGCTGGCACTGGATGTCAAGCAGCAATTGATGCTGAGAGATGGCTTGAAAATTAATTTTGATTTTTCAACTTTTGTAGATAATTTATCAAAAGATGAAGTTGATGATTTAAAAACAAAATTAAATTATGTTGGCTACTCAACCAATGAGAATATCAATGAACTAAAGGCTGTAGTAGGAGTTTTTATCGAGGATAACAGTCTTGGAGATATAAATAGTAAAGAAGATTTTTGGGCGGAATTAATAAATTTTGGATACAAACTCGGAGATAGAATTCTTAGTTTTAATAATAAAATTTTGTATGGATCAGACGTTGAAGAATTACAAGAGCTTCTTTCAAGAATGGGTTTTTATTCTGAGCCCATAAACGGAAAGTATACAAAATCTGTTGTTGAAGGTGTTACGAGGTTTCAGGAGAATAGGGGTATAACAATTGATGGTGTGGTTGGTCTTAACACTGTTTACGAAATTAAAAAACTAATAAGACCAGGGCGGGACATATCTTTAAACGAAGCAATAAAATCTATTTCTCCAGGATTAGATACTGGGATCATTGGTTTTAATATATGTTTTGATATCCCAAATTCTGGAAGTTACAAAGAACAATTTAAATTTTATGACCAAGTTAAGAAAAATTCTATTGAAAAAGGTGTTGTAGCAGTTTTTGCTTCAGAAGTTAGTGAGGAATTGGATCTAAATAATAAAATTGAATATATAAATAACCTACAACCAACTTTGTTTATATCTTTTAACCCTAAAGTTAATGATTCAATTAATTACTTCCAAGGAACTTTTTCTGAAAGCCTTTTGGGTAAAAAACTAGCTGAAAACTTGGCATCAACTCTGAAAGTAAAATCAATCGGAAAGTCCTCAATTATTTTGAAACAAACAAAATCAGTAGGAATAATTATTAATGGTAAATTTTACCAAAAAAATTATATTGAATTAATTCTTGAGAGTGTTGTTAATACTCTAAATAAGCAATTTGAAAATTAACTTAATTTAGAAATAAAATCATCTAAGTTTTCTTTTGAATCAAAAGTTAAGAAAAGTTTATATTTATCAATGTTCTTAGTTATTTTTACTTTTGAACCTGTTTTGTCTTCGAAAAAATTTCTATAATGAGATACCTCTTCATCTGAATAAGAATCTAAATTTAGATTTCTAACTTTATCTTCTACTGCCCTGCTTGATAGTTTTTGACTAATTATTTCATTTAAAATATTATCTTGTATTTCAGAATCTAAATTTATCAACGGCCTTACCTGGCCCATTGAAACAGTCTGATCTTTTAGGGCTCCATAGACTTTTTCACTAAGATTGGTTAATCTTAAAATGTTTGAAACGTGAGCTCGGCTTTTTCCAATAAGTTGACCTATTTCTTCCGGACTTAAGCTGAATTTTTCAGTAATTTCTTTATAGGCCATTGCTTCTTCAATATGATTTAATCTTTCTCTTTGTATGTTTTCAATCAGGCCTAAAATCGCTGCATCTCTCTCACCAACATCTTTCACCAAGCAGGGTATTTTATTAAGACCTGCAAGCTTCGATGCTCTTAATCTTCTCTCTCCTGCAATCAATCTATATTTATTTGGCTCTATTTCTTGAACAATAATTGGTTGTAGCAAACCATTTTTCTGTATTGAACTTTTTAATTCTTCTAATTTATTTTTGTCAAAGATTTTTCGAGCCTGGGAGTCGCTTTCATAAATAATATTTATGTTTATTTCTTTAACTTCGTAGTCTCTGACGTTTGTGTCAGTAATGAGACTACTGAGTGATCTTTTCATTTATGTTCATCCTTTCTAATATTTCGTTTGCTAGTTGATAAAATTCTATTTTTGACTTACTGTCATCTTTAAAATCTTCAACTGTTTTCAAGTGATAGGGACTATCGGCTATATCAACAGAATTAGATATTTTTGTTTCGAGTAATTTATCAGCGAGTAAGTAGGAAAGTTCATTTTCAAAATCTACGTAGCTAGATCTTCTAGTGTCTACTTGGTTTAATATGACACCCAAAAATACTGGATTTATGTTTATCTGATTAGAAATAGATTTCTTTGCAAAATTCATCGCTTGGGATACGCCTTCAATAGCTAAAAATTCTGGTTTTGTTGGAATCAAGTAAAAGTCTGATGCGGATAAGGCTTCTTGAACTAGTGAACTCATTGTGGGGGGTGTATCAAACAAAATAACATCAAAATCTCTGAACTCAAAGGAATCAATTGTTTTCTTTAATACCGAACCTCCAAGTATTTTTTCATTATTAAATTTTAAAATTGATTGGTTTGATGGAATTATTGCCATATTTTCGTGAAGATAGCCTATTTCTTTTGATTTGTTTCCACTCATTAAATCTTGTGAAGTTAAAATAAGTTCATTATTTTTATCAAAATCTAGATATGTTGATGTGTTTCCTTGAGGATCAAGATCTACAATCAAGGTTTTTATACCATTTATTGCAAATATTTTACCAATGTTTACAACAATTGTAGTTTTTCCAACCCCACCTTTTTGGCAAATTATTGATAAAGATTTCACATATCAGTTATAACATCAATAGTACGAAAATTATTTTTATTTATAAGAAACTTTTCTTGTTTCACGTGAAACAAACTTTTAAGCTCTTTTTTGTTTTCAGAGCTTGAAGAAACCAAAAAAATTATATTTCTGTTTTCAAGCTTATATTTTTGCATTATTTTCACAATATTTAACGTAGAAACATAGCACCTCATAACAACTATTGTTTTTTCTAAGTTTTTAAGTGTGAAGTTCGCATCTTCTTCTTTTGGAATCGCATTTTCAAAATTGTGGGTCTTTACAAGCCTTTGAAGCTCATAAATTCTTGTTTTTTTATTATCAATAAGATTTACTTTTCTTTTGTTAACAATTGATATTGGTACTCCTGGTATTCCTCCACCGGTACCTAGATCATAAATCTCTTTTGATTTGAAATTATATTTTTTTATTAGATGATGAAAATACAGAGAGTGAACTATAAATTCATCCCAGATAAACTGTTTGGGTTTTTTGCTTATTAATCCGGTTTTTATTCCGGTTGTATATAACCAGTCGTGATAGTTTACAAGTTTTTCTTTATGTTGTTCAAATTCAATTAAACCCCAGTTAGGCATTTGGGGTTCGAAAGTCATTCTTCTTCAGTGTTGCTTGGAGCAAAAACTACAGACCTATAGGGTTCTCTTCCTTCCGAATAAGATCTTATCCCATCAATTTCACTAACTGCGTCGTGAAGGGTTTTCCTGTCTACTGAGTTCATTGGCTCTAGCATTACTTCTTGCTTGTCTTCTAGAATTTGTTTTGTAAGTCTCTCTGCATATATTGTTAATGCTTCTTTTCTTTTTAAAGCGTAATCAGCTACATCGAGCCTTAATCTAGTTCCTGCTCCAGTTTTTCGTTGGACTGCGGTTCTTGTTAACTCGTGTAAGGAGCGTATGATCATTCCCTTTTCTCCAACTAGGGCCTCTGTTTGTTCACCTTTTATGTTTACTACAAGATTTTTTTCTTCTAATTCTCCTTCGACCTTTCCGTCCAAACCAAATGAATCAATTAATCCTTGTAGAAAATCTATTGATACTTTTAATTGTTCTTTTGGGTCCGCTTCAACTCTTGGTTTTTTTGGTTCAAAGTTTCTTTTTTCTCGTTTTCTTGAGTCTCTATTATCTCTTGTATCTCTTTTGTTTCTTGACTTATATGACCTAGAGTTGTTTTTAAATCCAGACCTTACTGATATTCTAACTAATGCTTTTGTTCCCCCAACTCCAAAAACTCCTCCTTCTGGCTCTCGTAAAATGCTTATGTTCGCCTCAGTTGCGTCTTCGAGATTAAGTTCTTTTAAACCTGCTTTTATTGCATCATCAATGGTTTTTGCTTCAACCTCTACCCATTTGTCTGACATTATTTTCTCCTTCTTTTTTTTCTGTTTTTACGAGGATCTTGTTCTTGATTGGTTTCTTCCTTGTCCTCTACTTGTTCTTTTTGTTTCTCTTGTTTATCGTTGGTTTCATTTTTATCTTCAATTCTAATTATCAGTGCCTGTTGACCGATTCTAAAGATGTTCCCTGTTAAAAAATAAATAACTAGACCTGAAGGAAGAGTCCAAGATATAAAACCAAAAAATATTGGCATAACCTTCCCAATCATCTGCATTTGTTGAGCTTGTGGATTGTCACTCTTTCCCTGCTTTTTTGTTATTTGTTTCTGTTGAAAAAGCGCTGTTGCAACAACCATTAAAATAACAATGATATAAGGTACCCTTTCAACCCAAGTAGAGATTTCAGAAGCGGGAATTTGTAAATCCATATTAAAAAAGAGAATGTTTACGTTGTTTTCAAGATCTAAAAATAACGATTCTGATTTGGGTATAAATAATAACGGCTCTCTTAAAACTCTGAACAGCGCAAACCAAACCGGCATTTGTACCAAAAGTGGAACAACACAGCCGAGTGGGTTGATTCCTTTTTCTTTATAAAATGCTGCAATCTCTTTATTTAGTTCTTCTTTGTTGTCTTTATGCTTTTTTTGGAGTCTCTTGAGCTCTGGCTGAACGTCCTGCATTCTTTTAGTAGATCTTGTCTGTCTAAGAGTTAGGGGGAAAATTATAATATTTATTATTACTGTCAAAATTGCAATCGAAGTACCGTAAGACGGAACATATCCATAAACAAAAGATAAAAGAAATCCAATTCCAAGCGCAAAAGGTTCAATTATTGCCAATTTTTACCAAACTTTCTATAAAGTGGATTACATTTATAAGCTCTTTCAAAAACTAAAGGAATTGTCATTACAAAACCTTTTTCCTGCATACTTTTTCTTATTTGGTTTGAACAGGAAGGATAATAAAGACAGTTCCCTTGACCAACGCCAAAGAATCCCAATAGTGCCCGAAACACCGTAAATAAAATACTTGTTAGTTTCATTTTTTTATAAGTTTTGGGTGAGAAGATATAATTTTTTGCATCTCGTTAACTTTTAAATTTAAATTATTTTTAGATCCAACAATATAAATATCAAAATTTTTTTCTTCTTCTAAGCCCCTTACTGCCTCTTTAATCCTTCTTTTAAATTTGTTTCGCTCTACTGCGGTGGTCTGTTTACTTGAAATGCTGATTCCAAGTTTAGAATTTGTATCGTTATTTTCTTCTATGTAAACCTTAAGTCCTTTTTCAGTAAAACAGTTTTCTTCTTTTTTCAGTCTGAAAAAATGATTTCTCTTATTTAGTGCAGTAAATTTAACCAATTAGCTTAAGCGGAAATTATCTTTCTACCTTTTTTTCTTCTTCTTTTAAGAATTTCTCTACCCGCTCTGGTTCTCATTCTGCTTCTAAAACCGTGTTTTCTACTTCTTTTTCTATTACTAGGTTGGTAAGTTCTTTTCATTTTTTATCCTGTTTAAATACAATATATTAAAAAATTTTTTAAACAAACAATATTAATATTTAATTTAATAGTTCGCGAAAAGTGGATTAGATTCGCGAAAACTTTTTTAACTAAGTTTCACAATCTAGATACTAATAACTTTCTAATATGGTTTTTTGGGACTAAACCGTTATATTTATTGGTTATTTTTTACTATTTATTAAATCTTAAGTTCTTTAATTTGTTTTTAACACTCTATGAATTTAAAAGCGTAATCATTAAATTTAATCAGAATGAATAATGTTGTAGATGCCTTCGAGTTAGAAATAAAACAGTCAAAACTTTCAAAAACTGACAAATATTGGCTCGATCAAGTTGATTTTAAATTCGAAGATAAAAACTTAAATATTCATGTAAGGTCAGAGTTCATTAAATCATCAATAGAAAAAAAACTATATGAAAAAATTAAAGACTCTTATAAAAAAGTGACTGGATTTGATGATTGCGTTTTTATTCTAGATAAAAATATGAAAATTCCAGATAGCGAAGTTTTTTTTGAGGAAAAATACGAAAACAGAGAGGTAAAAGCCATAGAAGCTATTAAAGTTGAGCCAGATTTTTCAACTTTTGATGACTTGTTTGTTGGAGGTCCAAACAACCTAGCGGTTACAGCCGCAAAATCTGTTGTCTCCAGCCCTGGAAAGCGCTTTAATCCTTTGTTTATATATGGTCCCCCAGGAGTTGGAAAAACGTTTTTATTAAAAACAATTGAAAAGTCTCATCACTCTTCCTTTTATATTGACTCTGAGTCTTTTCTAGATTCATATATTCGTGGAATTAAAAATAACGATATTGATGTGTTTAAATCAAAAATTCGTTCTGTAGATATTTTATTGGTAGATGACATACAGTTTTTTATGGGAAAAAAAGGAGTTTCAGAGGAGCTTTTTCACACAATAAATTATTTTCTAAACAACGAAAAGTCTGTTGTTCTTGTTTCTGATCAAAAACCTGAAAGGTTGTTGGGTTTTCCAGAGAGACTGGTTTCAAGAATATTGAATGGTCTGGTAACAGATATTGAAAAGCCTGATGATGAAATGTTTTTAAAGGTTTTGAAAAAAGCTAATAAAGATCACGGCGGTTACCTGTTGTCCGGAGAAGAAATCAGTAAATTAAAAAATTTAAAAATAAACAGCTTTAGAGATATAAACGGGATTATTAACAAAGTTCTATTAAACAAACAAACAGGGAAAAGTAATAACAAGTATATTGACGAACTCGTTAGCGAAAAGAGTGAAGGCTACTTAGAAGCTATAAAACCTGAACATATTCTAAATTATGTTTCTAGGGTCTTTCAGGTTGACAAGGATCTAATAGTTTCTAAAAACAGAAGCTCTAACGTTAACGAGTCTAGAAAGCTTTTTGCAAACCTTGCTAGAAACCATACTGATCTATCTTTAAACCAAATAGGCATTTACTTGGGTGGTAGAAGTCATTCTACGGTTCTTTCTTATATTGAAAAGTCAAAAAGTTCTCCAATTGTCATCAAAGAAGCTGACAACTTCAACAATTCACTTGCTTTAAAAGAAGTTGGTTAGTTTTTGTCTATTTTGTTATATGTTGTTTTTAAAATAACCCACTATTTTATGACTTTTTGCCCATCTCAACAATTCAGACATGCTTATTATTATTAAATATATAAAGGATAAAAAGTGAAATTCAAAACAAAGACAAAAGAACTTAGAGAGGCTGTCTCTTCTGTTTCAAGAGTTGTAAACCAGCGTCCTTCTACTCCAGCCATGTCAGGTTTGTATGTCCGTGTAGCTGAAGGCATTGTTGAGTTAATCGGTTCTGATTTAGACATTACTATTAAATCAAGAGTTTCTGTTGAAGTAGATCTTGATGGAGACTGTTTGGTAAATTCAAATAAGCTATCAGAAATTATAAGAAAACTACCTGAAGGAGAGGTTGTTTTTTCAGACGTTGGAAGCGATCTTAAAATAGAAACAGAAACGCTAGACTTCACCCTTAGAAAACTTGAAAGCAAAGACTACCCTGAAGTTTTTTTGAACAACCACGAAGAAAACGAAAACACCCAAGAAGTTAAGGTTTCTGAGCTTTTTGATTCTTTGAAAAATGTTGGCATAGCATCAACACCAGAAGGCGGAAGACCAATACTTACCGGAATTTACTTCAACAATCAAGGAGAGAAAACAGAACTTGCTGCAACAGACAGCTACAGGCTCGCAACACAAGAAATAAGCAACTTCCCAATTAACGATGTAGGAATTGTTTCTTATCGTTCTTTAAGCGAAGTTATTAAGCTTTTCGAGAATGAAAACGAGGTACTAAAAATAAACTCAAATGAAAAAGATATTTATTTTTTTAATGATAAATATTTCGCATCTCTTCGCAAGGTTGAAGGAACGTTTCCTCAATATGAAAACCTTTTTCCAAAAGAAACCCTTTTTACTGTAGAAATCAACAAAAAAGAAATTCTTGAATGTTTAGATAGGGCTACTGTTGTTGCTGAAGGGTACATCCCTGTAACTTTTGTTTTTGAAAACAATGATCTACTTACAATCACCACTCTTAATAAAGACGTTGGAGGAGGAAAAGAAGAAATAGATATAAAAATTTTAGGAGTGGAAACTGGTGAGATAAAGGGGTTCAAAGCCTCCTTCAATCCAAATTTTTTAATACAAGGAATTGAAGTTTTAGAGGGAAACACGGTTTATATGAGATTTTCAGGAAATGAAAAGCCTGTAGTTATACAGGGAGATGTTGAAAACTATAAATATTTACTGATGCCAGTCAGATCAACTTGAAAAAACCAAAAGGGCCTGAAAGAATAAATATTGAAGAAAACAACTTAGGCATTAATTTTAAAAAATCTGAGCAGATCAAAAACTATTTTAACAAATCTTCTTACCCATGGAAAAACGATATTGTAACTGGCCCACTTGTTGATAACGTACTCATTATCTATGTAAATTCAAAAAGACTCCAGGACGTAATAGAGCTAGAGTCGTTAAAAATAATTAACAACATAGAAAAAAAGCTTGGATTTTCAGTCAATTCTTTACTTGTTCAATTGCAAAATAACCAGCAAAAATAACGTATTTCTACTAAAATAAGAGTTCAGCAAGGGGCTGTACTTAATTAAATAGAAACGTATCTTAGGAGATCCGTGCCAAAAAAAGATTCTAAAAGTTATGATTCCAAAGACATAAAAGTCTTAGAAGGCCTAGAGGCAGTAAGAAAAAGGCCAGCTATGTATATTGGTTCGACAGGACCAAACGGCCTCCACCATCTAATTTGGGAGGTTGTAGACAACTCAGTTGATGAAGCCATGGCTGGACGGTGTAATCAAATTGATGTTGTTCTTGAAAAAAACGGCTCAGTTACCGTAAAAGATAACGGAAGTGGAATACCAGTAAAGCCACACCCTAAAACAAAAAAATCAGCTCTCACCACAGTACTTACAACCCTTCATGCAGGTGGAAAATTCGAGTCAGGAGCGTACACCGTAAGTGGAGGACTACATGGAGTGGGCATCTCGGTTGTCAATGCCCTTTCTACAGTTGTTAAGGTTGAGGTTCAAAGAGACGGACACTTTTGGAATCAAGACTTTGACCTTGGAAAACCAAAAACAAAGATAAAAAAAGGCAAGGTATCAAAAAAAACAGGAACAAAAATAAATTTTTTACCAGATCCTAATATATTTGATGAAACACAGCTTTTTGAGTACAACATTGTTTCCGAAAGACTCAGACAAACTGCCTTTCTTAATAAAGGATTAAAGATAAATCTTACTGACAACAGAGTAAAGCCAGCAACTAAGGAAAACTTTCATTACAAAGGAGGTCTTGTTGATTTCGTTGATTATTTAAACGAGGGTTTCGACGTTCTTCATGAAAAAACAATTTCATTTTCAGATCAAAGCAAAGACTCAGAAATTGAAGTAGCCATGCAGTGGAAAACAGAAGACGACATAAACATTAAAAGTTTTGCAAACAACATACACACACTTGAAGGAGGAACTCACGAGGAAGGCCTTAGAACAGCAGTAACAAAAGCCATCAACGACTTTGCTAAATCAAGAAACCTTCATTCTGATATTTCATTAACTGGTGACGACATTAGAGAAGGTATTACAGGAGTAGTTTCTGTAAGAGTCAAAGAACCTCAGTTTGAAGGCCAGACTAAAACAAAATTAGGAAACACCGAGATGAAATCAAGAGTTCAAGTTTTAGTTAATCAAGAATTTCCTAAATGGTTATCAAAAAACACAAAAGAAGGAAGGGCAATAGTAGAGAGGTGTGCTCTTGCCGCCAAAGCTAGAATGAGTGCAAAAAAAGCAAGAGAGCTTACTAAAAGAAAAAGCATACTCGAAACTTCTGGACTTCCAGGAAAGTTGGCAGACTGTTCATCAACAGATCCATCTGAAAGCGAATTGTTTATTGTAGAAGGAGACTCGGCTGCTGGACCAGCAAAACAGGCAAGAGATTCAAAAACCCAAGCAATACTTCCTATTAGAGGAAAAATAATAAACGTTCAGAAAGTTACAGAGAACAGAGCACTACAAAATGAAGAAATTAGTTCATTAATTAAAGCAATAGGAACAGGAATAAATACCGAATACAAAGGAGAAGAGTCAAGATACGATAAAATCATACTTTTAACAGACGCAGACGTAGATGGCGCACACATTAGAACACTCTTGTTAACCTTCTTTTTCAAATTTATGCCCGGTCTTATAAAAGAAGGAAAGGTTTGGATTTCAGAGCCCCCACTTTATAGGGCAAAGTCATCAGGATCAATAAACTACCTTAAAGATGACGAGGATCTGGAAGCATTTAAAAAAGAAAATAAAAATCGCAAATTTGATATAAGCAGGTTCAAGGGTCTTGGTGAAATGAACGCTGGAGAGCTTTGGGACACAGCAATGAATCCAGAGTCACGAACACTAATCAAAGTAAGCATTGCTGACGGAAAAGCGGCCGAAGCAAAAGCAGCAAATATGTTTGAAGTTTTAATGGGTAACGACGTTACAAAAAGAAAAACCTTCATAGAGGAAAATGCAAAATATGTAAGGTTCCTGGACGTTTAAAATGCCAGCAAAAAAACCAGCAGCTAAAAAACCACCAAAAAAACCAGCAGCTAAAAAATCACCACCAAAAAAACCAGCAGCTAAAAAACCACCAAAAAAACCTGTAGCTAAAAAATCACCACCAAAAAAACCAGCAGCTAAAAAAGCCGAAATGAATGGTGCAATTGCAGTCGAAGATGAAATTTCAAAATCTTTTCTTGACTATGCAATGTCCGTTATTGTTTCAAGGGCCTTGCCAGATGTTAAAGACGGGTTAAAACCAGTACAGAGAAGAATTTTGTATTCGATGTATGAAACAGGAATTCGCCCAACTGGACCCTTTAGAAAGTGTTCAAAGGTAGTTGGGGATGTTATGGGTAATTATCACCCACATGGAAATGATGCTATTTATGGAACACTTGTTAGACTTGGTCAAAACTTTAGTACCAGATATCCATTGATTGAGCCTCAAGGAAACTTTGGCACCCCCGATGATCCGCCCGCAGCCATGAGATATACAGAATCAAGAATGTCATCGCTTTCTTCCCAGCTTTTAGACGGAATTGATGAAGATACCGTTATCTTTGAACCCAACTATTCAGGGGAAACAAGCGAGCCAAGAGTTTTACCAGGAAGGTTTCCAAATCTTTTAATTAATGGAGCTGAGGGCATTGCTGTTGCTATGGCGACAAATATGCCACCATATAACCTTAGAGAAATAACTGAGGCTGTTAAATTTACGCTAAATACAAAAGATCCAAAACCTAGAGATTATCTGAAAATAATTAAAGGTCCAGATTTTCCTACAGGCGGATTAATTGTTGAAACCCCAACAATAAAAGATGCAATTTTAAAAGGAAGAGGATCTATAAAGTTAAGGGCTGTAGCTGACATCGAAGAGCTAGGAAAAGGCAGGTCAGCAATAGTAGTAAAGGAACTTCCTTATCAAGCTTCAACTGACAGGATTATGGAAAAAATAGCTTCATTAGTTCAAGACAAAAAACTAACGGGTGTGTCTGATTTAAGAAATGAAAGTAGCGATAGAAATGGAACAAGACTTGTTGTTGAACTAAAGAGAGACGCAGTGCCACAGGTTGTTTTAAACGATTTATTTAAATACACACAGCTTCAAGATACATTCTCTGTAAATTCCGTTGCATTGGTTGAAGGTGTGCCGAGGGTTCTATCAGTACCAGAACTAATAAAATATTATATTGATCACCAAATTGATGTAATCCAAAGAAGGTCTCAATTTAGGCTTGATAAAGCAAAATCACGATTACATATTGTAGACGGCCTATTGCTTGCTCTGAATAAAATTGATCAAATCATAAAAGTCATTAAGTCCTCAAAAGACGTTGAAGCGGCACGAAAATCGTTAATGAGTAAATTTAAGCTTTCGGAAATACAAGCAACTCATATTTTAGATATGCCTCTAAGAAGACTAACGGCATTAGAAAAAGAAAAACTTGAAGAAGAAAAGACAGAACTAAAGCAAACAATAAAAGACCTAACTGCAATATTAAAAAGCAGAACAAAACAAAACAAAATACTTATAGAAGAGCTGGACGCAATAACTGAAAAATTTGGAGATGAACGAAGATCAAGACTTGTTCCAGACGTAGGAGAAGTAAAGATCGAAGACCTTATTGAAGATGAAGAAATTATTGTCTCAATATCAGCTGAAGGATATATAAAATCTGTTCCTTCTACGTCATATAAAAAACAAGGAAGGGGTGGAAAAGGAGTAAAAGCCTCATCATCAGAAGAAGATGTGATAGAACACCTTTTATCAACTTCTGTACATTCCTATTTATTATTTTTTACAGACAACGGGAAAGTTTATAGAGCTAAAGCACATGAAATTCCAAAAACTAATAGGACAGCAAAGGGATCTTTAATTCATAACGTTTTATCAATGGGCCAGGATGAAAAAGTTCAAGCCATAATTGACACAAGAGATTATGAAACTGAAAAGTTTCTTCTGATTATGACTCAAAAAGGCACAGTTAAAAAGTCAAAATTTAAAGACTTTGATTCAAACTATAAGTCTTTACAAGCAATAAAACTTAAAGATGATGATAAAGTCGTATCTGTTAAAACAACTTCAGGAAAAGAAGACATTATTCTAGTTTCTCAAAAAGGACAGGCAATTAGATTCGACGAGAACAATCTAAAACCTCAAGGAAGAACAGCAATGGGAGTAAGGGGAATTAAGCTTAGAGAAGGTGATAAAGTTGTTGGTGCGGCAACCTCAAGAGAAGAAACACTTTTATTTATTACTGCAAAGGGGTATGGAAAGAGGACCAAGCTTGATGAGTTTAGAAGAGCTGGAAGAGGTGGCATCGGCGTAAAAGCTCTCAAAGTTACAGAAGCTAAAGGAGACTTGGTCGGGGCAAGATCGGTGGATGAGGACACAGAGGTTATGCTTATGAGTACTGGTGGAACAGCTATAAGATGTGCTGTAAAGCAAATAAAACAAATGAGTAGAGTTGCTCAGGGAGTAAAGGTTATGAAACTTTCTAAAGAAGAAGAAATATCAGCATTTATTCCCATTAAAACAGAGTCGTAATGGTAAGAGTTAATAGAGTAAGAAGAATTATCAGAAAAGTAGATCCATGGACTGTATTAAAGGTCTCATTTGTTTTTAATTTTATAATTTCTCTAACGATTGTTTTAGGATTTTCAATTTTATGGGTATTGCTTGTGAACGCAGGAGTTCCTCAAGGTCTTGAAGAAATTGCTAGAAGGCTAGCCTTGTTAGACGACAACGCTTCGTTGGTTGGAAATGTAGAAGTCCTCTTTTCAAGTGTTTTATTTTTTGCAACTGTCTATCTTTTAACACAGACGGCAATAACCACCCTTGGAGCATTTTTTTACAATCTTATATCTGACTTAGTTGGTGGAATTGAGGTTATTGTTTTAGAAGAATCTTATACTGATCCAAATCAAAAGCCCAGAGAAAAAAATAAAGAAAATACTGAAACCGCAATGATGTCTTTTTCAAAAACAATAGGAAAATTTAGAAAAGAAAAAGACACAAAAGACTCTTTTATTCCTCCAGAAATGCCAAGGCCCGACGTGCCGAGAGATATAGAAGAAGAAACCCTAACTGAAACATTTAAAAACTTTCCAAAGGACGATACATAATCTTCTTTTTGGTGCTACTCTTTTTAAAACAAATAAAGTAAAAAAGCGAAGCTAGTGAAAATCTAGCACTGTCCCGCAACTGTGATTCTTCGGATAAGTCAGGTCGCCTTTCTTACTTTTTAGACAACAATCCTCGAGAGAAGGAATGGAGTATCTTACTTTTTCTCGTGGTGAGAAAGGAAAATATGAAAACAAAAATATTACTTCTTGCCATGTTAATTTCAATGTGTTCAGGGGGCTCTGATGTAGCTGAAGACAAAAATATTGTCTCCTTATCAACTACCCATACTGAAATTATTCAAATGCTTGAAGGAGAAAATCTACTAGTTGGTGTAGATTCGTTCTCTGAAACCGAACTACCAATTGAGAAAATCGATGCCTATACAGTTACAGCAGATGAATTGCTGATATTAGATCCAGATATTGTTCTTGTTGCATTTGATTTCAACGGAATAGTAGAAGGACTTGAAAATCTAGATATAGAGTATGTCCTTCTACCCCCAGCACAAACTCTTGATGATGTTTACTCTCAAATTGAAACTGTGGGGTCAATAATAAATAAATCAGACCAGGCAAGTTCACTAGTTAGTGAGATGAAATCTGATATTGATGATATTATTGCAAACTCGATTGGTACACCATTGTCCGTTTACCACGAAATTGGATACACCTATGGTATTTATTCCGTTAACGAAAATTCTTTTATAGGTGAAATTTACAATCTTTTAGGTGTTGATAATATAGCAAACACAATTGAAGACCCTTATGGTTCTGGCTATCCAGTTCTTGAAGAAGAACAGGTTTTAGCTGGTGATCCAGACTTAATAGTCATTGGCCATTCGGATTATTTAAATAAAGATCTTTCAACACGACAAGGTTGGGAAAACATTAAAGCTATAGCAAATGACAATGTTTATTTTTTAGATGAAAATTTAGCTAACAACTGGGGAGTCAACACTGTTGATTTAATAAATGTTTTATCAGAAACAACAAAGTCAAATGGTGATCCTGGATTGATATATAAAGCAAAATATCTAGACAGTGATCTTGGCAGTTCAGACACTACTCAAAACATCATCATTGCAACAATAATTGTGATAATCTTGACAGCGTACATAGTTATTACCAGAAGGGATAAAAGTAAAGTACAAAGTTAAGGAGATAAATTATCATGAAGGGTTATTCTAATGAGCTCTACATACTTGCATTTGACCACAGAGGAACTTTAACAAAAGGCCTTTTAGGTGTAGAAGGAAGACCGCCTAACGAAGATGAGGCATCAAGGGTGTCTTCAATGAAAGATGTTATTTTTGATGGATTTATAGAAGCTAAAGAAACAGGTATTGGGACAGGAGAACCCGCAATACTTGTAGACGAGACTTTCGGATTACAAGTGCAACAAAAAGCAAAAGAAATGGGTGTAAAGTTTGCAGCCCCTGTTGAGAAATCAGGTCAAAAAGTATTTGATTTTGAGTATGGTGATGAATTTGGAGAAAAGATAAAAGAAGTTAATGCTGATTTTGTAAAAATTTTAGTCAGATGGAACCCAAATGACGATGAAGAAACTAGAGAAGTTCAAGGTAAAAGAATAAAAACATTATCTGATTGGCTTGAAGAAAATGAAAGAAAATTTTTGTTAGAATTCCTAGTCCCTGCAACTGAAGAGCAATTGTCAAGTGTAGACGGAGACCAATCAAGATATGATTCAGAAATAAGGCCAAAACTAGCAGTTCAGGTTGTTGAAGAGATGAGAGAAAAAGGAGCAGATCCTGACATTTGGAAGATAGAAGGATTAGACACAAAAGAAGATTGTGAAAAAGTCTCGTCTGCAATCAAAGATGGTGGCAAAGACGACGTAATAGCCGTTGTTCTTGGTAGGGGTGCAAATGACGAAAAAGTTAATGAGTGGTTGAGGGCCGGAGCATCTGTTGATGGATATAGTGGTTTTGCGATAGGTAGGTCTATATTTTGGAACTCTATTAAAGGATGGCATGAAAATGAAAAATCAAGAGAAGAAGCCGTATCAGAAATAGCCAATTCATATTTAAATTTTATCTCTGTATATCAAAACGGGAGCTAAGAAATGCCTGTTGGCAAAGCGGTAATTGGTCAATCAGGTGGTCCGACAGCTGTAATTAATAAGTCATTAGTTGGTTTTATAAAAGAGGCTATTAATCAGGAATACGATGAAATACTTGGAGCAAGACACGGACTGGAAGGGATGTTAAAGGAGGATTTTGTTGATTTATCTAAACTTTCAGAGTCTCAACTTTATGGAATATCGAAAACACCCGCAGCTGCTTTAGGCTCGATAAGAAAAAAACCAACTGAGAATGATATTGAGCAATTAGTTTCAATTTTTGAGAAACAAAACATAAGATATTTTTTCTACATCGGCGGAAATGATTCTGCAGAAACTGCAAATCTTGTATCTGAGGGTGCTAAAAAAATAGGATATGAAATTAAAGCTTTTCATGTTCCTAAAACTATAGATAATGACCTCTTGGAAACGGATCATTGTCCAGGCTATGGTTCAGCAGCACGATTTGTTGCTCATGCATTTCAAGGTGATGATGCTGACAACAGGAGCCTTAGAGGAATAAAAATCAATGTTTTAATGGGTAGGCATGCAGGATGGCTTACCGCTGCCAGCACCTTAGGAAAATCAACCGAAGAAGATGGTCCACACTTAGTTTATGTTCCAGAAAAAGTATTTAATTTAGATGAATTTTTAAAGGATGTAAAAGAAGTTTACGACTCATTAGGAAGGTGTGTAGTTGCTGTATCCGAAGGCATTCACAATAAAGATGGTGAGTACTTTCTCCAAACATACGCAAGCGAGACAGATTCTGGACTTGCAGGAAAAAAAGATAGCCATGGAAACATTCAGCTCTCAGGTTCGGGTGCCTTAGGAGACACACTTACAAATATTGTCTCAGAACATATTGACGGAGCAAGAGTAAGAGCAGATACGTTTGGTTATCTTCAGAGATCTTTTCTTGCCGATGTTTCAGAAGTAGATGCTGAAGAAGCTGAGAGGGTTGGAAAGCATGCAGTTATTGCTTCAAAAGAAAAACAAAGTGGATCAATTATTCTAAGAAGACAGTTTTCAGAAACTTACTATTGTGATGTAGATGTTGTTGAGTTACATAAAGTTGCAAAACATACAAAAAATATGCCTGAAGAATATCTAGAAAAAAACAAACCATATGTGACCAATGATTTTTTTGAGTACGCAATGCCTCTCACTGGAGGTATAGAGCCCAAAACACAAATATTCGTATAAATGTCAAAAATAGAATTATCTAGAGAAGATTTTAAAGTATTCTGGGAGGCAACAGTAAGATATTACGAACTTGACCCTCAGGGAGTAATGCACAATGCAAATCATGTTGCTTTTTTTGACCAAGCGATTACTGCTTATTTCAAGCATGTAAATTATGACTATTTTAAAGATATTGAACAAACAAAAAAAGACTTTCACACAATACAAGTTTTAGTTCAGTATCATAAACCACTTTATTTTGAAGATACAATTGAGATAGGAACAAAAATTAAAAATATTGGTAATACAAGTATGACTTGGATAATGGGAATGTTTAATAAAAATTCAGGTGATTTAGTAAGCTCTTGCGAGGCCGTCCATGTTTATACAGATCAAATAACGATGAAACCAACTCGAATAACTGATGAACTCAAAAAAAAATTAAATTTTTGACAAGTAAGTAATTATTATTATTAATAAATAAATATGAAAAAAACAAACATACTTTTTTTTATTTTATTTTTTAATATTTGTAGTAGCTCAGAAAGTGGGGTTGTTTCAATTTTTGAAAACACAACAACAACCGAAATTATAAATGAAGAAGATTATCCAATAGTTTTAGCGAATTGCTTAAACGAAGAAATGGGATATAACATTGCAACTCCGTTTGATATACAAGATTTAAAATCAACAATTAGCCAATTAACCAAAAATAAAAAAGAAGAGTCACAGTTAAGTGAAGATGTTGATTTTTGTATAAGCAAATATGATCTCTGGTCGGATTCATCTTCCTTGAATCCAGAAGAGCTTGCCAAAGTATATGATGAAAACCTTGAATTAGCTAAATGCTTAAGAGAAAAGGGCTTAAACGTTCCTGATCCAATCCAGCAAGAACCCAAGGTTGATTTAAGTGGGCTCAAGGAATCTAGAGATGATATTATGCCGTTGCTACAAGAATGTGGTTGGCAAAAATAAGAATTAAATTTGTATAATTAAAAAAATGAAAAAATATTCAAACACTCTCTTAATACTTTTATTTATTTTTTTATTGGCGTGCTCCTCATCAGATGAATCACAAGGAGTTGTTTCTACGAATGATTTATCAAGCGATACAACAGTTACAACAATTGCAGAGGAAGTCGTTCAAGAGGTCGTTTCAGTAGAAGATGCGCAGCTTTTACTTGCTAGATGCTTAAGAGAGAATAGATATGATATTACAGATCCTAAAAATGATGAAAGCTTACAAAGTGTTTTACGTCCAGTATTTTTAGCTGCTGATCAAAAAGAGAGAGAGGAACTTTTTGAGACAATTCAAACATGTGCTGACGAAAATAATATTCCACTAGGTGGCACAGCAGACTTTGAGAATCCTGAAGAAGTTGCTGATACATTAGACACTGAGTTGGAACTTGCACAATGCTTGCGAGAAAAAGGGATAGAGGTTGAAGACCCAAATGCTGAGAGACCTCTCAGATCTATTCTTATAAGCCTTGTGCAATCTGGACAATACCTTGAAGATCAAATTAGACAAACTGCTGGAGAGTGCTTTGACGAACTTGGACTTGAACCACCACAACAAGGTGGAGGATAAGACTAAGATTATTTATAATTTTGCTATGTATAAAAAAGCTTCAGTAATACTCATTTTTTTAACAGCATGTTCTTTTTTCCAACAAGACGAGCAATCTGTTGTCTCTGTTGCAGACACCGATAAGGGGAAAGAGGCAATTGCTCTAGGTGTTGAGCTAGTAGATGAACGTGAAGAAATCTCAGATGAGGATGCACCTTTAGTCCTTGTTCAATGTGTTAATGAATCAGGGTATAAATTTAAAGAACCAAAGAACTTTATAGACCTATACACCACGATTGCATCATATTTTGAAACAATAACCGAACAGGAAGCCGAAGAACTCTGGGGCATAATTGAGGAGTGTGCCTTGAAATATAATTTATGGGGTGTAGCAGATGAAAATCAATTTGAAGATCCAGCAGAAGTATCCAAAGAAATTGATAGATCATTATTTATGGCGAAGTGTTTTAGAGAAAGTGGTTATCCTAAAGTTCCAGACCCAGATTATTTCAATAGAGAAGTCAGATTAGATGCTTATATTGATGAAGATTGGGAGTTGAGAGAAGATGATCCATTAGTTCAGACATGGCAGGCATGTGAGGACAAATTACCAGAAGAGTTAAAAGATGAGGAGTGGGATGCATAAAAAACTAAGTGAAAAAACTTCTCAGAATACACATAGGATTAATAAACTACACTAATTGGAACAACGATGAAAAATATTTTTAAATTAAAAAACCTGTACATTTTAATAGTGGTGCTGGCACTTGGTTACGGTGGCTACTATTTTGGTACTCAGAACACAGAGACATCCTCAAGTAATAAAACTTTAGAGCTTACTACTGTTCCTATACAAAAAGGTGACTTAGCAAAGAAGGAAGAGTACAACGGAACCTTAAGACAGACTAATAGTAAAGTGCTCAACTCACCTATGTCAGGAGTTATAACCTTAATTCCCAAAGAAGGAACCATTATTAATTTTGGAGAGGTCTTATTTGCTGTAGACAATAAACCTGTAATTTTAGTTGAAGGAGCGACACCTTTTTATAGAACTCTTGATTTAAATTCTGATGCAGGTCCTGATGTTTTACAACTTGAGAAAGCACTTGTGTTTTTAGGATATGCAGCAGAAGACTTTGTACCTGATGAAACTTTTGATGAAACTACCTCAAATATGCTTAATGTACTTTATGTTGATTACAAAATTGATACAAAATCTGAAATTACACCAGCAGAACAGGTTGCTATCAATTTAAAAAAGACTGAAGTAGAAAATATTGAAGAGACAATCTCAGATGGTGGAACTACTTTGGCGCAAGTCAACGACAAAAAGAAAAAGCTAGATGATGCAAAAGATGCTGCTACGGAAGAAAGTGCAGCTTGGAAAGCAGCTGATACCGCTATTGAAAATGCTGAACAAAGCATTACCTTACTTCAAGACGATACGATTCCTGAAACAAAAGAAAAAATTGCAAATGGCACTAGAGACTCTGAAATAGAAGATCTACAGCAAGAGATTGAGAAACAAAAAAGAATTAAAGATTTAGAAAAAGGCAAAGAATCAGGAATTGATGCCACAGAAGCATTAGCTATTGAAACAGCTCAAAAAGCATATGATGATACCTTAGAAAGCTACAACGAAGGAGTTGATCAAGCAGCTGAATTAGCAAAAGCAAAAGAAGAACTTGAAGAGTTAGAACTTGCCTCAAAGTCAGAAACCTTTAGCCCAACAAACGCGTATGCGTCAAAAACACCAATAATTGTAGGTTCTTATATTAACGACGTTGGTTCTGCAGTCGTACTAAATTCACCACTGTACAACATTTCTTCTATTGGAATTGAGGTTGTCTTTCAAGTTGATGCTACCGACCAGGAAACAGTTTCACTTGGTGACAGTGTTGAAATAGAACTTCCTACCGATGAAAGAGTCCCAACAGTTATTACATTTATTGACCAGGTTGTAACACAAACTCAGGCAGGAGAATTTATAGAAGTTACTCTAGAAGTTCTTAACCCAGAAGAGATTGAAGCTTATGATCAAGCTCCAGTAAAAGTATTTGTGACAACAGAGATTTCTGAAAATGTTCTTTATGTTCCTGTTAATGCTCTTCTTGCTTTGGCAGAAGGTGGATATGCATTGGAAGTTTATGATGGAGAGGTTGACAATGGAACATTTGAAGGAGAATCTGGAGTAGATACTAGCTATATTGCTGTTGAAATAGGCGTATTTACTGAGGGCTTTGTTGAAATAATAGGAAATATCTCAGAGGGTCAACTTGTAGTCGTACCGCGATGAAAACCGATACAAAAACTGTAATTTCAATCAATAATATTTCCAAAGTTTATGAAGGGCCACCTCCTGTAAAAGCACTAGATGGAGTTTCTTTAAACGTTAAAGAAGGAGATCTGGTAGCAATTGTTGGACAATCTGGAAGTGGAAAATCAACTTTATTAAATATGATTGGCTTATTGGACAGTGTTTCTGGTGGTTCAATTGAAATAGAAGGCAAAGATATATCTGAGCTAACAGATAATGAACTTTCTAAATTTAGAGGCGAAAAAATAGGGTTCATTTTTCAAAGCTTTTTTCTTTTACCTGGATTGACCGCACAAGAGAATGTTGCAGAAGGACTACTATATCAAGGGATTTCAAGGTCAGAAAGGCTAGAAAAAGCTGGAGAGGTTTTAGAACAAGTAGGACTCGGTGATAGGTTAAGCCACCTTCCTAAAGAACTTTCTGGTGGCCAGCAACAAAGAGTTGCTATTGCTAGAGCGCTAGTACAAGACCCAGCATTTGTTTTAGCAGATGAACCAACCGGAAATTTAGATAAAGAATCAGGAATAAATATTTTAAATATCTTAAAAGAACTTAACAACCAAGGAAAAACTGTAATTATGATTACTCACAATCAAGAGCATGCAAATATGTTTAAAAAAGTAATTGAATTGGTTGATGGAAAAATTGTGTAAAAATGAAAAGAAAAAAACTAAGAACTAGAGATTTATTTTTTGTTGCACTTTATGGAGTTCGTGCAAGAAAAGGCAGAGCTACTCTTACATCTATTGGAATTGGAATTGGAATAGCTGCAATAGTCGCAGTTTCTGGAATATCAGCATCTGGAAGAGCTGACTTACTATCAACTCTTGAATCACTTGGAACAAATCTAGTAAAAGCTTCTCCTCAAGCAGGATTTTTTGGAACCCAGGAAGAACTACCAAAAGGAGTTCTAGGAATGGTTGAAAGAATTGGACCAGTTGAAGAAGTAACATCTACAACTCAGACTGATTTACTAGTTCGTAGAAGTGACTTTATATCAGAATTTGAAGGTGGAGGAATATCAACAATAATTACTAGTGCAGAGCTTTTAGACGTAATAGGTGGAAACTTAATTGAAGGTAGATTTATAAGTAATGATTTATCTGATATACCAGTAACTGTTTTAGGAAGTGTAACGGCACAAAGATTAGGTATAACCAATCTCTCAACGCCAAGCAAAATACTTATTGATAATGAATGGTTTGGAGTAGTTGGTATATTAGAAGAGCTGAAGATACATCCTGACTTAGATAGATCAGTTTTTATTGGATATGGAGTCGCAAAAACTCTTTTTGATATCGACGAAGAGCCAACAACAATTTATTTAAGAGCAAATCCAACTTTTATAGAAGACGTAGTTGAAGTTCTGGCACCTTCTATGAATCCGGAAAACCCAGACCAAGTGGAAGTTACAAGGCCATCAGACGCACTTGAAGCTCAACAAGCTGCTGAGGAAGCATTTACAAATTTATTATTAGGTTTAGGCTCCGTAGCGCTTTTAGTTGGTGGTGTAGCAATAGCAAATGTTATGGTTATGTCAGTTCTTGAGCGAAGAATGGAAATAGGCGTTAGAAGATCAATAGGAGCAACAAGAAGAGAAATAAGGTATCAGTTTCTACTTGAGAGTATCGTTTTGTCTGGAATCGGTGGCCTAGTAGGTGTTGGTTTAGGTGCTGTTATTACTTTGGCTTATACTAACTACACAAATATTGTATTCTCAATACCTGTATGGCAAATTTTAGGAGCAGTATTTTTAGCATTATTAATTGGAGCAATATCTGGAGTTTATCCAGCAATAAAAGCGTCAAAAATTCAACCAGCAGAGGCAGTAAGAAAGTAGCACTTTTTACAATTGTTCTTGTTCTGAGTGCATGCACTATCGGCGAAGAAGAAACAAAAGGTGTTGTTTCTATTGATGAAAACACCGTTTCAACAACAATATTTGATGAGGTTACTTTCGAAGAAGGAGTCTTGGACTTTGCACAATGCATGAGAGAAGAGGGTATTAATTTTCCAGATCCAACCTTTGATATTGACGGTAACCCTCAGTTTGATAATGTTGATGTGGAGAATGAAGACGAATTTGAAGAAGCTTTCACTAATTGTGAAGATATTCTAAGAAATGCGCTTCCAGAACAATTTGATTTAGATCCTGAGGTTGAAGCAGCACTAGTAGACGCATCTTTAGAGTTTTCTCAGTGCATGAGAGAGGAAGGAATTAGTAATTTTCCTGATCCAACACCTGGTGAATTTGGATTTTTTGCATTTAGAGATGCAGAAATAGAGTGGACTTCAGATGACGTTCAAGAAGCATTCGAGATTTGCCAACCGGAAAACCCTCTAGAAAATTTAGATGAATAAACATAGTAGTATTAAATAATGTCAGAACCCATGAAAAGCAGTATGTTTACGAGTTCTAATTTATTAATTAAGTTTGTGGCTGCTGCAGCTTTGGTCTCAGGAGTTGCATATACTGTTTATGTCTCAATAACAATAAATGATCCCCGCGATTAAGAAATTAATCTTCAAAAATACTTATTAAATACCAGAATCAAAATATGCAGGAGGGCTTACTCCTATTGTCTGCCAACACATCCCGCTACTAAGCTCACATTCATCAAGTACAAACACCCAAGTAACAATAAAATATTCATTTTTGTTATTTAATATTTTTATTTCGTAGTGGACCGTTTCACTATCTTTTTGGATAGTCTCATATGAATAATCAGTTAAATCAATTATTGAATTATATGGTTCAGAGGTAAGCATCAATTTGAATCTGTCAATTGGACCTGTCACTTCTTTATTATCTTTATGAGCATTATTCCAAATAATTTCTACAGATTTATCTGGATTTTTAGAAAAGTTTTGGTAACTTTCCATAATTTCAACCAATATCTCTTCTGGTTCTCTTATTTCTACAGATTTAACTTCAGGTTCTGATTGATTACAACTAATAAAAAGAAGACAAATTATAAAAAATTTTAAATTTTTTCTAACCACGAAGTACTAAATTTACCACCAAATAGAGATGCAATAAAAATGTTAGAAATATAAAAGACCAGAAGAGTCTTTTTTCTAATTTACTCACAACGAAATTGTGAGAAGCCCCATTGAATCGATTACTAGGTACATATGCAATACAAAAGCTACACCCATAAAACTCCAGAAGGTACGTTTTTCTAATCTACTCATAGTTGAATCCTAGTAATAATAAAAAGTTTTACCTAATTAGTTACTCTTGGTTTGCTCTTTCATATGCTTGGCTGTACAAAATTAATGTAGGAGCCCATAATCCAATATATATTGCAAGCTGAGAGTCATCCAAAACAACGTAAATAATTACAGATGCAACAACAGAAACAATACTTGCGTATAAACCTAACTTTATCATTTATATCCTTTCAGTTTATATTATAATTTAACACGATTATTAATATTAATTTATATGATTGAAACATTAACATCAAATCCATTAACGTTAGTACTTATATTTCCTGTAGTGACGCTGACAATATTTGTGGTTGGGATAATTAGGATGGATATCGCTAAATTTAATCAAAAACATGTTTTTGTCACTGAAGAAGAGTAACTTTATTATTGTCACAATAAAATACTTATATTGAATTATGGACCTTAATAAAATTGAAAACTTGGAAGATGTAGAGCTTTTTGATCTTCAGAATCAAATTACTGAAATTATAAAAAAAAGAAATCTTGAAAAGGGAGATATTGAAGAAATAATAGATAATTCATTCAATATAGGTTTTCCAAAAATTGATGGTGTCGGACTCAATCCATGGATTGATAATTCTTTAATTATTTGTCCTGGAGCAAGAATTGATAAAACTAAAACTCGCCATATTTGTAAGTTTATAGTTATTGATGATGAGTGGTCTTGGGAATCGCCTTATATGATAAGTGATGTAATCAGAAGAGATCAATCATCTAAAAATTTTAGACAACACTCAATTACCTTAATTTCACCTTTTGAGGGAATGAAGGTACAGGTAATATCCCAGAAATCCCAACAAGGCAAACATCTTGTTGAAGGAGTCGACTCTTTTGAATTCAAGAACGGGAAGCTAGAAAAAACAATGACTAAAACCTCTAGGTCTAGAGATCACTGATTAATCAGCAAAGTTTTATAATTTAATATATGTTAAATGTAGTTGTAATCGGTGGTGGTTTTGGAGGACTTAAATTTCTTCAGAGGGCTAGAAGTAGCAAAATTCAATTCACCCTTATAGATAAGCAAAATCATCATTTATTTCAACCGTTACTCTATCAGGTTGCAACCGCAGTTTTATCTCCAGCTAATATTGCTTTTCCTATCAGAAGAATGTTTAAAAATTACAAAAATGTAAAAGTTATATTAGATGAAGCCACAGACATTAATCGTCATGAAAAGACTGTGACCCTATCAAATGGTGAGAATATAAAGTATGATCAACTTATTGTAAGTACTGGGTCGAAACATTCTTATTTTGGTAATGAAGACTGGTCTAAATATTCAAATGGACTTAAAGGTATTAATGATGCTTTACAAATTCGTGAAAGATTATTGAGGGCATTTGAAAAAGCCGAGAATGAAAAAAATATTGAAAAAAGAGCAAAGTATTTAAATTTTGTTGTTGTTGGTGGTGGACCTACTGGAGTAGAAATGGCCGGTTCGATAGCTGAGATTGCATTTAATAACATGAAAGAAGAGTTTAGAAATTTTAAAAGTTCTGATGCCAATGTTTATCTAATTGAAGCTACTGAAAAAATCCTTCCAATGTATAGTGACAGACTTTCGGAAAAGGCTAAAAAGTACCTTGAAGATTTTGGAGTTGAAGTTAGGACAAATGAGAAAGTTGTAAAAATAGAAAATGATTTAGTTAAGACTGACAAAGAAGAAATACATACTGACAATGTTGTATGGGCAGCAGGCAACGAAGCAAGTCCAATAATTAAGAAGTTAAATACAAAAACAGATAATGAAGGCAGGGCAATTGTTGATCCAGATTGTTCACTTAAAGACGATGGAAACGTTTTTGTTATTGGGGACGCCGCTAATTATAAAGATAAAAAAAATAACACTCTTCCAGGCATTGCCCCAGTAGCAATCCAGCAGGGGAAATATCTCGCAAAAATTATAAAGAGTAAAACAATTAAGAAAGATAGAAAACCCTTTAGATACAACGATAAAGGAATGATGGCAACGGTGGGAAGGTACAAGGCGATAGGTAAAATTGGGAATATAGAAGTATCTGGTTTTTTAGCTTGGCTTTTTTGGAGCGCAATTCATATTCTGTATTTAATAGGATATAGATCAAAAATATTAGTTGTTATTGAGTGGATATTTTCATACCTTTTTAATAAAAAAGGCACAAGATTAATTTACAGAGAGCCAACTTAGAAGTTACAACAACATAAGTGCAATGGCAAGAAAGCCACCAAAACCTGCAATATCGGTTACTAATGTTAGAAATATATTTGACGCTAATGCTGGATCGAATCCTAGTTTTTTTAGTATCAAAGGTATTGATGAGCCAAACAAATTTCCAATAAATATATTAGTAAAAACAGCAAAACCTAAAGCCAAAGAAAAATCACCTAAACCAACAAAGCTCAATATAAGAAATGAAAAAATGCCTACTAAGATGCCATTTATGATTCCAATAAGTGTTTGTTTTCCAATTACTTCAAAAACTCTTGCCTCAGAAACATCATTTCTTGCCAAAGCTCTTATTACAATTGCTAAAGACTGAGCACCAGAACTTCCCCCAATCAATGCAACTACCGGCATCAAAGCAGCCAGTAATACGTTATTAGTAATTGTTTCCTCAAATTGGAATATTAAAAACGATACAATAAAAGCCAATAACATATTTATTGCTATCCATGGAAGTCGAGAACGTATTGATTTTTGAATAGGAGTAAAAATTGTTTCTTCAGCCCCTGCACCAAATGACTGGGAAAAATCTTCAGCAATTTCTGTTTGTATAACATCTAGTGCCGAATTTATTGTTATTTGACCAATCAACTTATTATCTTTATCAATTACTGGGAGAGCTAGTAGTTCATATTGTCTAATTAAACCTGCTGCCTCCTCCTGATCAGATGATGGATTTACAAATACTGGATCTTGAATCATTACATTTTTGATTAAGTCGTCTTCATTTGCAAAGACGATTTCTCTAAAAGAAATCACCCCTGTGAGCTTATTTTCGTTATCTACAGAATATACATAAATTAAATCTTCTACATTATTGTGAAGTGATTTAAGCTCTTTCAGAGCATCTTTAACAGTTAATCCAGTTGATATTTTTGCTACTTCTTCAGACATTTGTCTTCCTACAGAGTCTTCTGGATAAGATAACCTTTTATCTATATTTAGTTTTGTAGATTTATCTAAAATTTCTAAAATTTCATCAGTTTCATCATCAGTAGATCTTTCTAAAACATCAACAACATCTTCTGTATCCATTTGTTTGAAAATCTCCTCTACATCTGTTTCATCCAAAGACTCAACAATTTCAATAATTGCACGTGGACGTAGGGATTCAAAAATTTTTACCGATATTAAGGTTGGAAGCTCAGTAATTAATTTTCCCGCCTCACTAGGATCAAATTCTTCAAGTGCGTCAGCAGAATCAAAAGGATCTTTAGTGGCTATTTGAATCCACAATTGTTTATTTTCTTCAAGATGCCTATAAGCCTTTTCTGGATTAGAACGGGCTAAATCTCTAAGCTCTTTACCTTTTAATGGATTAACAATTTCATCATTCATGGTCACCTGATATTTACTTTAATTAGATTTTTTAGATTTATTTTGTCTAGGTAAGTTGTTTTTTATGCCAATTGATAATTGAATCAAATCTTTGAACTCTATGTTCCGGTTTGCCAGATCTAGAAAGTTCATGACTTTCATCTGGGAACCTTATCATGGATGATGAAACACCTCTTCTTTTAAGGTTTGAAAATAATTGTTCAGCCTGCTCAATTGGGCACCGATAGTCTTTTTCCGAATGGATTATTAGTGTTGGTGTAATAATACTATTTGCATATGTGATCGGACTTTTCTTTCTATATAAATTCAAATTACTTTTTAGGTCATCCAAGAGATACATCTCCGGAAATCCAATTCCAATATCTGAAGTTCCCACCATTGTCTCCCAGTTCAATAAAGCTCTTTCCACAACAGCAGATTTAAACATTTTTGGATAGTGGCTAATTACCCACGAAGTCATAAAACCACCATATGAACCCCCCATAATTCCAAAGTTTTTATTTTTTATTCCAAGCTTTTTTATCATCATTTCAAAACTTTTAATTACGTCATAAGTGTCATTCTCTCCCCATTTGTTCCCACAAACATCTCTAACAAACTTATGTCCTCTACCTGATGAACCGCGAGGATTACAAGCCACAACATTAAAACCAGAAGATGCAAAAACCTGAAACTCATCAAAAAACCCAAATCCATATTGACTTGCTGGACCGCCATGTATATTTAGCAAAGTAGGTTTATTGATATCTACAAGTATTCCCCAAGTATCAATTTGAGATTTTCCAGTTTCAAATCTTTCATATACACAACTATGAGTCCTTACTTTATTATGAAAATTATTATTAAAGTCCGAAAATTTTTCATCCTCATCATTTCTAATTAAATATACTTCATCTTTTCTATCGAATGAGCTTACAAGAGCATAAATATCTTCACCATTAACACAGAAATCAGAGGTTAGGAGTTGTTTATCGTATAAAATCTCAAAACTTTCAAAATCAGTTTTAAGTAGACTTTGTTTTCCAGAATCTTCATACAAAACGTAAACTTTGTTATCACTAACTTTTGTTTTAACTACACCTCTATCAATAAAATTACTAACTTTGTTCGCAATACCCCTTTTGTTAATTTTGAAAATACTAATATTCGCAGGCCAATCAAGTCTCTTATCAAGACCAACGCCGTATAGATTATCTTGATAAGAAAATAATTGGCTCCACATTCCACCTGTATTTATAACTGTTAATTGTGAATCTGAAAATTTTATAATTTGATCTTCAAGCATCGTTCCATCTTGATTATGCTTACTTGCTATAAAATACATATCCGAGTCAATTTCAAGAAGAGAGGATATTGAGAGAAACAGCTCTTTATCTCCATCTATAATTTTCTGACTTTTCCCAGTAGAAATTTTTACTTTATAAATATGAAATCTTTTATTGCATATAACTCCTGTTGTATCAAATCGAAAAGGTAATTTATCAATTTCTAGAGGATGGTCAGTTTTATTTTCAATTTTTTTATATTCACTAGACCACTCTCTCGTTATTACGTAAATAAATTCATCATTAAAACTCCAAAAATAATTAACAATAGAATCAACAGTTTCAAATACTATTTTCTCTTTACCCCCACTTCTAAAAACAAGTTTATTTTTTTCTAATTCTTTTTTCTTTTCTAATTTATCCAAAATTTCAGTAGATTTAGGTGTTTTGATAAATGCAAATGATTTTTTATTGTTTGAGTACTTCGGTGTTGAAAAATTCCAATACGAAGATTGCTTTAGTTCTCTCCATTGATTTTGTGAAAATTTCCATATTGAAGACTCGTAAGAATTTTTATCGAGGTTCATTTTTGTGGACTTTAATAGCAAGTCTCTGTTGTTATTACTTATTTCAGACAGGCTTACAAAATCAGATATATTTTTTGGCTTCATTTAAATTTTCTATTTACTATTTTATTCTGTTGTAAGCAAGAGTACCAATAATAGAAAAAATAAATCCCATTCCAAATGTGTTAAGGTCAGCAAGCCCATAGAGATCAGTTGGTATAAATATTCCACCTGGATTTAGATCTAAATCAATAAAATAAAATCTGTACAATACCGATGCAACGAAACCCAAAGATGTAGGGATCACTATACCTTGGCTAGTTTTTCTTGATTTTATTTTATAAAATGCAGGGAAGACTAAACACACAGCCAAAAGGTCAGCAAATAAAAATACTGAAAATATATTCGTAACGTAAAATGATAATCCTAAAGAGCCAAAAGTAATTATGAGTGTTATTATTTTTGCTTCAGAAACACCTCTTTTTACAAGATCTAAAGCCATTGTTGAAGATATTGCACTTTGAAGAGTGTCAATACTAGAGGCAACAAGCATTGTACAAAGCACAATTACTAGAATTCTCGAAAAGGTATTAAATTCAATCTGCTGTATGAAACTTAAGGAAGGATTCTCAATTCCAAAACCTGCTCCAGCTGAACCTGCAATTCCAAGAATGAGTACTGTTACAAAACAACCCAATCCAGCATAAATGGATGATTTTTTAATTACATTTTCATCAATTGCAGAGTATGTTCTTTGCCAGTAACCCTGAGAGAATATTTCTGCTGCAGTTACTGCAAGAATTACAGCAAGAGCAGACTTAAAACTGGCAAATGTAAATGTATTTAATCCTCCATCGTAAGAAGCTTGAATAATGTTACCAATTCCATTTTGACTAATCCACAAAACCAAAACAATAATAAGAAGTGCAATTATTGATATACCTTGAAATCTATCAGTGATAAGAGACGCTTTAAAACCTGAAAGGTTTAAGTAAAGAAAAGTCACTACTGCTATTGCTGTACAGACAATCAAACCAGAAGTCTTTGATATTTCTGGAAACAAAAAATTTATTGACGCAAATTCAGCAATTAGAAAAGCGGACATATAAATGGTTGCAATTATTGAAACAAAAACTTGAGCAAAATTTCCATATTGTTGGCTGATATATTGAGGTAGAGTTGCTTTGTCCGGAACTGTCTGAACAATACGTGGACCTACAAAATACAGCAATACAAAAGGGGTAGCGGCAGAAATTGCATAACCAATAACATCAAACCCTAAGCCATACCAGCCAACCTCTGCTGGAGAAGCGATAATCCACAATCCCATACCACTTGCATAAAAACTCAAGGAAAGATTAAAGGTTTTTTGAGATTTTAGCATAACAAAATAACTCATATCTTCCGTTTTATTTGCCAGCCTTCTTGTTAAGACAAGAAATAAAAAAAGTATAAAGAATATAAGTATGTAATTAATTAAAACGTTTGTACCTAACTGCACAATTACCTCATTTCATAAATGGGATAAGAGTTCCGAATATCCCTTCGTTAGAATTACCTAACAGGTTCAGACGGTCGGCTTTTACACCCTCTCAGCATTTTGCTCCCGTAAATACAATCTTACTCTATTTATAATTTATCATTAGTATTTCAAGAATGATAAATAAAAATCAAACTAACAATAGACCATCCCTCATTCAAACTATAGGAGCAGTTTTAACCGCGGGAGTTATGTGGGGTTCTGCAAATGTAATTATTCGCAGCTTGCTTATTGAAGGGTTGAATGAAATATTTTTAGTAACGGCGAGAGTATCAATTATTGGTACTCTACTTTTTTTTTATTACGTAATTTTTAATAAAGAAAAGTTCAATAAGCAGCTTTTAAAAGAAGCATCTTTTACTGGTTTAGCCTCAATATTTTTTGTAAGTTGGGCTTTTATATTTTCTCTTCAATACATCTCGTCCGGATTAGTAACTTTATTGATTAGTTCTGCTCCAATTTTTACAGTTATGTGGGTAAAACTAATTTTAAAAGAAGAAAAAATTTCAAAACTCAAATACCTTTCTGTATTTATTGGTTTTTCTGGAATAGCTTATTTATTTATTTCCCAGGAAACAGGGTTATTGAATCAAGGAAATATTTTCTTGGGAGGAACATTAGCATTTTTAGGTGTTCAATGCATTGCTCTCGCTACTGTTCTTAATAGAAAATTTGCTCCCAAATATAAAGTTAGTAGTTGGCTAACATATCAATATCCACTTGTAATAATTCTTACCTTTTTGACATTTCTAATTTCTGGAGTAGGTATTGATATATTAAATGTTTCACAGTTGATAAGACTTGGAGCACTAGTCATATGTAATCTTGGAGCATTTTTATCTTTTACATGGTTAATTCAAAGAGTAAGCGCATTACAAGTCGCAACAATTGATTATTTAGTACCAGTTGTAGGTGTAACAGCTGGAGTTATATTTTTAGGAGAAACATTCAATAGGAACCTTTTAATTTGTAGTATCTTTATCTTTGTATCTTTATTACTTACAACAAAAGATGAGTTTTCAAACTAAAGATTATCAAAAGCAGTTTTAACTTTTTTTAAATCTTGCCAGGTAAGCCATTTTGGTTTACCAGGCTCTTTTGAGGGACTTCTTAAGAGATATGATGGATGAAAAATAGGCATAATTTTGATATCGTCCTTTATTATCCATTCACCTCTCATCTTCGAAATTGGTTTTTTTATCTCAAGAAATGCTTCCACAGATGTTGATCCCGCTAAAATTATAATCTTTGGACCTAACAAATTAATCTGTTTTGTTAACCAAGGCATACATGAATTTATTTCATTTAAAAGAGGCTTCCTATTTTTAGGAGGTCTACACTTAACTATATTTGTAATATAACAATCCTCCAAAGGATCAATTTCAACAGACATTAATGCTGAGTCAAGCATTTTTCCAGCTCTTCCAACAAATGGAAATCCTGTAATATCTTCTTGCTCTCCAGGTCCTTCCCCGATAATTAAAATCTTAGCTTTAGAATTTCCCTTTGCTACAACAACATTATTTCTGGTTTTAGAAAGTTCGCAAGACTTACACTTTCTACAGTCTTTATGGAGCAATAAAAGTTCTTGATTTGTTGTCATATGAAAATTCTAATAGAAAGTTGTTTTGGTAACACCCCAGTAAGAACTGGGGAGTTTTGTATACGTACTAATTGACAAGGAATTATTTAATTATTGGATAATTTTAAATGCTTTTTTTAAACAGAATGTGAACACAAAGTAAACATATTTAAAAATGAGAAAACCCTTGAATACTCCGCTTGTTTTGTTGCCAAAACTCACTTGCTTCAAGGGCTATCTCTTTTTCTTCTTGTAATGATTGTCTATAAAGACTTTCTTCACAAAAAGTTAATATAAAATTACACTTGAAATAAATTTTTTTCAAAAAAAAATTGTCTTTTTTTTCCCACTTTAATTCCGTTTTTTAACCTTAATAAAAATGTTAAATAATCCAACTATTACAACTATTCCTAAAACTGCACTCAGCACTGTAGACAAGAAGTTATTGTTAATATTTTCTATACCGTAATCTTCTAAAAATAATACAATTCCTGCGTCTTCATTAAAGCCAAATGATTCAGCAACAGATTCAAGACCATCAGGCGATGAAGAGGCGTAAGGAGTAATTAAGGTGAGAACTAAAATTAACAGTATAAATAATCCATAAAATGAAGTTACTTTGTTGCTAGTTTCGGTATTTTTATTTACATAAACTAAATCAGACCTAACTCTTAAAAGTAATGAAACAATCAAAGCGGTAATGATCCCCTCGCCAATACCAATTAACAAATGGCTTGAGACCATTGCTATTAATACACTTCCAAGAGGTACCGCAACAGTACCTCCCAAAGCATATTCAAGAACAAATGCAATTGAAGAAAATACAACAGATAATAAACCAGCTATGAATGATCCTGAAATTGTCGAAGAATAACTTTCACCAAATAATTTTTTCCATGTAGATATTGTTATCCAACCAATAAGAGAAGTAACTACCGCCATATTTAGTAAGTTAACTCCTATTGCACTCAAACCTCCGTCAGCAAATAACAGAGACTGAATTACAACAACTATCGATATGCATATAATCCCAAGACTAGGTCCTAATACGACAACTGCTAGCGCACCACCTAAAAGATGACCACTGGTTCCGGCTGCTATTGGGAAATTAATCATTTGTAATACAAAAATTAATGCTGACATCATTCCAGTAAGTGCAATCAAACGATCAGCTACTAAATTCTTAGCATTTCTAATATATGCCCAAATAGTCCCTAAGCTTATCAAACCAGATGCAGCAGAAACTGGAGCATTTATAAATCCGTCAGGTACGTGCATATAAAAAGTATAAAATTTAATTAAGTTAATGCAAACATGTTGCAATAACAAATACTAAATTATTTTATTATCTTTCATCCAATTGTGAATCTCACTTAAAACAAACATTCTTGTATCTTGATTTAGTATTTCATGCGCAGAGTTATTCACTTTTATGAATTTTACATTCTCGAGTTTCATTATTTTTTCATTACCATCAATTGGACAAACGCGATCATTGTCACCATGTAAAACGATTGTAGGTATTTTTAAATCACTAATATTTTCTTGAACATATTCCTGTACTCGAGTAATTTCTGAACCAAGCCTAAAAGAGAAAGTTCTGAAGACAAGAGGGTCTTTAAAATAATCTGATACTACATCCTTATCTGTTGATAGATTCCTTTTTGTAATTGGAGAAAGTGTTCTAAATCTTGGAGCTATCTTACCTAGTGGTTTTGATAGTGATCTTATAAATTTTGGATAGTTGTCTTTGAAGAGAGGAGCAGTCAATATTAAATAGTCAGGATTTATGACTTCATTAATCACTCCGTATACCGAAATCAAAGCACCATAGGAGTGTCCAAAAAGAATTCTTGTTGAAAAGCTATTTAGGCTCTCAAAGCCCTTTTTTAAGGCAGACTCATTATCTTCCCAAGATTTAATATGCCCCTTTTTTATTGTCTTTTCTCCATGACCAGGGAGATCAATCAAGTAGGGAGAAATACCTAAATTTTCAAACCAATCAAAGTTAATTTGATGTCTTCCTTTATGTTCAAACAATCCGTGAAGCAATAAAATTCCAGCATCCATAATTTTTTTCCTTTATATAAACTTAATACTAATGAATTTAGATTACGTTAAGATTCCTTTTACAAACAATCCATCAATGACAAGATATGATGGCCCAATTTACAACAAAACTCCAAATAAAAATTATTTATCTGAAAAAGTTAAGCAGATGGAATATTTTGGAAACAGCATTTATGGCGAAACAGACATTTCAAAAACAAATAACCTATTAAACAAATTAATAGATTATTTTGATTTTGATCAGTCATTAAGTATTAAAGAATTATCCCTTAAATTAGAAGAAGATTTTGCAGTTATGTTTAAAGGAAAAATGGAACTTGGATCTATATCTTTTCCAAGTGGGTGGGATTTTTCTGAAAAACTAGGTAAAGACTTATCATTTATTCATGATCCAGTTGCCGATAATTCTAAATTATTATCTTCAAGCATTAAGTTATCTGATTACATGTGCAAACAGACCATTCAGAGATGGGTTTGGACAGTTACAACAAGTTGCGAATTAAGCGAACACCCTAAACTTACAAAGCCTAAATTATCGACAGCAGAAAATTTATTTTTTAGACTTGAAACTCAAACTTCTACACCTCTTGACAATATAACTAGTCTTTTTTTAATAAAAGTTGAAGTTATTCCACTAAAAGAAGTGTGGGATAAAAAAATATTAGAAAGCATTAATTCGATGAGTGAAGATATATTGAAATATAAAGGTTTAGTGAAAATTAAAAAATTACTAAATACAATACAAATATGAAGAAAGCATATATTGCAGGGCCTTTGTTTGATGATCATGAAAGAGTATATTTAGAAAAAATCACACAGATTGTTGAAAGTTTTGGTTTTAATACATTTCTACCTCATCGAGATGCTGGATTGGTTACTGGTGATTTTACATATGAAAAAAAAGTCAAGGTTTTTGATGTTGACATGGAATACTTAAAGCCAGCTAATTTAGTGGTTGCTCTTCTATCTGGTAGGGATGTTGATTCTGGTACCGCTGCAGAGATTGGATATGCTTACAAAGCTAGCAAGAGATTGATCGGCGTAAGCGCAAACAGTATTAAACCAATAAATAATTTTGTTTGGGGAATATTTAATTATGGTAAGGATATTGTCGAAGATTTAGATCAACTAAAAAGTATTTTATCTAAAGAATATTCTGCAACTTAAAACAATTCTCTTTATTATTAAATTATATGTTAAGTGATGAAGCAAAAAAAAGTATAAATAAATACAAATCGTATTCAGGATTTATGTCTTCAATGTATAAAAACCCTAACGTTATGAGTAAAAGACGAAGATCTTTTTTTCGCTGGCTTATAGACCTTCAGGGTACAATTGGACCAAAGGTTGAGGGTACTATTAAAGAAGAAATTGAACTTGGAGGGATTAAAACTTTAAAAGTATCTACACCCAAATCAGATCCAACCAGAATTTTGCTTTATTATCACGGAGGAGCTTACTCAATGGGTAGCCCAAAATCTCACTTTTCCTTAGTAAGTTATTTAGCTGATATAACTCAAACAACTGTATTCGTCCCTGATTATCGACTAGGACCAGAATCTAAATATCCAGCTCAGTTAGAAGATGGTGTAAAAACATTTGAAGCTTTAATTGGTGATTATGGGTATTCTGCTGATCAGGTTTCAATGGGGGGAGATTCAGCTGGAGGAAATTTAGCCCTTATTACTATGCTAAAACTGAAGGAAGAAGGAAAAGAATTACCGAATGCACTGGCATTACTCTCTCCATGGGCAGATCCAGCAGGAACAGGAGATACGTATAATTTAGAAATGGCTGATCGAGACATTCTTTTAGGACCAATGATTAAAAGAGTCTGGGAAAACAACGATCATCTTTATGATGGATATTTAAACGAAGAAGATGCTGATACTGATAATCCTTTAATTTTTCCTATTAAAGGAAACTATGAAAATAGTCCTCCAATTATGATTCAGGTCGGAACAGAAGAGTTGTTATTGTCTGATTCTAGAACTTTAAAAGAAGCACTAGAAAGAGACAATTGTATTCATGAATATTACGAATGGGAAGGAATGTATCACGTATTCCATATTGACGTGACAATGCCTGAAACTATTTCAGCATTTAAACAAATTGGAAAGTTTTTGGAAAAATACTCTTCATCAAAAGATGAAATACAAACAGGATCAAATTTAGATTGAGTCTACTTGATGCATTTATAATTGGGTTTTCAATAATTTTTGGCATACTTTTAGCATTGTTTTTTTCTGGAACCATTAAGAATGTGAAACCTTTTTTTATAATCTTTATATTTGCTGTAGCTTGGGTAAGTAACTCATTTCTAATTTATGTAATATTTAGATAATCAATGGATTTTCTTTTCTTATTATTTATATAACTAACTAGATTGATTTTGTGAGAAACATTAAAAGCTTTGATGATTTAGATATTTTTGTAACTGAGTTTATGTCAAAATGGGGAGTTACATTATTGAGATACTCTTTAGGCATTATCTATATATGGTTTGGAGCTTTAAAACCTTTAGGATTAAGCCCTGCTCAAGAACTTGTGGAGAATACAGTTTACTGGTTTGAAAATCCCAAAACATTCGTGCCAATTCTAGGTATTTGGGAAGTTGTTATAGGAATTACGATGATAATAAAACCGCTTATTCGAATATCCATAATTTTATTATTTATACAGATGCCTGGAACATTTTTACCATTGGTTCTGTTTCCCGAGGTATGTTTCACTAATTTTCCATTTGGACTTACACTTGAAGGTCAATATATCGTTAAAAACTTAATAATCATTTCAGCAGCTTTAGTAGTGGGCTCAACTGTTAGAAAATAACTTAGATAAGTTTTCCTAATTCTTTTTCAAACAGATCAGGCTCTAAAAGAAAACAATCATGACCTTTTGTTGAACTGATTGTTTTATGAGTTACATTGATTTGATTTGACTTTAAAAGCTTAACAAATTCTGATTGTTCTTCCGGATAAAAACATACATCTGAATCAACAGAAACTACTAAAACTTTAATATCTTTCAGTCTTTCAATTTTCTCGACATTTATAGAAAAGCTTTGCCAACCTTTAATTATTGAATTGTAAGATTCATGAGTGAACCTCTCAATAAATTTTTCTCCTTGGTGCATCATATAAGACTCTTGTGATGTTGATAAAAAACCATTTATTATGTCTTCACCATACTTACTTTCACCTTTAGCCCTTGACGCAAGAAGCTCCAAAGAGATGTAGGTTTTATGTGCAATCATTCTTGCTAAAGACAAATACTCGTCTCTTCTGTCAGGCGAATCTTTTGCGAGATTCAACACATAAGCTTGTTCAAGATTGTGAAGTAACTGAATTGTGGATAATTTGTATCCACTTGAAATTGAGATAAGATTTTCTACAAAATCTGGATATAAAAGGGAAAACTCTAATGCCATTAAGCCTCCTATAGAGGGACCAATCACGGCTTTTAGAGACTTAACTCCTAGGTTATCTAATAATTGTTTTTGTGAAATCTCTATATCCTTGAAAGAAATATTTGGGAAATTTTCACCATATTCTAATCCAGTTTTATTTTCTATAGAATTTGGACCTGTAGTCCCGTAACATCCCCCAAGATAGTTTGCACAAACTACAAAATATTTTTCGGTATCAATAAGTTTATTTACACCAACAAATTCGTCCCACCAGCCAATTTCTAACTCGTCATTCCAAGGAATTTCTGGGTTTTCTTCTTGAGAGTAATTTCCTGCCAACATATGGCTTCCTGTTAAGGCATGAAATATCAATACTGCATTGTCACCTTTTTCTGACAAAGTTCCGTAAGTTGTGTAAGCAATCTCTACATTCTCTAGCAGTTCACCTGAATCAAGCTTAAATTGTGGAATGTAAAACTTGCTTGTTTTATTTTGTACTTTCAAGAGCTTGAGATAGATCTTCTATGATATCATCTATGTCTTCAATACCAATTGAAAGCCTTACTAACTCTGCAGGAGAACCTGCGGCTATTAACTGCTCATCATCTAATTGTGAATGTGTTGTGGATGCAGGGTGAATTGCTAAAGATCTAGTATCTCCAACATTTGCAACATGTCTAAACATTTTTAAATTATCTATAAATTTCTGTCCAGAATCTTTTCCACCTTTGATACCAAAAACAACCATTGTTCCACCAGTACCTTTTAGGTACTTTTCTGATAGGTCATAAGCAGGATCATCTTTGAGTCCGGGAAACCTTACCCATTCAACAAGTTCATGGTTTGATAGATATTCCGCGGCTTTTATAGCATTTTCACAATGCCGATCCATTCTCAGACTTAAAGTCTCAAGTCCACTCATAACTTCAAAAGCTGTCTCTGGAGACATACTTGCACCAAGGTTTCTTAGTGGAACTGTTCTTAGCCTTAATGAGTAAGCTACATTACTTAAGTCACCTAAATCATGTCCCCATCTCATTCCGCCATAACTGGTATCAGGCTTGTCATATAATGGGAAATTTCCATTACCCCAGTCAAAACCACCTTTTTCAATAACTGCTCCGGCAATTACCCTTCCATGTCCAGACATCCATTTTGTAAGAGAATAAACTACAATATCTGCTCCAAAATCAAAAGGTTTACAAATTGCTGCTGTAGTAAAAGTAGCATCAACTATTAAAGGTATACCTTTAGATTTAGCAATTTCTCCTAATGCAGAAATGTCAGCGACAACTAACCCGGGATTAGTAATTGTTTCACAATATATTGCTCGAGTTTTCTCATCAATTGCATTTTCAACAGCAGTTAGATCTGTAATATCAACTTTTTTAGAGTCGATACCATATTCAGGCAATATATTATCGAACATTGTATAAGTACCACCATAAAGTTGGTTTGCTGTAACAAAATTATCCCCTTGACTCATAATATTTATAAGTGAGTACATAACTGCAGATGTACCCGACGATAGAGCAACAGACATAGCGCCATCTTCTAGAGCCGTAAGCCTTGCTTCTAGAGCACCAACTGTTGGATTGCCGAGTCGAGAGTAAATGTTTCCAAACTCTTTTAAGGCAAACAAGCTAGCCGCATGTTCCGTGTCATTAAATTGATATGCAGTTGTTTTATAAATAGGAACAGTTATTGATCCCTCAGAATCAGCATCTGAATCCCAACCTGCATGTATAAGTTTTGAATCAAACTTCATAATTTTCTCCTTTTTTTGGAGAAGGGCTTTGACTAATTAGTTGCATTTCTGCCACATCTTTAGGCACCTTGGATAGTCATCCAGGTTGCCGAGGTCTTAACCTTCTCTTTATGCTTTCATTATTATATCAAATCTCATAAAATGAACTAAAACTTTCTATTTATTTCTTTGATATTTTAAATTATTACTTACCTTTTATTTAATAGAATGATAATTAAGGATGATTGACGGTATAAATTTTACAAAATATTCAAAAAACAAAATTTTTAATAATCTATATAAAAGCAACGAAATTTTTGATGAAGAAATTAAAGATACTAATCAAATTATTTTTAGAATACCTAAAGATCTTACCAAAATAGATAATTTGATTCTCTGTTACGATGGGCAGAATCTTTTTGATTCTTCAACCAGTCACTTTGGTACAATTTTTGATTTAGAAAGTTTAATAAATAGCTTTGAAGATCAAGTTAAAAAAAATTTTTTGATAATTAGTGTTACATCAAACTCTAAAAGACAACTTCAGTACAATCCTTATCCTACAGAGGGAGATAAAAATTTTGCCGAAGATCATATTGAAAATATTGTCTTAAATTTATACCATCAGTAAAAAATTTTTTAGGCATAAATTTTGATCAAACTAAATTTATTGTTGCGGGAGCATCAATGGGCGGTTTAATGTCGATTAAAACATCTATACTTTATCCTGAGTTCGAAAATATAATCTCTTTATCTCCTGCATTTTGGTTTGGATATCCAAGGATATTAAATGATATTGAAAAACTTAGTAATAATACAATGACGTACCTTTATACAGGAATGAAAGAAGGACATATTTTTGGAGATCATGTAAATAACATTTTCCCAAACAATTGGGATGTCGACTTTTCCAACAATGATAATTTTTATTTTTCAGGAGTAAAAAATATAAATGATTCATTTGAATTATATAAAAAAAGTATAAAATTTTTCGTTGATGATAATGGCTTACATAATGAAACATCATGGGCCTCAGCAATGCCAGAAATTTTTTTAAACCTATTAAACAATTAAGCAATGAATTCTGGCTATACCATCTGAGCTTTATTATTAAAATATGGCAGTTAATTATAAAGCTCCTGTTAAAGATGTCATCTTCGCTTTTGAAGTTCTAAATTCTTATGAAACATTACAAAAAATAAATCGGTTTAGCGAATTTGGGCCAGATGTCGCAGTGCCAGCAATAGAGGAGTGTGCTAAATTTGCGGAAGAGGTACTAGCGCCAATAAATTCTATTGGAGATACTCACGGTGCAACATTTAATGACGGTGAAGTTATTATGCCACCTGGATTTAAAGAAGCATATGAAAAATTTACTAAAGCAGGATGGGCTTCAATGTCTCTACCAAACGAAATAGGTGGTGGAGGCATGCCATATACACTTTCAGGTGGAACTTTAGAAATATTATGTGCAGCTAATATGTCTTTTGTCCTTGGTCCTGGACTAAGCATAGGTGCAATTTCAGGTATAAATTTTAATGCTAGTGAGGATCAGAAGACTAAGTTCCTTCCAAAGTTGGTATCTGGAGAGTGGACAGGGACTATGAACCTAAGCGAACCCCAATCAGGATCTGACTTAAATAACATAACTACCAAAGCAGAACCCCAAGAAGATGGAAGTTACAAACTGACAGGAACAAAAATATGGATTGGCTCAGGTGAACATAACTTATCTGAAAATATTATCCACCTAGTACTTGCGAGAATTCCGGGAGCTCCAGAAGGTTCAAAAGGCATATCAATGTTTATAGTCCCAAAGATTTTGATAAATAATGATGATTCCTTGGGAGATAAAAATAATGTAAATTGTATTTCAATAGAAGAAAAATTAGGTATACATGGTAGCCCCACATGTGTAATGGAGTATAAAGAATCCCAAGGTTATTTAGTCGGAGAAGAAAATCGAGGTCTTTATTATATGTTTACAACAATTAATGAAGCCAGAATTCGAGCTGGAGGACATGGTTTAGCATGCACAATAGGAGCCTTCCAAGGTGCCGCTCAATATGCAAGGGATAGATCTCAAGGTAGACCGGTTGGGATGTCAAAAGAAGATGCTAAAAAGTCTACAATTATTGACCATGCCGATGTTAGAAGAATGCTTATGACAATTAAATCATACTCTGATGCCATGAGGTATATGATGTATGACAATCAAATGATGCTCGATCTTTCATATTTTGGTGAAGGGGAGCTTAAAGAATTTGGAGAAGAAAGATGTGGGATAGTAACACCTATATCTAAAGCTTGGATCTCAGATTTAAGTGTTGAACTTACTTCGATAGCTATACAGGTTTATGGTGGTATGGGATACGTTGAAGAAACAGGTATTGCACAATACTTCAGGGACGCAAGAATAGCTCCAATTTATGCAGGAACAAACGGGATTCAAGCTATAGATTTAATATTTAGAAAAATTACTTTAGACAAGGGTAAACCAACCTATAAGCTTTTTGATGATATGTATGAAGTTTCTAAAGAATTAAAAAATGAAGATAACTTAAGTAATCTTGGTCAGATTCTAAAGAAACACATTGATGACCTAAAGGAAGCCACAGAACACATGCTTTCTATATTAAATAATGGTGAATTATCTGAAGCAAGTGGAGCTGCGACACCGTATCTTAAAATTTTTGGTCAGGTTTTAGGAGGATATTATATGGGCAAAGCAGCACTGATTGCGAACAAAAAAACAAAGGAAAATAATGATGAATTTTATTCAGATAAGCTAATTCTTTCAAAGTTCTATATCGAACAGCTACTTCCTTTAACAAGCGGATACTTAACATCTATTAAATCAGGAAGTGAGGACTTATTTAAAATTAAGTCATCAAACATTTAATTACTCGAGCAGCATTCCTTCAAAGTTACTAATTTCATTTGTTTTTTTAATGATATTTTCTAACTCTTTTCTTAAAGTTGGTATAGGATCTTTTGTTAATTTTATTTTTTTGTCTTCTTCAAGCTCTATTCTGACATTCACATTCTCGTCTTCACTTAAATCAATAAAATCTTCTCTTTGGTGTGCACCTCTACTCTCTTTTCTACTTAATGCGCTCATCAATGTAGCTTCAGAAGAGATAAGAGAGGCCTCTAAATCCAACGCAAGCATTAAATCTTGATATCCTTCAGAATCAGGACGTACATCAAGATTTTTAGATGCTTCTTTAAGATTATCTATTTCAGACAAACCTTTAATTAATTTTTTTTCATTCTTAACAACACCACCATATTCCCACATAATATTTCTTAAAGATCTTTGAAGAGGTCTTGCAACTTCAGATCCGTTTCTTATCAATGAATTAAGGTTTTCATGTGCTTGCTCTATTGCGTTTTTAGACCTAACTTGAACCTCAATTTCTTTTGATCGTTTTGTTGCTGCAGCCCCAGCTCTTTTTCCAAAAATGAGAATTTCAGCTAGTGAATTCCCCCCAAGTCTATTTGCACCGTGTAGTCCTGCTGTGACTTCTCCAGCAGCATACAGCCCTTCAACTCCTGTCCAATGATCATCCGGGGTAACAACGATACCTCCCATTGAATAATGTGCTGTAGGTGAAACTTCCATTGGACTTTTTGAGATATCAATCATTAATGTATCTAGAAATTGTCTGTACATTCTTGGAAGTTTTTCAATGATAAAATCTTTACTCTTATGACTAATGTCAAGATAAACACCTCCATTTGGAGATCCTCTTCCTTCAACAATTTCTGTATAATTAGCCATTGCAACTCTGTCTCGGGTTGATAATTCCATTCTTTCTTTATCGTAATTTTCCATGAATCTATCACCGTCACTGTTAATTAGCTTTCCACCCTCACCTCGAACAGCTTCAGTTACTAAAGTTCCTGCCATCTCTTCTGGTATAACCATTCCAGTTGGGTGAAATTGAACCATTTCCATATCACTTAACTTACAACCAGCTTTTAAACCTAAGTAAAATCCATCACCTGTATTTTCATTCCTCCTTGATGAGCTTTTTCTCCATAATCTCGTGTGACCTCCTGCAGCAACAATGACAGAATCTGCTAAGTAAACGGTTCTTTCGCCGCTTTGAATATCAAATGCCATTGCACCAAAACATACATTGTCATCAACCAATAGATCAGAAACATATTGAGAATCTAAAATTGGTATATCAAGGTTTTTTGCTTTATTTATTAATGCAAAAAGTATCGATCTTCCTGTATAGTCTCCTGAGTAACAAGTTCTTCTGTATGTGTGAGCACCAAAAAACCTTTGGTCAATTTTGCCATTATCAAGTTTTGCAAAATTGGCACCCCAATTATCAATTTCTTCAACAAGCTGTGGAGATTCTTTAGCCATAAGCTCAACAACCTCTGGCTCTGATAGTCCATAGCCTTCAATATATGTATCAGCAAAATGTTGTTCCCAAGAATCTTCTTGATCAACATTTCCAAATGCAGCATTTATACCCCCAGCAGCAAGGACCGTATGAACATCAGTTCTTTGTCTTTTGCCAAGTACAGTAACATCCATTCCTTCTTGTTTAGCTTCAATTGCTGCTCTGAGACCAGCGCCTCCACTACCAATAATTAAAACATTTGAAATCTGAGTTGAGTGTTTATTCATATATATAAAATAAATATTATATGTAGTTTGTAACTATCAATAATTGTGATGTCTTATACTTTTTAAGTGGAGATAATAGGAACTAATTTTGAGAAGCTTGTTTGGAACGAAATATCTAATATTCCCTTTGGGAAAACTACAACCTACAAAGATATAGCAATAAAGATTGGTCGTCCCAACTCATCAAGAGCAGTTGCAAATGCTTGTGGTAAAAATCCTTACCCAATCATTATTCCATGTCATAGAGTCATTTGCTCAAATGGAAAACTAGGGGGCTACAGCGGACCTGGTGGCTTACCTAAAAAAAGAATACTCCTAAAAAATGAAAACAACGAAACAAAGTTTTAACATTATTTACTTTCCTATATTACGTATGAGTTAATATAGAAACAATGAATTTTATAAACATACATCATAAAGGGTGGTCAGCTATTTAGCCGGGTCTTTTTTGTATTGTTTAGATCCGGGTTTATCCCGGATTTTTTTATAATTAAAAGTTATCCCCTTGACTTTAGATTATAAAAACTCAGATAATTGGTCTCCCTTTTATCTGAGTACGTACTGGAATTAAGGGCTTGTGGTAGTGGATATACCAGGCTCTTAATTCCAGGTAAATTTAAATGCTTTTTTTAATTTGATAACAAAGAAAAAAAGAATGAAATAATATAAATAAAAACACTAAAAGCTCCTGAAGCTTTCAATAAATTTGTCAGAGGAAAGCCAATCTCACCACAGTTTCCACACTTTTTTAAAAGGTCAGATGGAAGAGCTTTTTCCCAGACTTCATTAGTGATACATTTTTTACAACTCACTGGTGGGCCTAGTTAGATTTGAACTAACGACCTCATCCTTATCAGGGATGCGCTCTAACCAGGCTGAGCTATAGGCCCTTTTGCTCTACCTACAATAGTAATGAATATGAAATATTTCTAAAATTTTTTCATTTACGAGTAAATTCAAGGCATAATATAAATTGCGAGGGGATGTAGCTCAGCTGGAAGAGCACCTGCTTTGCAAGCAGGGGGTCGTGGGTTCAAGTCCCATCATCTCCACAACGAGGTAATCTTATAATATGGATAAAAAAGACTTTGAAAATTTGTCTGAGAGTGAATTAAGAGAACTCAAAGAATCTATTGATGAAGTTCTTGAAGAAAAAAAATATAGAGAATCTTACTTAAAAACTAATCCAAGAGGAGTGGCTATAGCTTGGATTATTATTGCTGTCATTCTCTCTGTTTATAGATATATTACAACTTGATGGAATATTTAATAGCTTTCCTAATTGGAGTTGTTATATTTAGATTTTTGAAAAATTCCATTGGCTCACTAGCAAGTGTCCCACCAGAGATTGATCCGAGTGATGTTTTAGAAACAGCACAATCATTTTTATGTAAAGCTTGCGGAACAGAATTAACAGTTAAATTACAATCTGTAGTTGCTAATGAGCCACCTAAGCACTGCAAAGAAGAAATGACTCCAATAGAGTATTAAATTTTTTTTGATTTGGCTAATTATATTTTGTAGTCATTAAAAAGCCTATACCAATGCATCCCAATCCACTCCATAAATACCATCTTGAAACAGATCCAGGTAATAATGTTAAATAATTTAAGACGATTAATAAAACACCGATAATCATGAGTGAAGACATTGTGAGCACAAACCATCTAGGTGATGGCCCACTTACATCAGACATCTGAGAAGAAATTTTTTTTGACTTTGTAGGTCCAAGATTTTTTCTTTTATTTCTTTTTTTAGAGACAGGCATAATTAAAAAATAGTATTCTCAACTACTAATTTCAATTAATTTTTTATTCTTTATTGTGATCATTCCTTCACTTTCAAGTTTTTTTAAAATATGTTTTAGCCTATTATCTTCAGTTTTAATTACCATTTTCAAGGAAGACATTTCAACATTGTTATTTTCTATAAGATGCTTAATTATTTTTCCTCTAATTTCTCTATTTGAACCCTTAAATTCTTGTTGGCGAGTTTGTTCAACTTGAATAAATTTTTTACATTCATTATCGAACATACATAAACTGCATGAAGGATTTTTTGATTTACAAATCTTTGATCCAAAATCCATCAACACTTCATTAAATTTTCTTGACCGTATGTTTTTTAATAAATTTTTTTGGTTTTCAATGATAAATTTTTGTGGGTCCTTAATTCCAAAAAATCTACTAAAAATTCTTAAAACGTTAGTGTCTTGAGTTATTACCTTGTCATTATAAGCAAATGATAAAAGAGCATTTTTAGTATATTCCCCAACACCAGGTAGAACGTCAAAATCTGGATAAATTGAATCAAATGAGCTCTTAGATAAAATTTTTGATGTTTCATGCAATCTAATAGCTCTGCTGTTGTAACCTAACCCAGACCACATTTCAAGGATTTCTTTCTTAGACGCTTTTGACATTTCACTTGGACTTGGAAACTTTTTTATAAATTTTTGATAATACTTATTTGCTCTGTCTAATTGTGTTTGTTGAGAAATTACTTCTAGTAGAAGAATTTTCCAGGGGTCTTGAGTGTTTCTCCACGAGTATTCTCTTGTATTTTTTATTGACCAACTTAATAATTTTTTTTTAAATATATATTGTTTACTCATCAAAGGTTAGCTCTACTACCCCCTCTGGCTCAAGAAATTCTCCTTTACGAGGTAACTGCTTTCTAACCAATCCATTAGTGTCTCCACTTACAGTAGCTACAAGACCAGCTTCTTCAAGTGCATCAATTGCAGCTTGATAACTTAAACCCTCAACTTCTGGAACCTCAATTTTTATTCCAAGAGATACAATAAGAGTAACTATTTCATCAGGAGTGATAATTTCACCAGCTTCTGGTAAAGTCCCAGAAATAATTCCTTCTTCGGTATCCTCAGAAAACTCTTCAATTGTTTCAAATGCTAAACCTAGTGTTTCGAGAATTTGAGTAGCATCTTCAAGTGATTTTTTAGAAAGATCCCCAAGTTCGATTAAGCTAGGACCAGATGAAATTACAAGATCTACGCTAGATCCAGGACCCATTTTTTTGCCAGCCATTGGATTTTGTGAAATTACAAATCCAATAGGAATATTATCATCATTGACTTCTATTTTTTGACCTATTACAAAACCACTTTCTTCAATTACGTAAACAGCTCTATCAGATTCTAAATCTACTACATAAGGTATTGGATACGCTTCTGGCCCTACCGAAACAATAATTGTCACTAGGGAATCAGGATTAGTTGATGTATTTGCAGGAGGCTGTGTTCTGATAACAGCGCCAGAAGGAACTTCTGGATGAGCTGAATTCTCTATTCCAACTTTAAATCCTAAACTTTGAAGATCGTTTAGAGCTTCAGTCTGGCTACTTCCAGTTAGATCTGGGACATTTATTATTACCTGAGCCCCCCCATCTACTGGTAATCCATCAAAAATTCGAGTTAATGTCCATATAGTGCCCGTAGCAATTGCCAAAGAAATTATTAGTGCCGGTAACGTAAATCTGTATTTTATTTTTGGACTTGTAAGACCAACAAGATTTTCTTGTGTTTGCATTGCTTGAAGTTGCGTTTTTTGTTGAAGGAGCACTGCTCTTAAATCTTCTGCATTCTTGAATCTATCTTTTGGATATTTATGAAGCAATTTCAATATTGCATTCTCGACACCTTTAGGTATATCAGGTCTAATGACACTTAACTTTTCGGGCTTGTCTGTAATATGCTTTGTTGCTGTTGCAATTGGTGTATCACCTTCAAAAGGAGGCCTGCCTGTAATGAGTTCATAAAGAACAGTACCTAAAGAATATAAATCGGATTCTTTGGATACAGGTTTACCTTGAGCCTGCTCAGGAGATATATAGCTTGCCGTCCCTAGAATAGATCCTGTTTTTGTTATATCACTTTCTTCATTTTGAAGAGAGACAATACCAAAATCAGTAACTTTTACTTTTCCTTCGGGAGTTATCATTATATTTCCCGGCTTTATATCCCTGTGTACGAGACCTTTAGAATGGGCTGCTTGTAAGCCACTTGAAACTTGAGCACCAATAAAAAGGACATCATTTAAACTTATGGTCCTTCTTTTAGCAATTATTGATGTTAGTGTATTTCCTTCAATATATTCCATTACAAAAAAAGGCTCATCACCTATTCCCCAATCAAAAATTTGGACGATGTTTGGGTGGTTTAAGTTTGCAGCTGTTTGCGCTTCTCTTTTAAACCTTTCAACAAACTTCTCCTGCTGAACATAATTTGGTTTTAGTGTTTTTATTGCAACAGTTCTTTTTAATTGTTTATCATTTGCTTTATAAACATAGGACATTCCCCCTTCTCCTAGAAGTTGAATAATCTCGTATCTTTCTTTTATTATTTGTCCTATTTCCATAATCTAAACTAAGTTAATTACAATTGCTGATACATTATCCTTAGGATTCAATAACAACACCTCACCCACAAAGGTATCAGCACTTATACCGTCTTGCATTTTTTTCTTTATGTATTCTTCACCAACTTCATTGTAAAGGCCATCACTACAAAGGAACACAACATCACCAATCTGTAATTGAAAATCTACTTCTTGTATATTCAGTTTTTCATTTGATCCAAGTGCTTGTTTTAATACATTTTGATAGCCTGGAACGTTTTGATCTTCTGTAACCTTGATCAAATTTCTATCTGACAACACATAGCATCTACTATCACCGACATGACCAATTTTCATAAGTGCATCATTATTTATAGATATTGCAGTCATTGTTGTCCCCATTCCAAGAGATGATGGATTTTTATCTTGATATTCTAAAATATTTTTGTTTGCTTCTTTAATTATTTGATTTAAATCTGTAATTTCTTTTAAAAGAGTGTCTGCAGCAATTTTACTCGCAATATCGCCATTAACATGACCACCAAGACCATCACAAACTGCTGCTTTAAAAAGAGGCTTCGAACTACCCGAAATAGGGGGAAATATTGTATCTTCATTTTTTTTTCTATTAGGCCCACATTCACTTCTTGCAGACCAAACAATTTTAAAATCTTTCATTCACCAATAATCTTAGTTGTGAAATGTAATTGTATTTCTAGACTGTATAAAGAACAAGAATTAAAAAACATTGAGAACTCTATGAATATAACACGGTATTTTATTGTAATAATTGTTAGCATTGGAATTGGATTCTTTGGATTACGTTTCTATGATAATTTTTCTGAATCGTCCGACTTAAATATTTTTCTGGAAGAAGCCTATGTAATTTCAACCCTTCATAATGAATCATCAAAAGATTACCAAAGATTAATCAATTTTGATGAGCTAAACAGAGATGAGTTTGAATCAACGTTCATTGACATCATTAGAAATGCTCAAGAAGCAAACAATATTTTAATTAATACTGAGAGCCAATATAAAGGTAGCGAAAAAGAGCTTTTAGAGATTGCAACTACGTCTTGGCTTAAAGGGTTGGAAACATTTCAAGTGTCAATATTAAATTTAGTTGACCAAGAGTACACTCAATTATTGGAAGAATCCATTGCTGAAAGTATCTCAAGCTTATCAGTTGGAGACAAAGCATATATTAATTTTTTGATTGAGATAAATAGTAAATCAGAAACGGAAAATATATTTTTGCCTGATTTTTTTGATATTGAATACACTGGAATTGAATCAAATGCTTATCAATTTGCCGAAGCAATTGTTGATAAAGCCTTAGAAAATAAAAGTGGCTTGTTTCTAAAAAGAGATATTTCAGTAACAGGTGTTGAGTTTGTTCCTGAATCAATAGCTATTACCGAGGAAGGTTACAGAGTATTACTTGATCAACCTACGTCACTTCAATTAGTAATTGCAAACGAAGGAAATGTTGAGGAAACAGAAGTCCTTGTTTTAATCTTGGTAACAGATGAGTCAGGAGATACAGTTTATGAAAAAAGAACAAAACTAAACACCATTGGTCCTCTTGAAAGTAAAAGTTATTACTTAGATCCTTTAGAAATTGAAAAAGGAATTCTATATGAGTGGTTTATACTTGTCGAAGAAGTAGAAAATGAAGAAGATTTCGAAGATAATATATATTCTGTCAAAGCATTTATACCACCAGAGGACTAAATCATGATAGATCCACAACTTATAAAAACTGATCTTGAAATTATTGAAACAAATCTTAAAAAAAGAGATTTAAAAATTGATTTACAAAATTTAAAAAAACTTGATGAAGAACGAAGAGAGTCAAAATTTGAATCCGAAAAACTCAGGTCTGACCAAAAAAAATTAGGCAAAGAGATTGCCTCATCAGACGGGGATGAAAAGGATAAATTACTACAAAAGGCTGAAAAACTTAGCCAAAAGGTTAAAAAGTTAACAGAAGAGACACAGAAAAAAGAAGAAGATTTTCTAAACGAGTGGATTAAAATTCCAAATATTGTCAACCCCTCATCTCCTGTTGGTAAAACAGATGCCGACAACAAAGAACTAAAGCAGGTAGGAAAGCCTAAAGATATGAAAGATCCACTATCGCATTTTGATATTGGAGAAAAATTAGGTTTAATTGATGTAGAAAAAGCCTCAAGTGTTTCAGGTTCTAGATTTTCATACTTATTTGGAGATTTGGTGAAAATGCAATTTAATCTAGTTTCTTATGCGATGAATAAATTGTCTGAAAAAGGATTCAATCCAACAATTCCACCAGTTTTGGTTAGAGAAAATGCTCTTTTTGGAACTGGATTTTTTCCTGATGATTCAGATCAAGTATACGAGATTCCAAATGATGACCTATTTCTAGTTGGTACGTCAGAAGTATCACTTGCTGCATTACACGGTGATGAAATTCTTGATTTTGACAACCTACCTATCAGATATGCAGGATATTCAACTTGCTTTAGAAGAGAAGCTGGAACTTATGGGAAAGACACAACAGGAATATTTAGAGTCCATCAATTTGATAAAGTTGAAATGTTTTCTTTTTGTAGTCCTGAAAAATCAGAAGAAGAACATGAATTTATTCTCTCAGTTGAAGAAGAGATTTTACAAGATCTAGAAATTCCTTATAGAGTCGTTGATGTTTGTACCGGTGATCTTGGTTCATCTGCTGCTAAAAAATTTGATATCGAAGCATGGATACCAAGTCAGAATACATATAGAGAAGTAACATCCTGTTCAAACACAACGGATTTTCAGGCCAGAAGGTTAAATATTCGCACAAAAGTAGAAAAAGATACAGCTTTACTCCATACATTAAACGGTACTGCTATTGCAATGGGAAGAATATTAATAGCTCTACTTGAAAATAATCAAACCGAAGATGGAGGAGTAGAATTTTCTGATAGCTTGGGGAATATTTTAGGAATTGAAAAGTTAAGCTAAAAGTAAGCTTGCTATCATACTTAGGCCTAAGAAAATATAAACAGTTCTCTCAAGAGTAGAATTTTTTCTTAGCCAATTTTGTAACTTTTCCCCTAAAAGTAACCAAATTCCAACGCAAAATGGAAGAACTGAAAAGTATATTAGTGTCCCTTGTAAGTGGGTTATATTAAAGGCTGTTAATCCAGAAATTGCCATTACAACACCTTTTGGATTTACCCATTGAAACAAACAAGCCTGTATAAATGTAAATGGTTTTTCTATTTTACTTTTCTCAGTTGATGTTTTGGTTGTGGCAATTTTGTATGCGATATAAACAATTACTCCATAGCCAATATATTGAAGGTAAGTAAATACCTCACTAGGAACAAATGAAAGAATGTGACCCCCTAAAAAAAATAAAAATGTAAAACCAAGCCAAATTCCTAAGAAATGAGGAATTGAAGGTCGTCTACCAAATTTTATACCTGATGCCATAAGCATTGAATTGTTGGGGCCTGGTGTTATGGCAGTTACTGAAGCGAAGATAAAAAACTCAAGCACTTTTCAATATTAATACTAGAGTTTTAGAAACTGAAGTTTAAAGCGGAGGGAGTGGGATTCGAACCCACGGAGCCTATAAAGACTCACGACATTTCGAGTGTCGCGCACTAGACCGGACTATGCGATCCCTCCTAGAATAAGTTTAGGGATATGAAATATAAATCTGATATAGAAAAAATGCAAGTAGCTTTAGCAGAGGCAAAGAAAGCACTTGAGATAGATGAAGTGCCAATCGGAGCTGCAATTTTTGACAATGATGATAAATTAATTACAAAGGCACACAACAGGCGTGAAATTGATCAAGATCCAACAGCACATGCTGAGATATTGGTGATTAAAGAAGCATCCCAAATCTTGAAAACTTGGAGATTAGAAAACACCACTCTTGCCATTACATTAGAGCCTGATCCCATGTGTGCAGGAGCAATAGTCAACGCAAGAATCAAAACTCTTTTATACAGCTCACCAAATCTAAAATCGGGTGCAGCATACACACTTTATAATATTCCACAGGATAAAAGACTTAATCACTTTGTTGAGATAAGAGATAATATTTTATCCCATGAATCTGAAGTTATATTATCCTCTTTCTTTGAAAGTAAGAGGTAATTAAACTAATACTTTAGGTCTTTTCATGGAGGGATCGCATAGTCTGGCCTAGTGCGCACGCTTGGAAAGCGTGTAAGGGTTTATCCCCTTCGAGGGTTCGAATCCCTCTCCCTCCGCAAAAAGATTTTAGTTTGGAGGGATGGCCGAGCGGACGAAGGCGTTAGTCTTGAAAACTAATGTATGTATTCCATACCGTGGGTTCGAATCCCACTCCCTCCGCAAGCTTGGAGAGGTGGCTGAGTGGTCTAAAGCGCTCGCCTGCTAAGCGAGTGGGGGACGAAAGTCCCCTCGAGGGTTCAAATCCCTCCCTCTCCGCCAAGCGCCCGTAGCTTAACTGGATAGAGCGTCTGACTACGGATCAGAAGGTTGGGGGTTCGACTCCCTCCGGGCGTGCAATTATGTCTTTTTTAATTTAGTATTTTTAATAATTCCAAAGAGGTTCAGTTAGATTCCAATCTGGTGACTCACCCCATTTATTTAAATAAGTGACTTCTTCAACTGGCTTTCTTTCAGCAACACCCCATTTTCCAAGTGGATAACCTGCAGTTATTGTTGCATTTAATGCCCAACCTTTATCCGTTGGAATCCCAAGAACTTCATACACGTCGTCTGTTTTAAAACTCATGACTGTGGTAAGGCAAGTGCCAATACCATGTCCTCTAGCAGCAAGCATTAAATTCCAAATAGCCGGATAAATTGACGATCCAGTTGGATCATTCCTAGAAAAAGCAAGTACTAATAAAGGTACTTTATGATAGTTTTCTGCTAACCAACTTGCTGAATTACTTATCCTTTTTACTGATTCAATTTGATCTTTATCTTTCAAGTTTGACGCACCTAAATCCTCTGAATTGTTGTAAAAAGATTTCACATAATAATCCCAAGTCTCTTTATATATGTCAGAAAGTTTTTTACGTACATCTTGATCAGTTACAACAACAAATTTCCAATCCTGACGATTTGAACCACTTGGTGCACGAATTGCTGAATCTATTATGGATTTAATAACATCCTCAGGTATTGGATCTTCTTTTACTCTTCTCATAGCCCTTGTTGTATATAAAGCTTCAAATACATCCATGGAAATATCTTACTAAGATTATTTATATGGAAGATAAATTAATAAAAGAAATTAAAGATGATGTTGCTTATATTTGGATTAATAGACCGGATAAAAAAAATGCATTAGATTTTGATGTATGGTTTGGCATTCCTGACTTAATTGAAGAGGTAGTAGAAAAAGAAGAAGCAAGATGTATTTTGCTAGCAGGTAAGGGAGACGCTTTTTCTGCAGGCATTGATATAACAGTATTGATGCAAGACATGAATTTAAACGAGAATCTATCTTCCACCGCAAGTGACAGAAGAGAAACAATGAAACTAATAAAGGACCTACAAAATGCATTTACCAGAATTGCAAATTCACCAATACCAACAATTGCATTAGCCCATGGTTTTTGTATCGGTGGAGCTACTAGTATGGTCTCAGCTTGCGACATTCGACTTTCAACTCGAGACGCAGTTTTTTCTATAGGTGAAACAAAACTTGGACTTGTTGCAGATGTTGGAATCTTACAAAGGATGCCAAAAATTGTTTCAAAAGGAGATTTAAGAGAGCTAGCTTTTACAGGTAGAAAGTTTGATGGAGTACATGCGGAAAAAATAAGATTTGTAAGTAATACATATGAAAATGTTGAAGAACTTCACAAAGCTGGGCTTGAGATGGCTAAAGAGATTGCTTCAAATTCAAAAAATATTGTTCAGGGTACAAAAGAAATTTTACATAAAGGAGAAGACCTAACAACTGATCAGGCACTTGATTTTGTTAGATTGTGGAACACATCCTATCTAATTTCTGACGACCTTAAAGAAGGTGTACTGGCATTTCTTGAAAAAAGAGACCCTGATTTTAATTAATTTTTTCAAAAGTTGAGATTGCGAACCTATCGGTCATCCCAGCAACATAATCAATAGAGTTTTCAATATCATCTTCACTTTGTATATAATTTTTTGGTAGTTCATTTTTATTTTCTATAAAATATTCGACAAGCGTTTGTACAATATTTTTACATTCTTTTCTTTGATCGTTAGTTTCATCTCTGAGATAAACATTTTCGAACATAAACTCTCTTAGTTCATTCATAATTTCTCCAATTTCAGAATCCATTACTAGTTCGTTACTATTTGAGGCTTTAAATATTCCAGAAATCAAACTATTGATCCATTGCTTTCCAGGGGTACCAAGTTCTTTAGTAATTTTGTTTGGAATATCACTAATTTTGATTACATTCGCTCTTAATGCGTCCTCTACATCATGAGATAAGTAGGCAATTCTGTCTGCAAATCTACAAATCATTCCTTCTTGTGTGGAGGGCTTTTCAGAATATCTCCAAGGATGTTTTTCAATACCATCTATAGTTTCAATACTAAGATTAAGGTTTTCGATTTTGCTAAAAATTTTAACTGAGTTTTCAGAATGACTCCAGCCACTAGGATGCATTTCATTGAGTATTTCTTCTCCAGTATGACCAAAAGGTGAGTGACCCACATCATGACCTAGACATATAGCTTCAGTTAAATCTGGATTTAGACCAAGGGTTTTTGAAATGGATCTCCCAACTTGAGTTACATTTAAGGTATGAGTCATCCTTGTAATAAAATGGTCACCATCAGGGTTTATAAACACTTGAGTCTTATGCTTCAATCTTCTGAATGCTTTTGAATGAATTATCCGATCTCTATCTCTTTCAAAAATAGTTCTAAACTCGTCATGTTCCTCATGACTTAATCTGCCTTTGGAATTTTCAGAAAGCATTGCATTGGAAGATAAGGTTATTCTTTCGTTAGTTTCTCGCCATTTTCTGTCTCTGAGAATGAAGGAATCGTTCATGATTTCAGATTAATTGTTAAAGAGAATTTAATAAAGGAATTAAATCTTTCCATTCATTCAAATCAAGAACGCCTGTTACCGGATCGTTGTATTCTCTTACAAATCTAATAATGACTTTATTCTTTAAATTTTTAACATAATTATCGAGTTGATACGGCGCATCATCAATATAAACATCGCAATCAATTTTCCACTTATCCTCAATGAAATGTATTTCTTTTGTTGGAATTTTTTTTTCACCTAGCCACATTAATGTATCGTGAATTGACCACCATGGCTTTGAGGATATGATAACGATTTCATGCCCCATCTTCGATAAGTCATATAGAATTTCTAGAGAATCTTCGTAAATATCTAAATTTCTAAAAATTGACGAACCGTTTATATTTTTTGCCCATTTCCAAAAATTTATCTCTTCTTCAAAGTGAGTGAGTGGTTTTGATAAACCCCATTCGGTAATGTCTTTTTCAAGAATTTTTTTCCCAAACTCAGCTTCATACTGTGTCGTCCAACCTTTGGTGAAGTTTGCAACAACACCGTCTAAATCTACTCCAATTCTCATTTGACTAAGTTTAATTCTTCAGTGCACTATAGATGTGTAAGCTATTAGCATTTAGTAATATGGAACAAGCATTTTATAGAAAATATAGGCCTCAAAACTTAAATGAGATGGTTGGTCAGGATGAAGCAGTAGCCCTTATTTCATCACAAATATCGGATGATAAAATTGGTCATGCTTATCTTTTTTCTGGACCAAAGGGTGTCGGAAAAACTTCCCTTGCAAGAATAATTGCAAAAGAACTTGGATGTGACCCTATTTTTGATGTATCTGAAATTGATGCTGCATCCCATAATAAAGTCGATGACATTAGAGACATGAACGAAAGTGTAAATTTTATTGCAACATCTCCTGGGAAAAAAAGAATATTTATTTTGGATGAGGTGCATATGTTATCAAATGCTGCATCTAATGCATTTCTAAAAACACTCGAAGAGCCACCAGAGCACGTTATTTTTATTCTTGCAACCACTGAGCCTGACAGAGTAATTGAGACCATTAGAAGTAGAACAACTCAAGTTGTGTTTAAGAAAATTTTGGATGAAAAAATAATCAACGTTCTCGAGCAAATCTCAAAAGAAGAAAAGATTAATTTTAAAAAAGACATCTTACAGATCATCGCATCCTATTCTGACGGGTCACTTCGAGATGCAATTAACTTACTTGAGCAGGCAAATAATACTTTTGGTTCTGACCTAACAGTTGAGAATATTTTCAGCTTAGTTGGCAAACTAGGCTCTTCAGAGATAGATCAAATAATTGAATCGATTGAGTTTCAAGATACGAGCAAAATTTTGACTGTAATTAGAGATGCATATTCGAAAGGATTACAACCTTCCGATATAACTAATTCTGTATCTGAATTTTTTAGAAATTTGTTTTATTTGAAATATTTACCTGAAGATGAAAAATTAAAATCTCTGTCAGAAAATTTTTCAAAAAATTTAGAAAAAGCAAATGAAAAAATTTCTGCAAAGCAACTTGTAAGAATTCTTGATCTAATAGATGAAATAAATTCAACATTACCTGTCTCAAATTCTCAGCATTTAAAACTTGAACTATTCATGATGAAATTAGTAAAGCCAGAATTTGGTTCAGACGTAAAGTCGATAGGATACAGGTTGGATCTTTTAGAAGGTCAATCAAATTTATTACAGCCAAAATTAAATGATGAAAGTGAATTATACGATTCAAAAAAACATACTGAGGTTAAGCCTGAACCAAAGAAAAAAGAAAAAAAATCAACAAAAAAACAATCTATCGAAGATTTTGATATATTTTGGCCCAAAATTTTAAATTCTCTAAAAGAAATATTGTCTTCAAGAAAATTTTCTTACTTGACATCAATTAAGCCTGAGGTTCGGGAGAATGGTGATCTTGTTTTGTTAGTTGATAAAAATAATGAATTTCTTTTTGATGAGTTAAAGAAGTCATCCGAGATAGCAGACTTGGTTAAATCTGAGATAGCAAAATTAATGGGAATCGAAATAAGTGTAATTATAGAAATTAGTGAAATTACAAAAAAAAGTGAAGATGGCGGAATAACAGCAGCGCAGGAAATTTTTGATGTTGAAGACTTAAGCTAATTATCTTTTAGGTTTAACTCACTCAAAGCCATAGTAATTCTTCTTGAACCTTGATTTTGTGCACTCTTACACAGTTCTATAAAACTTCTAAGTTCACCTGTTCTAAATTTTTTTAATTCATCACCTGAAGATATATTTCCACTTCTTTCTCTTTCTAATAATTTAATTTCGATTTCTTTAGCTCTTGCAAGATAGGTACTACTAACTTCAAAAAGAGTATCAATACCATCGGATATTGGAGGATTAATATGTCCCATCAAAACATTTATGTACTCATTGATTTCATCATGAAGCTCATTAACATCTGATAAACCTTTTTTTAATGGAAATTTTTGCATTTATCTAACCTTATTTATTTTCACATATTTCATTTTAATTACCCTAACAGACACAATAAAAGATAATGCAATTATTGTTGTGGAAATAAATATGTACAAGAACTTACCAAAATTATCTATTGGTAGGAATTGAATAATTCCTAGAGTAACAAGATAAATAACTGAAGAAATTATCAAATCGCTAATCAAATTTTTATCCAGAATTTTTTCGCCATCAATTTTTAAAGTGGCTAATAAAATTAATGAATATAAAAATAAAGAAGAAATGATTATAGTTGCGTAACTAATTTCGGATTTATTTTCAGTATTCAAAATAATTAATGTAGCTAAAGCAGTCGAGGAAGTTCCTACCAGAACGGGATACCAATAATTAGATTGTACATAAAACGATCTAGTAACGATTTGGTTTAATGACCATGGCAAAATTCCAAAAGCAACAATTGACATTATTGAACTAACCCGAAGAACATCACTACTATTAAATTCTCCTCTTTCATAAACAAGACTTATAATTTCAGCATTATTTGTAATAAGCACCAACACAATTGCTAGGTTCACAAAATATAATATTGCTATTTGTTGACGAATTAATTGTTTGAGTTCTCCAAATTTTTCCCTTACAAACAAATTTGACATAGTAGGAAAACTAGCAACACCTACTGCCTGAGCTATAACGCCCACTGGCAAAATGGCGATTCTCCTTGCATATCTAAATGATGCAATTGCTCCAACACTTAACATGGAACCAAAAATTCTAAACAACTGCTCATCCATAACTGCAATTGATTGGCCAACAATTAAAGGAACTGAAACTTTAAAGTAATTTGTCAAGTCTTGAATCTTTGGTTTTATTAATTTTACATTTAGACCAATTTTTTTCAGCCCATATACTTGAATAACTATATGTCCTATAAAAGAACCTATAAAGCCACCAATGGCAAATCCATAAATTGTTGATTCCGGGGTAGAAGAATTTATCCAACCAAAGAAAATTATTGAAAGATTATACATTACTGGAGCTAATGCAGCATATTTAAACTCGCCCATGAAATATTGATAGGCCATCATGACTGCTCCGGAAAAGAAGAAAACCTGACTAAAAATTATTGGTGTAAATACTTGAACAAAAAGCTCAATATCAATTACTCCAAATATTTCACCAATTTCATATCTAAACATAAAGAAAATAATTGAAAAAATACCAAATATTAGCGTTAGACCACTTAAAAGTGAGAGAAAGTAATTATTTAAATCAACAAGTTTATCTTTTTGAAGTTTGGACAAAATAGGAATTAATGTAATTGCTAAATATCCACCTGCAGAAAGATAGAACAAAAAATCAGGAATTACAAAAGCAAGATCCAAAGTGTCTGTTGCTGACGAGACACCTGTCCATCTTGCAAGAAGAATCTCCCTAATAAACCCAAATATTCTGCTCATCAAATAGGCTAGAGAAATAATTGAAATTGGTCCCAGCAGTTTTTTAAAGTTCCGCATGTTTTGCTTTCATTTTTTCAATTAAGTTGTATGGAATATTCAACTGATTATTCTCATATCCGAATCCTATATTTATATTAGGTTTATTCATACCGTGATAATCAGACCCACCACTTCTAAGCAAATTCAGAGTATTTGTAATTTCTTCTAGTGAGTTTGAAGTCGATTTAGAGTAACTGGAGTAATATGTCTCAACACCATCTATTCCTAGAGACTTTAATTTTTTTAGAATTTCAAAAAATGATTCATCGTGCCAATTTTCTGAAAAAGAATAATTTTTATTACTTACCAAGGTGTGAGGATGAGCCAGAAATATTAAAGATTTAGATTCTTTAGCAACTTGAATTACATCTGTAATTTTGTTTTGATGAATTCGGGAATCACCAACTTTTCCATTACCCAAATATTTTTGAAAGGCTTCATTTAACGTATTTACATATCCTTTTGATTTCATTAGGTTTGCAATATGAGGACGTCCTGGTACTTTTGTCTCAAAATTTTCTAATTCATCTTTCTCAATCTCGATACCAATGTTTTTTAAATTTTCTAGAATCTCATAATTTCTAATTTTTTTATCCTCTCTTATTTTGAAAAGCATTTTATCAAGAGGGGTATTCTTTTCTAAAAAGTAGATTAAAAGATGTATCCCGCTGTATGGATTCTGTGAATCAAGATCGTTCCAGCTTACACTCATTTCTACACCAGAGATAATTTCAATTCCTTCAGCATTTACTTCAGATAAGTACTCATGATCAGTTATAGATATTGCTTGTAATTGCTGTTCTTTCGATTTGCTAACAATCTCATCTATACTGTCTGTTCCATCAGAATTTTTTGAATGAATATGAAGATCAATGCTCATTAAATCTAAGAATACTAGGTCTGTTAAATCTTTAATAAACTCATTAGAATGTTTCAGATGAATTTAATAGTACAGAAATTTGGTGGAACTAGTGTTGAAAATCCTGAAACACTAAAGATAGTTGCGCAGAAAATAATTGACTGTAAAGAAGCAGGCAATGAAGTTGTTGTAGTAGTTTCAGCTATGGGATCAAGCACAGATGAATTAATAAATTTAGCAAATGAACTTTCAGAAACACCATCACCAAGAGAAATGGATATGCTCTTATCTGCTGGAGAAAGAATAACAATGTCACTGTTAGCTATGCATTTAAATAATCTTGGTTACGAATCTTTCTCACTTACCGGCTCACAAGCAGGGATAACGACAACTTCCAGACATGGAATGGCAGAAATTGAAGATATTTCAGGAGAGAGAGTAAAAGAAGGAATCGAAGATGGAAAAATTGTAATAGTTGCTGGTTTTCAAGGAGTAAATAAAGAAACAAAAGAAATTACAACATTAGGCAGGGGAGGCTCTGACGCGACAGCTGTCGCATTAGCAGCTGCTCTTGATGCTGAAAAATGTGAAATTTACACAGACGTTGAAGGAGTGTTCACAGCTGACCCAAGAATAGTTGAAAAAGCCAGACTTATAAAAGAGATTACTTATGATGAAATGCTAGAGATGGCCTCTTCGGGAGCAAAGGTTTTAATGGCTAGATCTGTAGAGTTTGGTAGAAGGTATAATGTACCAATAATTGTTAAACCTACGTTTAGTATTGGTGAAGGAACAATTGTAAAGGATAGTGTCATGGAACAAGCCATAGTAAGTGGTGTTACACACAATGATAAAGAAATTAAATTTACTTTATTTGGAGTACCAGATCAGCCGGGTATAGCTGGTAAAGTATTTGGCCCACTTTCAGAAGCTGGTGTAATTGTCGATATGATCGTCCAGAATGTATCCAAAGACTCAAAAACTGATATAAGTTTTACTTCACCAAGCGAACAAAAAAACGATGTAGAAACTATATTAGATAATTTATCAAGTGAATTGAATGCTGAAGGATCTGATTCTGATTCAAACATCGCAAGAGTTTCACTTATTGGAGCAGGTATGAAAGCTGAATCTGGAATAGCTTCAAAAATGTTCTCAATACTTGGAAAAAATAAAATTAATATCGCAATGATTTCAACTTCCCCAATACGAATTTCTTGTGTTGTTAGCAAGAGCGATATGCAAAAAGCAATCGACTCTCTTCACGAAGAGTTTATTGAAATATAAATGAATATTGCAATCGTAGGAGCTACAGGTCTTGTTGGGCGTAAAATAATCAAACTTTGTGAAGAGTTTTTTGATAATACTGTTGAGTTTCAATTATTTGCCTCGAAAACGTCTGAAGGAAAAATACTTTCAGTTAATGATCAAGATATTGAAATAAAAGAATTAAATATTAAAAAAATTGAACAATGTGATATTGCTTTATTTTCTGCTGGAGGAGCTAGATCAAAAGAATACGCAAATGAATTTGTTGACAGAGGTGCTTTTGTGATCGATAATTCTTCAACTTTTAGAATGAATGATGATATACCACTAGTTGTCTATGGAATAAACGAAAAGACAATAA